>CAJFVW010000221.1 GCA_904420575.1 uncultured Gordonibacter sp.
CGCCGCAGATCTTTTCGGCCCACTTGGGGGTCTTCGGCACGCCGTCCTCGCCGCCCATGACGTAGTACCTGAAGTTCTCGAAGCCGATGGCATGCGTGTCCAGGTACTCCTGGTCGTACGTGCCTTCCTTGATCCACGTGTAGGCGATGGCCAGCTGCAGCGCGGCGTCGGTGTTCGGCAGCACGGGAATCCACACGTCGGCATGCACGGCGTTGGTGTAGTTCACGTCGGGCGCAATGTGGATCTGCTTGATGCCCAGCTCCGTGAACCAGAAGCACAGGCGGGAGGCCATGTAGCCGCCCCAGCCGAGCGGCGTGGTTTCGGGGTCGCAGCCCCAGAACAGCACGGCGTCGCCGTTCTCGGCGATGTCCTTGATGACGTTGTTCTGCTGGTTCTGCTGGCCCAGCGGGTCCATGCCCCAGATGTGCTTGGCGCCCCAGTACCAGCCTTCCCAGCTGTCGGGTTGGCGCGACTGCAGGGTGAAGCCGCCGCACAGGTCAAGAAGCTGCGTGATGCAGCCGTGCGCGGCGTGGACGACCTTCGTCTCGCCGTGGCCGTCGATCTCGCACAGGATGGCCTCGGGGCTGTACTCGTCATGCATGCGCTTGATCTCGCGCGCGGTGATTTCCGCCGCCTCGTCCCAGCTGATGCGCACGTACCCGCTGGTGCCGCGCGTCTCGGGATGGCGTTCGCCGTTGGGATCCCAGTCCACGCGGCGCATCGGGTAGGGGATGCGGTTCTTGGAGTACACGCGCTTCTTGTAGCAAAGCGACAAGGGCGACATGAGCGTCTTGAAGCCCGGCTCGAACGTGGTGCCGCGCGCCTCTATCTTCCAGGCGTTCAGCTGCTCGGGCGTGTAGTGTTCGTCAAAATGGAACGGGCGGATGCGTAGGATCTTGTCCTGTTCCTCGTCGATGTCCACCGTGCAGGCGTTGCTGCCCAGGCCGAAGCTGTCGAAGCCCAGACCCTTGATGATGGACGTCCCTTTCACGTTGTTCCCCATGCTTTCTCCTCTCTTGGAGCTTTTCTTGCGGAGCTGTGCCCCGCGCCTTCCGACGCACGAAAAGCGCGGGGCGGCGGCCGAGATGCTTACGCGGTCGGAGCCGGAGGCTTCGGGCCGGAGGGCACTTTGGGCACGCTGGGGACCTGGGGAACGCTGGGAACCTTGGGGGCACCCGGGGCTCCCGGAGCGCCCGGCACGGGGGGGACGCCCGGAGGGGTCGCCATTCCCGGAGCGGGAGCGGCAACGGCACCGCAATTCGGGCATTTGTCAAGGCTGGGATCAACCTCGGCGCCACACTGGGGGCATTTGACAGGTCCCTGATCAACGGTAGGTGGTCTGAAGCACATACGTCGTCCTTTCTCCATGCAAGCCATGTCTTCGTTCCGGCCCAGGCTTTCTTTGCAGGGATGCGGTGTGCGTTGGGCATGACGCCCAGACTCCTCCTGCATCGTTCGTCTGCGCCCGATACGGACATTATGGAGGCGGCGGTGGTGTTTTTCTTCCATTGCTGGTGTTGAATTGAGATGCCTGGTGAATTCCGATATCATACTGAGGTGTTGAGAAGGGGGACAAATGGCCGAGTCATCTGCGGTTTTCGACACTAGCGCCGGGGGTGTGGACGATGGGTTGCGCTCGACCCATATCCTGGCCACGTTGGGGTTCGGCTGCCTTCTGGGGTGGGAGCTTTCCATGGTGTTCGCTCCGGCTTTCCCCTTGCTTGCTTTCTGCGACCTGCGGCAGGCGATCTTCCTGCGCGTGGCCTCGGTGCTTGCCCTGGCGCTGGCCTACGCGCTTTCGGCGTGGAAGGCCGACTGGGTGTTCGTGCATCGCAACCGCCTGTTCACGCTGGGGTCGCTGCTGGCTTTGGTCACGGTGGCGAACACGTGCGCGAACCTTCTGTTCGGCGGTCTTCCCTTCGGCACTTCGGTGCTTGCCTGGGTGCTCATCGGCGTGGCACAGGCCAGCATCGCCCTGTACTGGTGCGTGTTCTTCAGCCTGGTGCCCGCCCGGCGCACGCCGCTCACGGTGTCGCTGGGGTCGGTGGTGGGCACCACGCTTTTCGTGATCGTCAATTCGTCCGGCGTCGTGTGGGTCAACCTGATGGGCATCATCCTGCTCATCGTGGGATCGGTGGGGCTTGTGGCCTATCTGTCGCTGCACATCCCGCGCGACTCCGTGCTGCCGGTGAAGGAGTACCGCCGCACGCCCACGCTTTCCTGGAAGGCCGCGCTGTCGGTGGCCTGCCACGGCGTGGTATACGGGTTCATGTCCATCGAGCTGTGCTCGATGGGGTTCGAGGCGGCGCTCGTCGGCGGGGCGAGCGGCATGGTGGGCACGCTGCTGGCCCTGCTGTGGAGCGTTCTGGGACCGCGGGTGGACATCGACACGGGCGTCGTGCAGCGCATATCTCTCCCGCCCCTGGTGGCGAGCGTGCTTTTGTTCCCCTTCTTCGACGGGCCGGGGCGCATTGCCTGCGCATGCCTGGCTAACATCGCGCTCGCTCACACGACGCTGTTCTCGTGGTATTCCACGAGTGTGGAGAACCATGAGTTCCGCCTGCATCCGGTCGACCGCTTCGCCCTGCGTCAGGTGCCTTCGCAGGTGGGCTTCTTCTTTGGGTCGATGCTCGCGTACGTGCTCATATTCGTGTTGCAGACGACGGGCGTCGCCTTCTCGCTCGTCATGGTGGTGTTGGCCATTGTGGTGGTGGCGGCGTTTTCCGTGTACGGCGGCGACGAGTCCAAGACGAAGGCACAGTTGGACGAGATGCTGGCCTTGGCTGCCGGCACGGCGGCCGGCTTGGTGCGCAGCCAGGAGGACGACGAGGCGGTCGACGACCGTCGTCCTGGCCGCTTCAAGCAGAACTGCGAGGTGGTGGCCGAGCGCTACGCCCTGACGCCGCGCGAGGCAGAGGTGTTTCCGCTGTTGGCGAAAGGGCGCAATGCCGCCTATATCGCCGAGAACCTGGGCGTGAGTCCCGCCACGGTCAAATCGCACATCTACCACATCTATCAGAAACTCGGCGTCAATTCCCAGCAGAACCTCATCGACATCGTGGATGGTTGCGACGACCGCGAAAGCTGAGAGCGCAAGGCGCGTTTTGCAGGCTGCGCGCGTGTCGCGAGCAGGGAGTACGCCGCAGGTGGTAAGCGTGGGGGACGCTGGGGGGGCTTGGGGAACGCTGCAGGCGGCGCGCGGGCATGCCACGAGTGATGAGCGCTGCGAACGCGTGGGGCGCCGAGGGGCTTTTGCGCTTGCCGGTATTCTTCGCGACTTTCCAACGCTTTGGCATTCGCTTGCTTTATAATGTCCGCGAGAGAGCAGGTTTTGTCGGGCATGGGTTTGGAGGCTTCCAGTGTTAAAAGCGATCATCGTTGACGACGAGGCGCCCGCGCGTTCCGAGCTCAAGTTCTTGCTTGACGAACTCGGCCAGACCGAGGTCGTGGCTGAAGCGGCCAGCGTGCGCGAGGCCATCGAGAAGCTGAAAGAATATCCCTGCGACGTCATGTTCCTGGACGTCAACATGCCGGAGGCCACTGGCTTGCAGCTGGCCGAGGCCCTGCAGCATCTCAAGTTCCCCCCGGCCGTGGTGTTCGTGACGGCCTACAGCGAATTCGCCCTCGACGCGTTCAAGGTGAACGCGGTCGATTACCTGGTGAAGCCGGTCGAGACCGAGCGGTTGTCGCAGGCCATATCCCGCGTGCGCGAACATGTGTCCCTGCACATGCAGGCGCAGAAGTCCGAGCGCATCCCCGTGGAAAAGGGCGGCAAGAAGATCCTCATCGGCATCGACAAGATCCGCTTCGTCATGGCGCGCGACGATTATGCCTACCTGCAGACCGACACGGACCGCTACTTCTCCACCGTCAGCCTTGCGCAGCTGGAAAAGCGCCTGGACGGCCACGGGTTCTTCCGCGTGCATCGCGGCTATCTGGTGAACCTTTCCATGGTGGAGGAAATCGAGTCGGTTTCGGGCGGCACGCTGTTGCTCACCTTGAACGGCGTGGAGGAGAAGATCCCCGTGTCCCGCCGCCGCGTTTCCGCCCTGAAGAAAGCGCTGGGACTGTAAGGCCTCGGCCGCAAGGGGCAAACAATGGATCTGCTGGAAGCGCTGGAGGCGCGGCATTCCGTACGCAGCTACACCGATAAGCCACTTCCGCAAGACGTGCGCGACACGCTGAATGCCGTCCTTGCCGAGTGCAACCACGAGGGCGACTTGCACATGCAGCTGATCTGCGACGAGCCGGGCGCGTTCGGCGGCATGATGGCGAAGTACGGCAGTTTTTCCGGCGTGCGCAACTACCTGGCGCTGGTGGGAAAGCCGGCAAACGACCTGCAGGAACGCGTGGGCTACTACGGCGAGCGCCTGGTGCTTTTGGCGCAGAGCCTGGGACTCAACAGCTGCTGGGTGGCGCTCACGTTCAGCAAGAAGAAGTGTGCGGCGCAAATCGAGCCGGGTGAGAAGCTGGTGTGCGTCATCTCGCTGGGCTTTGGCACCACGCAGGGCAAACCGCGCAAGACCAAGCCGGTGGAGCGCCTGTGCGCGATTCCCGAAGGCCGGCAGATGCCCGATTGGTTCGCTGCCGGCATGCGTGCCGCCCAGCTGGCGCCGACGGCCATGAACCAACAGAAGTTCCTGATCACGCTGCACGAGGGGAACGTCGTGAGCGCCGAAGCCACGGGCGGCTCCTATTCCGGCATCGACCTCGGCATCGTCCGCTGCCACTTCGAACTGGGCGCCCAGGCAGTGTCTTGCGAGTGGACGTGGAAGTAAGGGCCTGTTCGCTGCAGAAGCGCTTCGCCGGAATCGCTCCAACGGCCGGTGTCAGGACTCTTTGAGCCGACGAAAGAACGCGCTGTGCCAATCAGGGTCTTCCCTGCGGTGAACCTCATGCGTCCGGCGCTCCTACCTCGGCAGACAAGGCGGGAGCGGAGGCCTTAAAAGCTGCAGCGTTCGTCGCTTTGGGCATCCTGGGATAGACCGAAGGCGGTGGCTTGGCAGTGCCCTCTCAGGTGGAAACGGGCGTGCTTAACAGCGCCGTAAGACGCAGCTGGACAACGTGGATACCCTGTTGGCCTATGGCCGGTACGGTATCGATTGCGATCGAGCCACGTGCTTTTAGGGTTATAAGCTCCCTATGGCCCGCATATTGGTCCCAAGCCGGCTTCTTGTCCCTGAAAAACAAAAGGTCGAAAGCCATTTCAAGCTTCCGACCTGCAAGTTCATGGTCGCGGGGGCTGGATTTGAACCAACGACCTCCGGGCAAGCGAGGGACGCTTCTCGTATCACGAGGTCAACCTTTATATCCTCCCAGCTCATGATGCGTATTTTGCGGTATTCGGATACGCTCTGTGGTCATATAAATCACCGTAAATCACGCTGATACTCATTACCATACTCATTACTTTGCGCCTTCAGGACGCCGAAGCATCTCCACCAGAGGCGAGATGTCGGTGAGGTCGGTATAGTAGCTCCTGTTGACCTCCGGGCTGTGGCCGAAGTACGCCGCGCGCTGGATTTCCGGAACTCCCTTGTTCAGCCACTCGGTATTGAGCGTGGCTCGCCACACGTGAGTGGACACCTCGTTCAAGAGGGGAATGTCCAAAGCATCGGCAAGCTCGTGGTACAGCTTCTTGATGGCGTGCTCGGCGTTGTTCAAGTCCCACTCTTTACCGGGAGCGGCGGGAGCGGGGAACAAGAGCGCATCTGGTGCCTTCCCAGCCTCCTCGAGACGTTTCCGTACGCGCTCGGCAACGCGCTCGTCCAGCACGGGGATTGTGCGCCCCTTGTGCGTCTTCGAGGTCTCTTCGGTGACGGTGATGGTGAGCAGGCCGTCCTTCTCGCCCACGTTCCCCCGTGCGAGCGTCCTCGCCTCGTTGATGCGGAGACCAGTTGCTGCCTGAAGCAACGTGATCTCCGTAACAGCGCGGCGCAGGTTGCTCCTATCCTCGGCGGAATAGCGGCCCCTCTTAGGTGGGGCAACGTCGGTGGGGTCGATGGAGAGCAGGTAGACAATGACCCGCTCGCGCTCGCTGGGGCTGAGCGCCTGACCGCCCGGGGCCTTGTTTGTGGCACGGTGTTCCGGCAGTCGCGGCTTGAAGCTCTTGAGCGGGTTGTACGCAATCACTTCGTCGCGCACGAGCGGCTCCAAGACGTATTTGCTCATCGTCTTGGAGCACTGGCGCGCGGTTGCGGTCCCGTTCCGGCTTGCAATGCCAGCAAGTGCTTCCTCGAGGTTACGCGGGCGCACGGCATCCGCGATTCGGAATCCCTTGAGCGCTTCTGCGGAAAGCTCGAGGACACGCTTGTAGCTGCTTTTCGTCCGGGGGCGCAGAACCGAATCGTCGGTCGCGGCGATGCTCGGTAAGACTTCCTGACGGATAAAGTCGCTCATGGAGGAGGAGCCCCTCCAAGCGGAGACGCTCCCTCCAGACGTGGCGATGAGCTCTTGGGCCTTGGCGTGCGCGCGCCTGCGAAGCTCGCCTTTCGAACACTTCCCTTTGGTGGTCCTGTTTAGAATGCGCCCGTTCATAAGGCGTACGCTCCACTGCATCCGGTAGCCGCCGTCGTCGGTCTTGACGATGGCGGCGCGCTCGATGCTGTTCTGGCCCGGTTCGAGTGCAACGCGCGGCATGGGGTCTCCTTTCTCTTTGGCTGCGCGTTGCCTACCGACGAGCGCCTGCGCTCGTCTTGCCGTCGCCCTCAACCAGATGGGAGTCGAGCCAAGCCTCGATATCGCATACGCGGTACAGCACCGGAGAGCGGTGGGAGCCGACCTTTATGTACTTGGGCCCGCGACCCTGCACGCGCCAATTGGAGAGCGTGCGGGGGCTGATGCCGAGCATCCGTGCGGCCGCTCCGTTGGTGACCGCGATTTGCTTCTCGGGAAGGATTCCCTTGTCGTGATTCTGAACGTACACAACCCTTGTCATGAAAACGCCTCCCAGCGTCAGGCACGCCGACGATTGCGGCGTGCGGCCGAGCTGGGAGGCGCGCCCATCGGGCACGATACGCGCGCCCGCGCTCCTCAGCGTGCGGAGCTCGTGGCTCCGCGAGCCGACCTGTGGCGGTCAAATGGCCCTGCGTGGCCCGCGCGGGTTTGGTGCGCCGGACGCGGCGTGGGGCGGCTCTCTTCCCCGGGCAATCTCTTAAGAGGCCATGGGCGGCCTCACATGCATCCCGTGATAACGCATCGAGGCGTCATTGCACGCGGCCATAAACGGCTAATACGAACGTATCCCGACGGGCGGCGACGGTCAAACGGCGCTCAATCCGCAAAGATTGATCGGCGTTTGCCGGGGAGACCGACGGGCAGGGCGAGGCCGGGCACCCCGCCCTCTCCGAGCCTGCTTTTGGGGCAAAAAAGTACACGGAAGCTACATGACGCCCCGGATTCTATGACGAGAGGGCCCGGCCGGGGTCTGGTTGCCGCCGTGGCTGCTCGCTTGCCGCCATGCCCACAGAACGGGCGGCACCCTTTTCGCCTGAGACTTGGGGCTCAGGGCTGTCCCGGTAGCCTCGGTAGCCCTTCCCGCCAAGGCATTACAGATGAAGTACACGGTGGGATTGCCTAGCTCCTGTGCTCTCGTCTTATCTGGAAAGAGGCCTACCGACCCTACCGTCTGTCTCTCGCCCTGCCTGTACGGCCGATTTGGAGGGCAAGAGACGGAAGGATAGCGGGGTGGCAAAGCCCCTCCCGGCCTCTCGGGCCCCGAGCGTCACGGAAAACACATAGGGCCATATCTGTTCATATATGAACAGATATGGCCCTGACCTGCTGTTTTGCACAAATTCACCCCTTTACGCACCTGTTTTCGGGCGGTACAAATCCCGTAATCCAATTCGATTCAAGGAGGCAAGAATGGAACTAACCCCGAACGAGCTGTACCACACCGTGAGCGAGGACTACCTCTCTGGGCTCGACGCGGACTGTCCGCCGCCGTTCTTCACCGTCGAGCGAGAGCTGCTCGCGGCGACGAACAACGCAATCGAGGAATGGAACCTCGGCCCGCGCGACCCGAGCGCCCCGGTGGGAGCGCCGAAGAAGGAGGCCTATCCCGAGCAGAAGCCGCCGAGCGAGTGCCTCTCCAAGCTCAAGACGCTGCTACCGCTTCAGGTCGCGCTCGCCATCAAGTACGTCCACCACGCCAAGCTCATCTGTCTCTCGGACAGGGAGGAGGATGGCAACTACGAGATTGGCGTGTACCAGACCGAGGGGCGGCTCGCCGGGTGCTACGACATAAGGCGCGACAACCTCCGGGCCCTCATCCGCCGCTATAACGTGACGATCACAAAACGGGGCATCGATGAGGTCGTCACGATCTTGCGGACGGAGTGCCCGAGGGTGATGCGCTGTCAGGATGCGGACCTCGTCCCCGTGAAGAACGGCGTGTACGACTATGGGAGCAAGTTACTGTTGGGCTTCGACCCGGATTTCGTTTTCACCACGAAGATAGACGTCGACTACGTGGACGGGGCGCGCAGCCCCGTTATCCACAACGACGAGGACGGGACCGATTGGGACGTGGCGTCTTGGATGGACTCCCTCTCGGATGACCCCGAGACGGTTCGCCTCCTCTGGCAGCTGCTCGGGGCGGTCATCCGTCCGAATGTCCGCTGGAACAAGAGTGCCTGGCTGTACTCCACGAGGGGGAACAACGGCAAGGGCACGTTCTGCACGCTCGCCCGCAACCTTTGCGGGCCGGAGGCGTGCGCCTCCATCAAGCTCAAGGACTTCGGGCACAACTTCATGCTCGAGCCGCTGACCCGCGTCTCCGCTATCATCACCGACGAGAACGACACGGGCACCTACCTCGACGATGCCGCCGCCCTGAAGTCAATCATCACGGGCGACCCGTTTCTCGTCGACCGGAAGTTCAAGGATGCGGTGTCGCTCAAGTTCAACGGGTTCATGATTCAGTGCATCAACGAGCTTCCCAAGCTCCGCGATAAGACCGATTCCATGTACCGGCGCCTGCTGGTCGTTCCCATGAACAAGTCGTTCGAGGGGCGCGAGCGCAAGTACATCAAGAGCGATTACCTCAACAGGCGGGATGTGCTCGAATACGTGCTGTACCACGTTCTCGCGGAGACGGACTACTACGAACTGGACGAGCCGAAGGCATGTCGCGAGCTTCTCGCCGACTTCAAGGGGTACAACGATGCCGTCCGTCAGTTCCTCGAGGACGTGTTGCCTGAGGCATCGTGGGACCTGCTGCCGTGGCAGTTCCTGTACGACCTGTACCGGCGCTGGATGGAGAGGTTCAACCCTTCCGGTAGGCCGGAGTCCAAGAACGCCTTCGTCAAGGACGTGAAACTGCTCGAGGCGGAGCTGGGCGAATGGGAAGTCACGCCCAACACCGTGCGCAGCGCGAACAAGATGGACTGGCCCGAGCCCCTCATCCTCGAGTACAGCGTGCGCGAGTGGATGAACATGGCGTATCGCGGCTCCGACCCCGGACGCATCGCCATGCCCGACCTCAAAGAGCGTTATCTCGGGCTTCTCCGCAACCCTCCCCACGGTGCTACGAATCATCCAGCGAGTGGCGCTGCGGGCGCGAACGATTAGGATTGTGCCGCGAGGTCGCAAAGATCGGCCGCGCTATGCGCGACAGGTCTTTGCGATCTGCGCGGCCTAGGCTTCACCCTTTAGCCGTTTCTGGGCCTTCGAATAAAGTCTTCCGAGTAAGGCGGTGTTCCCTTCCTTTTCTGCATGCACTATCCGTACGCACTCTTCTGGCGTAAAGACTTGCACCGGGGTTGACCGTCTTGAAGCTATTTCCAGAATCAGCGCATCCAGTCGCTCATCGTTGTAGTCGGCCTGTTTTGCGAGCTTGAAAATTCGTTTGATGATGCCGGGTGCTGATTTAACAAGAGAGTCTTTGTATGGGGCTATCTTGTCCGCCACATAGTCCCACGCGCCGCCATTAACTGCACCGTTTAGGTCGATGCACTCGACCTCGACGGCGAGCCTGAGAGCGTCCTTGATTCTGCCCTCGTCTTCTACGAACTCGCTCATCCGCAGCCGCATATTTGCATAAAGGCCGTAGTTTCCAGCCGAGGCAAATCCGATGCTCTCCTTGTTCATATAGCCCCACATCGCATCTCTCCAGAAGGGGCTTTGTCCGGCATTTACAATTCCGCCGACATTCCAGATATCGAGGCCGTCAATAGGCTTGAGATGGATATACGGAATGTATCCCTCGGCGTCGAGAGCTTTCCCTCCGAGCTCCGTAAGCGCAAAGTACTTGTCAGAAAACGTTGCTTCGAGCAGGGACGCATCGGCAGATTCTACTAGCCGTTCAATCAAGGTGTCTTTCTTTCCGGAGGGAGAGAGGCCTGCTTGTCGGCAGCAATCCCTCAAAGCGTCCATTTTCGCATTCCGCATCGCCTCTGGGGCGCCGCCGGTTTTTAGATAGCCCCTCTGCATCAGCGAGGTTAATACGCCCTTGGGGTCTCTTACGCCGTATTTGTATCTCCAGAACCCCTGAAACTCCTGAATGCTGGTTTTGTAGCCTTGTGCATAGTGGAGCATCAAAATCTCGTGCGGGTAAAGTCCAGACGGGCCGGGGTTGAGAGACTTTATCCGCTTTTCTACCGGCTCGGGCTCGTCCGGAGCAACATGCTGATGCTCAATTATTTCGACTTTTGTGCGGATGGTTGGCTTCTTTTTCTTCCCGCCTCCAAATAAGGCTCCAAGCAGACCCATCATGCCCTCCCTGTTGTTGGCTTCACATATTGTATCAATCCGGTAGCTCGCTTTTCTTAGCTGCGAGCATCAGGACCTCTGCTGGAGGCTTGCACCACGCCGCGAGGTCGCAAAGATCGGCCGCGCTATGCGCGACAGGTCTTTGCGATCTGCGCGGGGACGTTGCGCCGAAAGGGCGGGCTGCCTCTGGGTGCCCGCTCTTTTCGTGTACGGCCTCTCTCTATGGCGGGGCGGCGAGCCGCCCCGCCGGGGCCTCTGCCGAGCGTACGGCGCTCGGCAGGATTGCGGCGTGCGCGCCGCAACCGGGGACTGTCGGCTATGCCGACCGCAGCGCAAGCTGCGTCAGTCCCCCTTATGCCCTTTTGCCTTTTTTGCCCCGAAGCGTACAGCGGAGGAGCCTAAGGCAGTTTCGACTGATAAATGCCGCGAAGCGGCTGCGAAAAAAGAAGCGGGAATCCCGTGTTTGGTTTTCGCCGTTCGCGCAACTTGCGAAAGCGCATCCGAATCCCCTCGTTTACGAGCCGAGGGTCAGCGCTGTTTTTCGCTGGCAAATGCCCTGCGGTGACGACGTTTCGCATGGCCCCTTTAGCGAGCAGCTGAGTGAAAAAAATAGGGTGCGGCGATTTCTCGCCGCACCCATGGGGCACGAATGGCTAGTGAATCTCGGGGGCGGGCAGGACGGACCAGCTCGTGCCGAAGGTTTTCAATCCCCACACGTACAAGCAGAGCTCGCCGTCGTAGAACACCGGCTCGTCGGTGTGTTTCATGAGGAAGCTCGGGTCCTGCACGATGTACCACTGGAAGATTTCCTCCCAAGGCGCCCAGTTTCCGCTCATCAACTCCATCGGGCGATAGGCCATCTCGTTGGCGAGCACCATGCCGCCGCAGGTCTCCGCGAGGTCGGCGTACGTCTTTATCCCGTAGTCGCTCACCGTGCGCCTCCCTCCAGCTCCTCGATTGCCCGCACGACGCAGGCGCGGATGAACCGCAGCTCCCTGACCGTGATGTGCATGGAGAGCATGTCCGCGTCGAGCTCCACGCGCCCGAACTCGTCCACGAAGCGCCACTCCATCACGCTGTCGATGCACCTCAGGGTGCCCTCGAGCCCCTCCCTGTCCTCGAGGGGCTCCTTCCTGCGCATCGCGTTCCTCTCGCGCTCGAGCTGCTTGGCCTTCGCCGCGCTGATGCGCGCCGTGCGCTTGAGAACCTGTATGCGCCACTCCGCCTCTTCCTCGATGCTGAATTTCCTCTTGTCCTCGTCTTTCATGCTCAGCACCTCCCTTCGCGTGACCTCCCCGATGCCGCAGGCATACTCACGGCGCGAGACGTGATCCGCTGCGAAATCGGGGTCAGGCGCGACGGGATGAGGCTCGAAAAGAAAAGGCCGCACCCGTAATCGGGCGCGGCCTCGAGTGGGGGCATGTCCGCTCGGCTATTTCCGAGCACCGCAGTCGCAGTACTGGTAATCGACGTAGGATTCCGTCTCGTACCAGCCTTGGTCCTCCTGATGCGAACCGACCTGCACCTGCTCCGTTTTGGTCCGGTTCACGTAGTTTCCTATATAGCCTTCGGTCTTCATCTTCTCCTTGATGATTGCCGCGAGGTCGCTGCTCGTGAAACCGTTCTCGAACCAGTAGACGGCACCATCGCTGTACCACTGGCCGTCCGAGTGCTGCGTGTAGAGCTGCGCTCCGTATATGGTTCGCGTCTCGTAGTCGGGCACCGTCACCATGTTGGATACCCACACCTGCCGCGTGGCGGTGTGGTCCCTCCATGTGTGCGTGTGGGTGGATGCCTGATTGCCGCTTGTGCCCCCGCCGCTCTCTGCGGGGCTTTCCGACTTGCTCGCTGCCGGGGGCTCGGCTGCGGAATCGCTGGGCTCGGTCGACGGGGCAGTGCTCTCGCCCTGGTTCCCGCCCTCGGTCTCGGCTTCGACATCTCCCGCCTCAGGTTCCTCGTCGGGCTCCGGGCTTTCCGTCTTGCCGAGTTCGCTCGAGCCCCCCTCCGCCTCCTGCGCGGGCTGCGGAGTCAGCGCCGTGGTCGAGCACGACACGCCCGCGACCGCAAGACAGATCGCGGCGAGCAACGCCGCGATCAGCGCGGCGGCATGCCGCTTGTGGGTCTTGACCCAATCGCTAACTCGGACCACCTAGTCCACCTCGATGCCCTCGGTATCAGGTGTGTCCAGCTCGTAGATTGAGTCCCATCCGTCAACGACGGTGTACAGGCCCGTGTAGCCGCCGAAGAGAGTGTCGTAGACGGTCTGGGTGCCCGTGACCTTGAGCTCGATGGACACCTCCTTCTCTTCGTAGAGCGCGCCGTCCAGAACCGAATCGGGGGCGCTTCCTATGGCCGACCCGGAATAGAAATACCCGCCGTTCAGAGTCCTCGAGTCGAAGCTGAGCGTCTCGGACTGCGTGTTGTTCCCGGTTCCGTCCGTCTCGATGGCGAGCGAGTAGGGGACGGCCTCCGGCTCCTCGTATTCGGCCGCCTCGTTAATCTTCTGACCCTCGGTCGCGTTGGCGATGTCATCCTGATAGAACCCGGCATCCTGCTCGTAGTACTCAAGGGATTCGGCCGTTTCGTCGATGGCGGACTGCTTCGTCGCGTCGAACCGTTCGCGGTTCTTCTGGGCGGCGAGGTCCGCAATCTCATCGTTCGAGAGCCCGTCGAGGTCGCCGAACGTGAGTGCCTCGTAGGACGTGCCCCCGTTCATCGCTATGCTGTCCGTTTCGTAGCGGGTCACGTTGCCGCTTCCGTCGAAGACGAGGACGGCCGAGACGGTCGTGTCCTTCTGTGGGAAGTCGTCCGAGCGGCACTGCATCCAGACGCCTTGCTGAGCAAACGCCTGCGATGCTCCCATGGACTCGCTTGGGGCCTCGGAGGCTCCCGCGCCGCCCTCTGCGCCGTTGCATCCCGCAAGCCCGAGGCCCGCCACAGCAACCGCCCCGATGCCGAACAGCTTCAGAGCGCCTCTCCTCGTGTATTGTTTCATGACTCGTTCCTCTCTATATATCGACTCCGCTTCCCTTTTCCGACGGAATGCGCCTGCGCATGCTTGTCGAACGATCGTGGAGGCGTCTCCACGCCCGTTCGGGTGGCCGCTGAGTCCGTGGCAGTTTCGCCACGGATCTGAAACGGCCCCTCTGTGTACGTCTCTTATCGCCTTCCCATGGCGTTGCTTATCCAGTCGAGGCTGCTGCTCGCGCTGGCGGTGTTAGCGTTAATCTGCTGCGCCTGATTGAGAATTTGACCCTGCATGAAGAGGTTGCCGAGCTGGAGCATGTTGCCTATGCGCTGCTGCTGGAGAATCTGCTGCTGACCCTGTTCCATGCGCCGCTGGTGACGCTCGGTCTCGTAGAGATTGACCATCTCCTGCACGGTGCTCGCGCGGTGGTTGCGTACGGCCGTAAGGAAGAAGTCCACGGCGTCGATGCTGTCGTAGTCCATCGGGTACCATGGCGCGACCTCCGCGGCCCAGCGCTGCTGCGTGGCGAAGATTTCCCGCTTCGTCTGCTCGATGCTTTGCGCGAGGGCTTGGTTGTTCGCCTCGACCTGGGCGTTGTTTCGGTCGATGGCGGCGTTCTTCTGGGCGCGGCTCTTGTCGGCGGACTTCGCGATGACCTTGTAGAGGACCGCGCCGATGACGGCGGAGACGGCGAGGTTGATGACGTTCCACACGGTCACCTGAAGTTCCATACCGCCCGTTGCGAAGAAGGGGATGGTGAGCGGGTAGGTAACCGCCTTCAGCGGGGTGCTCGTGATGAGCGCGAACGCGATGAGGAAGCCCGCGATTGCGTAGAGCACGGGGTGGCGCTTCGACTTCTTCTCCGTCTTGGCAGCGAACTGCGTGGTGAGCTGGTTGATGCGGTTCTGGAGGTCGACCACGCGGTGCATCAACTCGTGCGCAGTTGCGACGCGTGGCAGCAAGTCGGCTGTCTGCTCGTTCATTCGTCTAACCTTTCTTCTCATATACGGCCCTGCCCGGCGGCCACCCGGCGCATCCTCGATGCGCATGCGCCGAACTTTAACTATATAGGCATAAAACAGCCTATCGCAGCTATTATAGACAAGAAAAATCGCTCATAGGATTCAAGGTGACTTGATTCCGATGGGCGGTGATTGCATGAAGTACTTCGAGATAGGCCAACGTATCAGGCGGTACCGCAAAGCGTGCGGGTTGTCGCAGGAGGCGCTGGCGGGAAGGGTCGGCATCTCCGTCACGCACATGAGCCACATCGAAACCGGAAACACCAAGCTGAGCCTGCCCGTGCTCGCGAGGATTGCCGAAGAACTCTCGGTGGGAACGGATGCGCTCCTGACCGATGGGCCGAAACCCGACAAGGCCGCGCTCTCGGCGGAGGTGCAAGAGATTCTAGTCTCGTTCGATGTAGATGAGCTGCCCGTGGCGATTGAGGTGCTCCGAGCACTGAGGGATTCGCTTGCCAAGCGCAGGGGATAGGCTACGTCCTCAAACGATACTCATTACCATACCTATTACCCTGTCTGTTTCGAGCGCTTGATAAAAGAAAACCTCCTAGCTGATTTCCCAGCTAGGAGGGCAAATTCATGGTCGCGGGGGCAGGATTTGAACCTACGACCTCCGGGTTATGAGCCCGGCGAGCTACCAGACTGCTCCACCCCGCACCTTGCGCCTACTTTTCGTTCGTGTACACCAAACAGGAAAAGCGGCAAAAATGAATAATACTCTAACTTCATGGCAAATGCAAACACTCGTTTCTACGACACGAAAGGGACACAAGTCGTGCAGGCCGAGCTCAGAGGAATTCCAAGCCAGAGGAAGCCGGTGGTGAATTGCGGGGGCGGACAACGGGAAGGCAGGGCAAACGCGGAAGGGGAGGGAGAGCGCGGGCCAGACGTTCAAAGCATCGAAAGCCGGGCTCGGCAGTTGCCCCTCGCCCGCTCGGGTGGCGCATCATGCGGGGACGGGCAAAAGTCCCAATGGCGATTGGTGTACCATATAAGCAGGCTGTAAGAAGGTGAAGCGGAAAGGATCGGACGGCAACAGGCATGGACAAGCAGGTGATCGAGATTTCGGCAGAAGGCGATTCCCATACCGACAAGGTGGGGTTCCTGGAGGGGTTGGGATGCTACCTTCTGTGGGGCGTCATGCCGCTTTATTGGAAGCTGCTTTCGGCGGTGCCGGCGCTGGAGGTGCTGGCGTGGCGTATGGTGTGGTCGTGCGCGTTCGTCCTGGTTCTCTGCGTGCTGGTACGTCGCACGAAGTTCCTCTACCTGTTCCGCGATCCGCGGGCGGTGCGCACGTTTTTGGTGGCAGGGCTAATCATCACGTGCAATTGGGGCGTGTACGTGTGGGCGGCCACCAGCGGCCACGTGCTGGAAACGAGCATCGGATACTACCTGTGCCCGCTGTGCAGCATTGCCTTGGGCCTGCTGGTGTTCAAAGAGCGCCTGACGCCCATGCAGAAAGTGGCCACGGTGCTGGCCGCCGTAGGTGTAGGATACTTCATGATGGCGCATGGCGGTCAGATATGGATTGCGTTTGCTTTGGCGCTCACGTTCGGCGTGTACGGCGCCGTGAAGAAGCGCGGCGGCTATCCGGCCCTGCCCGGCATGGCGTTCGAGTCGCTGCTCACGGGCGTCATCGGCGTGGCGGCGCTGCTCGTGGGCGCGGTAGCGCCATGGATCTGGCAGGTTGCCCCGCCCACGCCTGACCCGCTGGCCGTGAAGGACCCAGTTGCCGTGATGGCCCTGCTCGCTGGCTGCGGATTGCTCACGGCCGTCCCGCTGCTGTTGTTCGCGGGTGCCGCCAACCGCGTGTCCATGACGGTGATCGGCTTCATCCAGTACGTCAGCCCCACCATTGCGCTGGTGCTGGCCGTGACCTTCTTCAACGAGGAATTCACCGTGGCGCATGGCGTGTGCTTTGCGCTCATCTGGCTGGGCATAGCTGCCGTTGCCGTGGAGGCCGCGCTTGACGTCCGGAGGCGTGCCCGAAAGGGGTTGAAGCAGGGCGCATGCGAAGCGCCGGCGCGTGCCTTTCACCCGAGGTAGGTCTTGAGGGCTTCGCCTATCTTGTTGGTGTCGATGGGCTTGGTGACGAAGCCGTCCATCCCGGCTTCGAACGCAAGGGTGCGGTCTTCGACGAGCGCGCTGGCCGTCATGGCGACGATGGAAGGACGGCGCTTCCCGCAGGCAAGGCAGCCGGCGCAGATGGTGCGCGTGGCCTCGACGCCGTCCATGACGGGCATCCGCATGTCCATGAACACCAGGTCGTAGTAGTTTTCGGGCGCACGTGCCACCAGGTCGACGGCCTCGCGCCCGTTGCAGGCGGATTCCACGGTGACACCGAACTCCCCGATGAATTCGCATGCGATCTCGCGGTTCAGGTTGTCGTCTTCCGCCACCAGCACCCGCCCGTGCAGCGCCGTCGGGTTCGCGGCGTCGGCGTTCGTTGTTCGAGAGGGGCGGGCGTCGGCGGTTTTCAGCGTCAGGGTGACGGTGAAGCGGGAGCCGACGCCGGGCTCGCTTTCGATGTCTATGGCGCCTTCCATCGTGTCCACGATGCTCTTCACGATGGCCATGCCCAGCCCCGTTCCCTCGGTGCAGGCCGTGAGGCTGGTGTCCTCGCGTTCGAAAGGGTCGAAGATGCGCTTGACGAAAGCAGGGTCCATGCCCACGCCGGTGTCCTCCACGATCAGCGAGAACGCGGCGCTCTGCGGAAGCACGGAAGGTTCTTCCCGGACGGTGATGCTCACCATGCCCTCGGGATCCGTGTACTTGACGGCATTGGTGGAAAGGTTCAGAAGGACCTGCTTGACGCGCAGGGCATCGCCGATCACCGCCGCATGCCGGACGTCGGTAGTGACCGTCAGGCGCTGGTTCTTGCTCTTGGCTTGCGGCTGGATGAGCTCGACCAGGTCGCTCGTGAGCGAGAGCAGGTTGAAAGGGGCTTCTTCCAGCACGAACTTTCCGCTTTCGATCTTGCTCAGGTCCAAGACGTCGTTCACCATGCCGAACAGATGCCGCGAAGACTGGTCGATCTTCTCAAGGCAGGCCTTCACCTTGACCGGGTCGTTTTCGTGGGAGCGGGCGATGAAGGTCATGCCCATGACGACGTTCAGCGGCGTGCGGATGTCGTGCGAGATGCTGGAGAGGAACTGCGATTTCGCCTTGCTGGCGCGATTCGCCTGGGCAAGAGCCTCCTGGAGGCGATCGATGCGGCGTTGCTGGCGTTTCCGCTCGGCAGAAAGCACCCAGATGTGGCTGGCCAAGACCGAAATGATGGCCATGGCGAGCACGAACAGGGAAGAGACGAACGTTTCGAAAGGGAGGGGAAGGAAGGAGGGCTGGCCTGGATGGCGGGCGGCGCGAAGGTCGTTGCTGAGCAAGAATCCGTGCATCGCAATGATGAGGACGAGTATCACGCCGAGCAAAGCATACGATACAAACAGGGCCTTGCGGCCAGGCTCGACGGCTTCTTCTCCGTCGAGTGGCAGCTGCGACTCGGTTTCGGCCATGCACGTAACTCCATTCCGCCATTTCTGGCGTCCGCGCGCAGAAGCAGGGAGCAGGGAGCAGGGACTGTTCCCCTTCTGCCGTCACCTGCTGTTCTTGGCGAAACCCGAGCGATCGGCACGGTCTCGCAGCGGCAGGGCGACTCTACGATGAGTTTGAGATATGTTTGATGCCCGATGATGACATCGCTGACAACCGCCATTATGTTAGCGCAAAGGCGGCAAATAGCAAGCAGCTGAATGCTGCTTTTTCGGTCAACTTCACATCTTCTTTCTCTACAGACCTGAGTAAACGGACGCAACGGATGCTCTCGCGGCGCGGTTGCCCGTGCGTCGTCTGTGTTTTGCGGCGGCAGGCATGGCCGCGCGTCTTGACATCGTGTGGCGGCGGACTACAATTCCTTTTTAGCACTCGAAGGCATTGACTGCCAAACCAGCAGGCCGCACCGAGCGACGCCCGGCGGCGGCGGAAGAACTTGGCGGCGCAGCCAATGTCGCTTCGCCTTGCCCCCGATGGCGCGCCGTCGCGCCGTCCCGCAAGCGAAGGCACCACCCGTCGCATGAGAGAGAAAGGGCTGCCCACCATGAGGAAGTTCAAGACCGAGAGCAAGAAACTGCTGAACCTGATGATCAACTCCATCTACACCAACCGCGAGATCTTCCTGCGCGAGCTGGTTTCCAACGCGTCGGACGCGGTGGACAAGCTGTACTTCCGCAGCTTGACCGACAAGGACGTGGAAGTGGGCAAGGACGACCTGGCTATCCGCGTGTCGTTCGACAAGGACGCCCGCACCGTCACCGTGTCGGACAACGGCATCGGCATGACCAAGGACGAGCTTGACAAGAACCTGGGCACTATCGCGCATTCCGACAGCCTGGCGTTCAAGACCGACAACGCCGAGCAGCAGGGGGAGGACATCGACATCATCGGCCAGTTCGGCGTAGGTTTCTACTCCGCGTTCATGGTGGCCTCGAAGGTGCGCGTCGTGTCGCGCGCCTACGGCAGCGACGAGGCGTGGGCATGGGAAAGCGACGGGGTGGAGGGCTACAGCATCGAGGAGGCCGAACGCGAGGGGCACGGCACGGACGTCATCCTCACGCTGAAGGAGAACGCGGAAGGCACGGACGCGGGCGCCGAAGCCGAGTCCTACGACGGGTACCTGACCGAATACGGCCTGAAGAACCTCGTCAAGCGCTACAGCAACTACGTGCGCTATCCCATCCAGATGAACGTCACGAAGACGCGGGAACTGCCAAAGCCGGAAGACGCGGGCGACGACTACCAGCCGCAGTACGAAACGTACACCGAGCTGGAGACCGTGAACTCCATGATCCCCATCTGGAAGCGCAAGAAGTCCGACGTCACCCAAGAGGAATACAACGAGTTCTACAAGTCGGACTTCCACGACTTCGCCGACCCGGCGCGCACCATCTCGCTGCACGCGGAAGGCGCGCTCACCTACGACGCGCTGCTGTTCGTGCCCAGCCGCGCGCCCTACGACCTGTACAGCAAGGACTACAAGAAGGGGCTGGCCCTGTACAGCTCCAACGTGCTCATCATGGAGAAG
>CAJFVW010000222.1 GCA_904420575.1 uncultured Gordonibacter sp.
AAGCGCCGCGTCCTGCGAGAAATGCACCAGGTAAAGCGGCGCCTCGCCCTTGCGCAGCGCCAGTTCCACCGTGCCTTCGAGCGGCATCTCCACGTAGTCGTAGGCCAGGGGCACCGGCCGCGGCGCGTCGGCGATCACGTCCACGTCCGCGCCCGTGCGCTCCTTGAGCGACGCCGCAATGGAGCTCACGTCACCCAGTGTGGCGCTCATCAGCAGAAACTGCGTCTTCGGCAGCGTGAGCAACGGCACCTGCCACGCCCAGCCGCGGTCGTAGTCGCCGTAGTAGTGGAACTCGTCCATGGCCACGCAGCCCACGTCGGCGCCCTCGCCCTCGCGCAGCGCCTGGTTCGCCAGGATCTCGGCCGTGCAGCACACCACCGGCGCGCCCGCGTTGATGTGCGCGTCGCCCGTGACCATGCCCACGTTCTCGCGCCCAAGGATGTCCACCAGATCGAAGAACTTCTCGCTGACGAGCGCCTTGATGGGCGCCGTGTAGTACGAGCGTCGCCCCGTGGCCATGGCCATGAAGCACAGGCCGAGCGCCACGAGCGACTTGCCCGAGCCCGTGGGCGTGCCGAGGACCACATGGTCGCCCATCATGAGCGCCATGAGAGCCTCTTCCTGATGGGGCCAGGGCTCGATGCCGCGCGCGGCGGTCCAGCCAAGGAAGCGGTCGAGGGCCGCCTCGGCGTCGAGCCACGGCTCGGGTGCGGGCGCGTCGGGGCCCTCGGGCTCCCACCACGCCGGCGAGAGCCGGCCGAGGGAACCGTGCGCGAAGGCGTCGGCAGCGCCGGGCTCGGGAGCAGAGTCGGGCAAAGGGATGGGGTCGTTCGCATAGTCAGTCATGGACATCAGTGTACGCGAACGGCGGCCGGAGCGCCAGACGCGCGATCGCGCGCCGCGCCGTGCGCGCGGCATTCGGGCTACGGCGGCGCGGCCAGGTGGCTGCCGCGCGCTGCGCGACCACATGGCGGCCGCGCGCTGCGCGACCACATGGCGGCCGCGCCCGCATGCCAGCCTGGCCGGCCGAACCCGACCTCCCGTTCTTGCAGTCCTTTCGGCACAGCCGCCAAAGAAAAAGGAGCCGGCGTCCTTCGCCCTCCAGCTGGAAAATGCCAGCTTCCTCCCTGCCGGCACGACGAACACGGGCAGAGGGACGCCACCTCGTCTCTGCGGCTGACATGTCGGACACGGCCGGGATGCGCCTCGTCCACGCGCGCCGTTTCGCCGGGAGCCGCCTGTCTTCTGCGCGCTACCCTGCACCCTCACGACCCCGACGATGCGAAGGAGGACCCCATGAACGCCAAGGATGCCGAAACGAATGCCGCAAGCGCGCTCGGACGCGGCCTCGATTCCCTCATGACCTCGAGCGAAACGACACGCACGCCCGCCATGGCCGAGCGCCCCGAAGCATGCCCCGCCTCCCACAGCGTCGCCTTGGTCGGCGGGCTCGTCGCAGGCGGGGCGGCGGGTGCGGTGGCCATCGCAGCGTTCGTGCTGCTGGGCGTGAAGGCCGTCCTCTCGATGGAGCGCCGCCGCTAGCCCTGCGGCCCCCGTCAAACGTAGGGCCCGCGGCGCCTGGCGCGCGAAGGGCATACGGGGCGCCTGGCGCGCGAAGGGCATGTAGCTCGCCGGCGGCGGTGGTTTCGTGCAGCTTTCGCGCCCAATTTGCACGAAAGCCGCCGCTGTGAACCGTTCGAAACGACATACAGGACGCCACGCTGCCCCCTCGAAGGACCGGGACTCACTTGCGCGGGCGCGGACACGCTTTTCATCAGGCCTTTGCCACGTAGCCAGAAAAGGGGTCCAAAGGAGCGCGGCGGATTTGGTTCACGACGGCACTTTTTGTGCATTCGGAGCCCGATCCCGTGCCCTTACCTGCAAGACGCGGCTTCCGCAGCAAACGCCTTTCCTCGTCCAGAGCCGTTTCGGCACGTTCCCTTTCCTCGACACCTCCCCCTCTCCCCTGCACTTTCCTCAAAGCCCTTCCTCTCACCTGCGCTTCTTCGCGCCCAGCACCTTCCCTCGCTTCCAACACCTTTCCCCATCCCTGGCCCCCGATTCCGGGACACGGGCCTGCTCGTCGGCGTGCCCGCGTTCGTCCCCACCCCCTGGCCCCCGACTCCGGAGCACAGACGCGGCGTGGCGCCGCCAGGCAACGTCTTGTTTCTTTACGGCAGGTGCGGGCACATGGTTCAATGGCGGAAACCACCCATCGACGAAAGGAACCGCGATGACCGTCGGAGACGCGCTCGTCCGCATCCGCAAGGAACGCAACCTCACGCAGGAAGGCCTGGCGCGCAAGCTGTTCGTCACCCGCCAAGCCGTCTCTCGCTGGGAGAACGGCGAGACCTCGCCGAGCATCGACATGTGCAAGCTCATCGCCGCCACCTGCGACGTGCCCGTCACCGAACTGCTCGAAATGCCGGATGCGCCGTACTGCCAAAGCTGCGGCATGCCCTTTTTCCAGCCAGAGGACCGGGGAACCAAAGCCGACGGCACGCCGTCCGAGGACTTCTGCTCCTGGTGCTACCGCGACGGCACGTTCGTCGGGGGCGAGTCGCTCGACGAGCTTATCGAGCGCTGCGCTCCCGGCATGGCAGAGACATGTGGTATCTCGCTCGACGAGGCCGTCTCCTTCATGGGCGCCCTTCTCCCCGGCCTCAAGCGCTGGGAGTGACCTGGGCAGGACGGGGGCAGCGAGGGAACGATGACGGGGGGTCGGGGGCGTCGTCCCCGTCATGCTCCCTGACCTCCAGGGCCGGAAGCGGCCCTTTCGCCCCGCCGCGCTAGAAGCCGACAAGCCCCTGGGACGTGGCCATCAGCAGCAGAAGCGCCGCCACCCATGCCACCGCCACGACGATGCGCACGGCGTTTGGCACGCGCAGGTTCTTCGCCGGGATCATGAACATGGCGACAAGGCCGCCGAGCGCCCCACCCAGATGCCCGCTCACGGAGATGCTCGGCACCAGCAACGTGTATGCCACGTTGACGCCGATGATGCCGAGCATGCCCTTGCTGTACTCGGCGAACATGCGGCGGTTGCCCTTGTGCAGGACGCCCAGCAGCGCCACGGCCACGAACAGGCCGAATACGCTCGTGGAAGCGCCGGCGCTCACCGTGGGACCGCCGCCCAGCAACACGTCGGCAGCATACGACACGGCATTGCCGGTGATGCCGCCGACGAAATACAGAAGCAGGAAGTTGCCGCGTCCGAGCACGCGCTCCAACACCTCGCCAACGCTGTAGAGCGCCACCATGTTGAAGGCCAGATGCATGAGGTCCATGTGCAGGAACATCGGCGTGAACAGCCGAAACAGCTCGCCGGCCTGCACGAGCGGCGCATACATGGCTCCCATCTCCACCAGCACGGGCGTGGGAACCTCGAAGCGCATGCCCGAAAGCAGCACCTCGGTCGCGAACACCAGCACGTTGACTGCGATGAGGGCGAGCGTGACCAGACGGAAACGGTTGCGCTGAAGAAAGTCGGGGCGGTTCGACGACATCATCCTTCTGAGCTGTTCGTCGTCGACGACGGGCCTCTGTCCGCCCACCGGGTCGTTCACCTTGTAAGGCACGGGTCGCTCCTTCGCACGATCGCCTGCGAGAATAACCCCAGCATCCTACCACGTCCATGCCACGCAGCGGCCCTGCGCGCCAAGCCTCCACCCATTCGTCAGGAGCCCGCCGCGCCGTCCCTCCGCCGCCGCGAACAAGCCGCACGCGCCCGGGATGACGGACCTACCGGTTCTCTATATGTCCGATGTTCTTGAGCTGTATGCTGATCAAGCCGTCAGGGGCGCTCACGAACTCGATGAACTCGGGGTTCTCTCCCAGCTCTGCCGGGAACGTCACCTCGATGCCGGTGTCGGTGCGGATCTTGTGGTTCTTCGCCACGCGCTTCGCGACGGCCTTCTCCACGACCACGCGCTCGGGCATGGCCTGCTCGGCAAGCGCCTCCCCGAAGCGGCGCTGCAAGGGCTCGTCGTCGAACACCTCTTCGCCGAGGTCCCACGGGGCCAGCTCCTCGGATTCTTCCACAGCCTCGCTCACGTACGCCTTCGCCTTCGACAGCGCCACGGCCGTGTTCGCGCCGTATTCCTCGGCCACTTCCTCCACGATGCGCGCGACCGCGTCGAACACTTCCTTGCTGGACGCCTCGATGGAGCATTGCAAAAGGCCGTCGGGAATCAACAGCTTCTCCTCGCCGGCGATGGCGCGTGGCTTGTCGCAGAACGACACCGCGAGCGACTTCGCGTCCACCACGGCGAACGAGGCCACCTTCTGCGACGGGTTCGGCAGGATGGCGTGATGGCGCGCGATGTTCACGCACGTCCCTCCCAGCTCGCCCTCGCCCACCTCGTGCAGGTAGGCCGGACGGCTTTCCAGCAGCATGAACGCGAAGTAGCGGTGGCCGCGCGCCTCGTAGGCGGCCTCGGCTTCCTCGTCGGTCATCTTGTGCACGGTGCTGTCGGGGTCGTCTTCGAAGTCGACCACCAGCAGGTCGGTCGACGCAGGCTTGTCTGCACGGCCCAGCTCGCCGGCCAGGTATTCGGCCACCTGCACCGAAAGCCCCACGAAATCGCGTTCGCCCCGGAAATACGCATGCAGCTCCCCTGCGAACAGGCTGCCGTCGACGAACGAGCCGCGTTTGGAGTCCAGGTTGCCGAGCGCCTTCTTCGCGTGGCCGGTGACGTAGCGCTTGACGTTCCTGCTCGAAAGGTCGAGCTCTTCGGTGGAGTACACGTTCACGCACGACACGAAGTCGAAGACGTGCAGGATCGCGTGGTTGATCTTCATGGGGCGCTTTCTCTCTCGTCAGGCTCGGATTGCGAACGACCAGAATACCGGAAACGCGCGTCCCGCAGAAGGAAAGCCGGAAAATCCCCCAAGGAATACCGCCGATGCCGGCATGGGCGCCCACGTGCTCCCAACGGGGGCGCACCGGGCCTCGCGCCTCACCGCAGACAACGAGCCAGCAAGCAATGGTTCAATAGGCAACGGCCCCATTAGAAACGGTCCCAGCAAGCAGCGGTCCCCAGAAGCAGCGGTCCCAGCAAGCAACGGTCCCAGCAAGCAACGGGCCCGAAACACGAACGCCAGGTGCATCTCCGCTCTGGAAAGATGGCAAAATTTTCCAGAATTGCGATCCCTTGGGCGGGTTTTTGCATGCGCCAAGCTCGCCTGGAAAAGCATCGTTTCGCATAATGCCAGGTCGCTCGCAATCCACCTGAAGTTTCTATCGGCTCGCACCTCGCAATCGCGGAGATTCTTGCCAGTCCGGCAAGATTTCCTTGCACATCCCGGCCCCCGGAGCGCGAACGCTACTCGCAACTACCTTCCGCAATGGCTCCCCAAGTCGCCAAGACCATTCGCCTTCCAGCCCCCAGGTTTGGCGCCCACAGCACCCTGGCGGCATCCGCGGAGGGCCAGAGGGCGCTCCGGCCACCGCAACGTCCGCTCGCCCATAAGCCACTCTTTATCTCAATATATGGTGTTTTGCATCAAAATATTTATGCAAAGCAATACTTTACATGATAGTATACGGATACGTCGACCAAACGGGAACCAGGCAAGGCAGCAAGCCGCAACCCGGCAATGCAGTCCGCCGCAGCGCTACAGCACGACCAGCCGCAGCGCTACAGCACGACCAGCCGCAACGCGACGCAACGACCTGCCGAAACCACCATGCATGTTGGCGCGGCAAGAAAAGGAGTGGGCCATGGACGAAATCCGCAGCAAAATCAAGGGAACGAGTCAGGCGGCATTCGTCGCGCTGCTCGTCTTGGCAGCCGCCTTGGCAATGGTGGCTGCGGCGACGCTGGCGACCTACCTGGGCAGCGCAACGTCGCTCGACCCCGCAAGCAGCAGCGACGTCGGGGCGTTCGTGCTCTTCGGCGTCCAGACAGCCCTCGCGGCAATGCTTGCGTACGCCGCGCTGGTGTTCCGCCGCATCGGCCAAGAGGAAACGCCGTTCTTCCCTGCGTTGCCGCGCAAGGTCAAGCTGGCCGCCCCCTTCCTGTTTCTTGCCGTCGCCGTGCCCCGTTGGATCGGCTATGCGGTGCTCGGCGCGGCGACGGGCCGCGTGGTCGGAACCCTCTTCGACGAGACGAGCATCATCCTCCTTGTCCTGGCCATCGTGGTGTTCTGCCTGGGGCAGATACTCGAGTATGGGTGGCTGTTGCAGGACGAGAGCTACGAGATCATCTGAGGAGGCGGCATGGCGATCGTAATGCGGCTGGACCGGATGATGGCCTACCGGAAGATGCCGCTTGGCAAGTTGGCCGAGCGGGTGGGCATCGCCGACAGCAACCTCTCCAAGCTCAAGAACGGCAGGGTGAGCGGCGTGCGGTTCAAAACGCTCGACGCCATCTGCCGCGAGCTCGACTGCGGGGTAGGCGACCTGATCGAATACGTCGAGGACGAGGAAGAAGCCGACCCTGGCGCCTAGGCGGCGCACCGCCCGCGCGACGCCCCTCCCTCGAGCGTGCACCCGCACTCCCGACACGCCTGCACGCTCCCAGCGCAGGCGCTCATGTGCCCCCTCGGCTGCAGGGCCGCCTTCGTAGCCGCCGCGCAGCCCTTCCCGCCGGCGCGGCGCCCGTCCTTTCAAAACGCCCTTCCCCCTCCCTATCCTGCGCGTACGGCGGTATACCCCTTCCAACTGCAATTCCGCAAGAAGAGGAAGGGATAGGGCCATGCCCCAGAAACCAGAGTTCGCCCTGCACGACGTCCATATCGTGCCAGGCGAGACGAGCCTGTTCGACTTCGACGAGGCCTACGGAGGGAAACGCTCGCATTCGCAGTACTACATCGAGCCGTACGGACCGTTCGAGCACAACGAGATGCTCGACACGTTCTATCTCGATGCCGGCAACGAGATGCGCTACCACGAGCACGAGCGCGGCGCCGAGACGTTCCTCGTCGACGGCGGCTCCGTGCAGCTGGAAGTCTGCGGGCAGAAATGCATCCTCACGAAGGGCGACATCGTGCATCTGCCGCCGTACCTGCCGCACAAGTTCATCTGGCTGGAGGAAGGCACCATCTGGCGCGAGCTGTTCCAGCAGATGCGCATGGCCGAGGAATGCATCGAGGGGCTGCGCTACAAGACGTACCACAAGGACGACTTCGACATGGCGAAGGACGGCCAGAGCACCTCGAGCCTCTACTACGAGTACAAGCCCGTCACGGTCGAGGTGCCGAAGGAGCAGATCTACCACGTGCGCCCTTACGACCAGGGCCTCGAGACGTTTCAGTTCCCCGGCGTGGAGCTGCGCCTGAAGGTGGGCCGCTGGGAGACGAAGGGCCACAAGGAGATCTGGCAGCTGGTCGCCCAGCCCGGCTTCGAGTTGAGCTGGAGCCATAGGAACCCGTTCTACAGCCTGTTCGTCGTACAGGAAGGCACGGTGGAGGTGCGCATCGACGGCATGGAGCCCTTCACGGCCAAGGAGCGCGACATCCTGCACGTGCCGCCGCGCCTGGCCGGCGAGATCTACGCGCCCGACGGCGCCGTGCTCTTCGACTACAACTGCGAGGGCTTCGGCCTGCGCGCCATCGAGGAGCTGGCTTCCGTGGCCGCGTTCGAGCCCGAGCAGCTGGCCGACGAGGCCGAAGGCATCCTCGAGAAGCATCGCGTGTTCTTGCGCGGACGCGTGCGATAGAGGGCCGCAAGCATGGAGAAGACTCACGGCAAGGGCGTGCTCAAGTTCGCCATCCTCACCACCATCGCCATCGCACAGGCCGACACCATCGCGTCGGTCATGCTCTCCGACATCGCCGCGGCGTTCCCGGACGCCTCCACGATGGCCGTCCAGTACGTCATGCAGTCGGCCATGATCGGCGCGTTCGCCGTGTCGCTGCTGATGAGCGTGCTCACGGCACACTTCCGCAAGAAGCCGATGATCCTCGCGGGCCTCGTGTGCATGTTCCTGGGCGGCTTCATCCCGCTCGTGAACCACAGCTCCATCGCCATCCTGGACTTCTGCGGGTTTTTGGTGGGCGCAGGCCAGGGCTTCCTCGTGCCGCTTCTGGGCGCCCTTGTGCTGGAAAGCTTCAAGGGCAAGGAGCGCCAGCGCATGATCGGCCTCAACACCACGTTCCTCACGGGCGGCGCGGCGCTTCTGCTTCTGCTCGCGGGCCCCATCTGCCTGACCGGCTGGACGAACGTGTACTTCACCTACCTCATTGCGGCGCCCGTGTTCCTGATCGCGCTCCTGTTCCTGCCCAAGGAGGAGAAGCCGGCTGCCAAGGCGAAGGCCGAGCGCACGTTCTCGGGCCGCAAGGTGGCTGCCATCCCGCTGATGGGCTGGATCCAGTGCGCCCTCATCGTGCTGATGAGCGTGGCGTATGCGGTGTTCCCGCTGAACCTTTCGTTTCTGGTCACGGCCAACGGCTTCGGCGACGCGGCGTCGGTGAGCGTGGGCATGACCACCATCACCGTGGTGAGCGCGCTCGTTGGCCTGGTGTTGCCGCAGCTCATCCGCATGAGCAAGCTGTTCCTGTGCACGCTCGGGTCGGCGTTCGGCCTTGCCGCAGCACTCGTGGTCATGTTCGCGCAGAACATGGGCATGGTGTATGTGGGCACCGTGCTGGCCGGCATCTTCTTCGGCATCAACATGGCCAGCCCCGGCTACTACGTGAGCCGCATCTGCACGCCTGCGCAGTACGGTCCCACGTACTCGCTGGCCACCAGCGTGAACTACCTGGGCATCATCCTGAGTCCCGTCATCCTGAGCTTCATCACGGGCGCCTGGGGCGGCGACCCGGAGGTGGCCCTGAACGCGTTCGTCACGGGCGCGGGCATGTTCGCCCTGGTGCTGGTGCTGAACATCGTGTGGAACGCATACCTCACGAAGAAGCTCCCTGCCGAGGAGCCCACCGGCGCTCCGGCAGACGCTCCCCAGGAATGGGAAGAAGAGGAAGCCGTCGCGCAACACTAGGCGACGGAACCCATCCGCTTGCCGCGCGGGACTTCGCACCCGTCCCGCGCGGCAAGAACCTCGGCGGCGGCAGCCTGCCCTGCCGCCGCCCACACGGGCGATCCACAGCACCTGTGCCCGCAGCCACCCTACACTCGCAGGCTACGTGCGCCCTCGCCTGCACCGCTGCAGGACCTGCCCTTCCGCCGCCCACGCCAGCGGCTCGATGCGCTCGGGCCCGCTACCAACTTACATTCGCAGACCACGTGCGCCCTCCTCGCCCACCAGCAGCCAATGCGCCCGGCACGCCTCCCGTCGGTTGCACGCCTCTTCCATACGCACCGCCCCTCGGCGGCTTGTTTGTTCATTATTTTCATTCGCTTTACAAATATGAACAAACCATTACAATCGAGCCCACAGATATTCTCGACCAGGAGGGCCTTCGTGGGTTTGACCAGAAACGCATTCAACGTGCTTGCCGCGCTCGTCCGCGACAACGTGCGCACGCAGCGCGACATAGCGGACGCGTCCGGGCTTTCGCTCGGCGTCGTGAACCGGGAGTACCGCGAGCTCGCCGACAAGGGGCTCGTGGACGAGGCGCAGGTGACGCCCGCCGGGTTTACGGCCCTTTCCCCCTACCGCGTGGAGAACGCCGTCATCATGGCCGCCGGCCTGTCGTCGCGCTTCGCTCCCCTTTCCTACGAGCGCCCCAAAGGCGTGCTCAAGGTGCGCGGCGAAGTGCTCGTCGAGCGCCAGATCCGCCAGCTCAAGGAAGCGGGCATCGACGACATCGCCGTGGTGGTCGGCTACATGAAGGAGCAGTTCTTCTACCTGGAAGACGCCTTCGGCGTGGACATCGTCGTGAACGAGGACTACGCCACGCGCAACAACAACTCCACCATCCACAAGGTGGCCGGGCGGCTGGGCAACACCTACATCTGCTCGTCGGACGACTATTTCACGGAAAACCCCTTCGAGCCCTACGTGTACGAAGCCTACTACGCCGCTGTGTACGAGCAGGGCCCCACGAGCGAATACTGCCTGGCCACCAAGGGGTCGGAGCGGCGCATCGTGGACGTGCAAGTGGGAGGGCGCGACGCGTGGGTCATGCTGGGGCACGCCTACTGGGACCGAGCGTTCTCGCAAGCGTTCACGACGCTGCTGGACGCGGAATACGACCAGCCCGACACCGCGCCCAAGCTGTGGGAAGACCTTTACGCCGAGCACGTCAGGCAGCTGCCCATGGTCATGCGCCCGTACGACCACGACGCCATATGGGAATTCGACTCGCTCGATGACCTGCGCGCGTTCGATCCCGACTTCATCGACAACGTGGACTCGCACATCATGGACAACATCTGCGCGGTGCTGGGCTGCACGCGCCAGGACATCAGGGACATCGTGCCCATCAAGGCCGGCCTCACCAACCTGTCGTTCCGCTTCGACGTGGATGGCTCGCCGTACGTGTACCGCCATCCCGGCGTGGGCACCGACGCCATCATCAACCGCGAAAGCGAGACGTTCTCGCAGGAAGCGGCCCGCGACCTGGGCATCGACGGCACGTACCTGTACGAACACCCGCAGGAGGGCTGGAAGCTGTCGCGTTATCTGGACGACTGCGAGCCCTTCGACCTGCGCAACTGGGACCATGTGGAGCGCGCCATGGAGATAGGCCGCACGCTGCACCGCTCGGGCATCGCGTCGGCCTGGACGTTCGACGTGCACGAGGACACCAAGAAGATGCTCGCGCTGCTGGACGAACGCCGCCGCACGTCGTTTCCCGACTTCGACCAGCTGTACGACCTGGCCGAGCGTCTGAACGACCTGGTGAAGTGCGCGCCGGAAGACATGGTCCTGTGCCACAACGACTTCTACGAGCCCAACTTCCTGGTGCAGAAGGACCGCATGCACCTCATCGACTGGGAATACTCGGGCATGAGCGACTATGCAAGCGACCTGGCCGTGTACATCTGCTGCAGCGACTACACCTACGACGAGGCCTTGCACGTGCTGGAACTGTACTTCCAGCGCCCGCTCACGGCAGAAGAGCTGTTCCACTGCATCGGGTACCTGTCGGTGGTGAGCTTCCACTGGTTCGTGTGGGCGCTCTATAAGGACGCCTGCGGCACGCCCGTGGGCGAGTTTCTGTACCTTTGGTACAAGTACACGAAGTCATACGGCGCGAAGGCGCTGGAACTGCACGAGGAACTGCAAGGCTCGGCGACGAAACCGGCCCCGGCCACAGACGGAAAAGCGTGCGAGACGAAATGCGAAGGGACGGCACGGTAGATGAGGTACGGATTGGGAGCAGCGCTCACCTGGGCGCTCGACACGGTGGTCCTCAGCATGGCGCTTACGTGTTCCACGTTCTTCTCCACGGAACAGGCCATCGCGCTTGCGGCGTTCACCAGCACGTTTCTGCATGACGCCTGCTCGGCCGCGTACATGTTCGTGTACATGGCGGTGCGTGGGAAGCTGCGCCGCACCTGGGCGGTCCTGCGCAGCCGCACAGGCCTCTTCATCGTGCTGGCCGCCGTGATCGGCGCGCCCATCGGCATGACGGGCTACATGACGGCCATCAACAACATCGGCGCCTCCTACACGGCCGCCATCTCGGCATTCTTCCCCGCGTTCGGCGCCCTGCTGTCGCACCTGTTCCTGAAGGAGCGCATGAAGGGCTACCAGTGGGTCGGCCTCATGGCGTGCCTCGTGGGCGTGGCGGCGCTGGGCTGGACGCCGGCCGAGAACATCCCCGGCGACTGGTTCTTGGGCGTGGCCGGCGCGCTCGTGTGCGTGGTGGGCTGGGGCACGGAGGCCGTCATCATCGCCTACGGCCTGCGCGACGAAAGCGTGGACGACGAGAACGCGTTGCAGATCAGGCAGACCACCTCGGCCCTGTCCTACGCGCTGGTCATCCTGCCGCTGCTGGGAGGCTGGGCCCCGGCCGCCCACGCGTTCGCAAGCGACGCCATGCCCATCATCGCCGTGGCCGCGCTTTTGGGAACGGTGTCGTACCTGTGCTACTACAAGGCCATCGCCCGCATCGGCGCAGCGAAGTCCATGGCGCTCAACATCACGTACTCCGCCTGGGCCATCCCGTTCTCGCTGCTGCTGTTGGGCATCATGCCCGACGCGCGCGGCGTGGTGTGCGCCATCGTCATCATCGTCGGCGCCATCACGGCCTCGACCGACTTCAAGGAGCTGTTCTCGCGCGGCAAGGCCGCGGAAGAGGAAGGCCCCCTGAAAGAGACGCCCGCGGCGACGAACCCGGCCAACCTGTAAGGCGCGGGTCCCCGTCGCGGTTCCCGAGGCCACCCTGGTCCCGGGAATCCTGTCGGGCCGCAGGGAAGCCGGCCTGTCGGCCCCCGACCGGCGGCTCGCCGCCCTCGCCGCGAAAGGACGTCGCACCACCTTCTTGCCTTTCCTGCAGCCCGTTCGATCCTTTCGCTTTGATGGCGACGCGTTCAGTGATACGATATGATGTCATCGATAGCGGGGATACCGCGCAACAGAACGGGGACGTGTCATGGAGAAGTGCCGCCCTTTGCTCATCGTGCCTGCCTACAACGAGGAGGCGACCATAGCAGAGGTGATCGAGGGCATTCGCAAAGAAGGCTTCGACTACGTGGTCGTCAACGACGGCTCCACGGATTCGACGCTGTCCATCTGCCGGGAAAACGGCTTCGACGTCATCGACCTCCCGGTGAACCTGGGGTTGGCGGGCGCGTTCCAGACCGGCATGCTGTATGCCTGCCGTCACGGCTACGACTGCGCCGTTCAGTTCGACGCGGACAAGCAGCACCGGCCGGAATACGTGCCCGCGCTGATCGAGGCCATCGCCGACAACGACATCGTCATCGGCTCGCGTTTCGTGGACCGCAAGAAGCCCCGCACGCTGCGCATGGCCGGCAGCCGCCTCATATCGTTCGCCATCAAGCTCACCACCGGCCGCACCATCAAGGACCCTACCTCGGGCATGCGCTGCTTCAACCGCCGCACGATGGAGCTTTTGGCTTCCGGCATCAACGTGGGGCCAGAGCCCGACACCTTGGCCTACCTCATCCGCAGCGCGCACGCGCGCGTGCGCGAGGTGCAGGTGACGGTGGACGAGCGTTCCGCCGGCAAAAGCTACCTGAACATGAAGACGTCCGTGGCCTACATGGTGCGCATCCTGCTGTCGGTGCTGTTCATACAGTTCTTCCGAAAAAAGCTCGGAAAATCCCCCGCGGAGGTGCCCGCCCGCGAAGGAAGTCCCGCGACGACGCCGGCCCGCCCGTCCGCGACGGCAGGCGCGCCTGCGGCCGCAGCCGGCCGCCCACCCGCACCCGCGTCCGCGACGGCATCTCTGCCCCTGGCCATGTCCGACGAACTCGTCGGAAAGGAGGCGCTGTGACCACCGAGCTGCGCATCGTCCTCGTCATCGCATCGTTCGTCACGGCGGCGCTCATGTTGCGCCGCATCCGCCGCTCGAAAGTACGCATCGAAGACTCCGTGTTCTGGATCGGGCTTTCGACGGTCATCCTGGTCGTGAGCATTTTCCCGCAGATCGCCGACGCCTGTGCTGCGGCACTGCACATCTACGAGACGACGAACTTCCTGTTCCTGTTCTTCATCTTCGTCCTGCTGGTGAAGCTGTTCACCATGAGCGTGCACGTGTCTCAGCTGGAGAGCAAGCTGGATCGCGCCGTGCAGGAGCAGGCCCTCGGCGCCAAAGAGCTTGAAGAGAAGACCGAACGGGACGCCTAGCATGCCGCGTCCGCAAGAACCCGCCCCCACCGGAACCGTCGAAGCCGTGCCCGCAGCAGGCAGCGCACCGCGCGCGGACGGTGCTGCGGGAAGCCCGCGGCCCGGCGCAGCCACCAGACCTCCTGCCGCTTCCGGAGCAAACGGCGCGCCACGCCAGTCCCGCGGTGGCCGTCCCTTGTCCTATTGCCTGTTCTCCGCATTGTATGCTCCCCATGTAGGGGGCGTGGAGTCCTACACGGCCGGCCTCGCAAAGGAGCTGGCCCGGCGGGGGCGACGCGTCACGGTGGTGACGTGCAGGCTTTTCCCCGCGCATCCCGAACGCGAGACGCAGCAGGACGACGTGGAGGTGCTGCGCCTGCCGTGCCGCCCCTTGCTGGGAGGACGGCTGCCCCTTCTGCGGCGCACCGCCGCCACGCGGCGCGCCATGGATGAGCTTGCCGCCTCTGCGCCCGACCGCGTGGTCGTCAACACGCGGTTCTACGGCCTCTCGCTCGCAGGCGCGCGCTTCGCCCTGCGCACGGGAACGCCTGCGTTCGTCGTCGAGCACGGCTCCGCCCACCTCTCGCTAGGCAACCCCCTTGCGGACAAGGTCGTGGAAGCCTACGAGCACTGGGCGACCGGGCGCGTCAAGGCATGCGGCCACCCGTTCTGCGGCGTGTCGGCGTCCTCCCTTTCGTGGCTTTCCCACTTCGGCATCGAGGGCCGCGGCGTGGTGCCGAACGCCATCGACCTGGAAGCGTTTGCCGAAAACGCGAGCGCGCGCGACTTCCGTGCCGAGCTCGGCGTGCCCGAAGGGGCCTTCCTGGTGGCGTTCGTCGGGAGGCTTGTGCCCGAAAAAGGCGTCGATGCGCTGCTGCAGGCGGCGCAGGAACTGGTCCGACGGCTGCCCGAGGGCAGCATGGCGTTCGCTTTCGCCGGCGACGGCCCGCTTGCGGGAGAGGTGGCGCAGGCTTCCGGAAACGTGTTCGCCACGGGACGCCTGAACGCGCCCGACGTGGCCGCGCTGTTGCGCGACGCCGACGTCCTGTGCCTGCCCTCGCGTTCGGAAGGCTTCGCCACCACGCTTTTGGAGGCCGCCGCCGTGGGTACGCCGCCCGTCGTCACGCACGTGGGGGGCGTCGAGGAGCTGGGCATTGCCGACAGGCGCGGCATCGTGCTGCAGGACGCGGATCCCACGACCCTCGCCGCCGCCTTGCAGGAGGCGCACGCCCGGCGTGGCGAATGCCCGGCGTGGGGGACGCGCCTGCACGAGCTGGCGGCCCAAACCGCCAGCTGGACGTCGTCCGCCGACGCCCTGGAGGCGCTTTTCGACGCATACGAGACGGAAAGGCAGGCCGGAGCACGATGACCGACGAGCGCGAACGCCCCAACAAGGGGGATGACCACGCAAGCGAAGCCACCGCCGGCGACCCGCGCCTGGCGCAGCTGCATCGCGTGATGCTCATGATGCTGAAGGACTTCGCCGCCCTCTGCGAACGGGAGGGCCTGCGCTGGTACGCCAGCTACGGCACCGCCATCGGCGCGCTGCGCCATGGCGGGTTCATACCATGGGACGACGACGTGGACATCTGCATGCCGCGCGCCCACCTGGACCGCCTGGCAAGCGTCGTCGAGCGCGACTGCGCCGACCGCTACCGCATGATCGACGCCACCCGCGACGCACGCTATCCGTTGGGCACCGCACGCATGATGCTCAAGGGCACCGAGTTCCGCGACACGGCGCTCGCCACCATGGACTTCGAGTCGGGCATCTTCCTGGACCTGTTCCCGTTGGATGCGTTGCCCGACGACGAGCGCGCGTTCCGTCGGCAGGCATGGCGCGCATGGCTGTTCAACAAGCTGGCCATCGCCAAGCTGACGAAGAACCCCTACGTCGCAGGGGGCGGGCCGCGGGCCGCCGTGCTGCGCGCGGGCGCCACGGCCGTGCGTGCCCTGCTGAACCTGCCCGGCCTGTGCGCCATCGACCTCAACGGCCGTTCGCTTGCCTGGCAGACGCGTTACAACGGCCAGCAGACCGGCCGCGTGGGCTACCTGTGCGACACCGGCCGCTTCTGGGACGTGTATGACCGCGACGACCTGGACCCCGTGCGCCTGGTGCCGTTCGAGGACCTGCTCGTCCCCATCCCGCACCGCGCGGAGAAGCTGCTGGAGGCGCTCTACGGCGACTTCATGACGCCTCCGCCGGAGAACCTGCGCCACGAGCACTACCCGCACGTGCTCGACTTCGGCGCCTACGCGGACGTGTAAGCGCGCGGTCCGACCAGCGCTCCCGATGCGTCCCCGCCCTGCGCCGCATCCCGCATCCCAGCCCCGCAGGCGTCGCCGGCGCGCCGCGCCGCGCATGCCGCTGCCTACCTCGCCCGCTCCATCACGTTGATGCCATCGCCGAAGTCGAGCACCACCGGCGGATGGGCGCCGCGCCTGTCCTCGGGCGGCAGGGCCCGGTAGTCGCCGTACATCGTCGCCAGGTAGGCGTCCGCGTCATGCGGCACGGGAAAGCGCTCGCCCGCGAACGCCGCGTCGACGGGCGGGAACAGCGTCTCCGTCTCGAACGTGCCGTAGGCCGGGTAGAACAGGTCGCACCAGGGGCCTGCCCCGTCGCCCATCGAGAAGCTGCGCTCGAAGCGCCGCTCGATGAACGACGGCGAGAGCAGCGCATGCGCCACCCCATGGGCCATCCGGCATCCCAGCTGGAAGACGGGACGCAGCGGCAGGCCGTCAGGCAGCTTGGGACGGGCGAAGCACCGCAGGTACGACAGGCGCTGCCACCGGGCGGCCATCCTCATCTGCCTCTTCGCCGTGCGCGGGCGCGAGTCCAGCCGCGAGAAGGCGAACACGTCCACGAAGATGCCCTGCTCGAACCCCGCATCGGCCATCTGTTGGCTCATGAAGCGCGTGCCCTTCCGGTACACCTTCGCCCACAAGGGCGGGTAGTTCGCGGTTTCTGCATGGGTGTACAGCCCGAAGCCTTCGGACAGCAGCGCCGGCGCTTCCGCGCAGAACGTGCGGTAGTCCGCAAGCGGCAGGGCCACGTCGATGTCGTCGTCCCAGGGAATGAAGCCGCCGTGGCGCAGCGCCCCCAAGCACGATCCGCTGTCCATGAACCAGACGAGGTTCAGCTGGACGCACACGCGCGCGACCTCCTTGAGGATGCCCAGCTCCTCTTCCTGCAACCGCTCGAGCGCCCCGTCGGGATATCCATACCCCACCTTGCCGCCCCCTCTTTCCTCGTCCGTCTTGCCCCGACGCCCGCATGTCGAAGCCGCATCCGCCCGAACAGTGCCGCCCGCGCGGCACGTACCAAGCAAGCCGCCGATGCGCGGTTCGCCCGGGCAGGCGGCCGGTGCGCGACACGTCGCTGTGAATATTTTAGCGCCGTTTCACGCTGGCGAGCCGCTCGCAGGGCAACTTGGAGGATAATGAGGCCATGTTGCGCACCACTGCCTCGAACAGACGGATCGTCATCTGGAACGCTGCCGGCAGCGCCGTCTACGCGCTATCCTCGTTTCTCCTGCTCATCATTGTCATCCGCGTCTGCGGCGAGGTGGAGGGCGGCATCTTCTCCATCGGATACGCCATCGCCCAGCTCATGCTCACGGTCGGCGTGTTCGAATCGACCACCTACTTCGCCACCGATGCCGGCAACCGCTTCAGCTACGCCCAGTACCTGGCGTTCAAGATCGTCACGTGCGCGCTCATGGTAGCGGCGAGCGCCGTGTACGTCCTGTCGTTCGGCTTCGACGCGCACAAGGCCGCCGTGGCCTACGCGCTCGTCGCCTATCGTCTGTTCGAAGCGCTCGCCCAATACTGGTTCGCCGCCTTCCAGAAGGAAGAGCGCCTGGATTTGGGCGGGTTCTCCACCGTGTGGCGCTCGGTGCTCTCCATTGCCGCGTTCGCGGCGGTGCTGGTTCTCTCCCATGACGTGGTGGGCGCCATGGTGGCGGCCTCGCTCGTCGAAGCCGTCTGGATCGCCGCCTACGACGTGCCGCGCCTGCGCCGCATCGTGCAGGTGGGGCGCCCGGACTTTTCGCCCAAGCCGCTCGCCCGCCTGTTTTTGGCCTGCCTGCCGCTGTTCGTCAGCTCGTTTCTGGCGGCGTATCTGGGCAACGTCTGCAAGTACGCCATCGAGGCGGCAGGCACCGAGCAGATGCAGACCGTCTTCAACGTGCTGTTCATGCCCTCGTTCGTCATCAACCTGTTCATGATCTTCCTCATGCGACCCACCCTGACGCGCCTCGCCAAGCTGTGGCTCGACCACGAGGCGCGGCCGTTCTTGCGCATCATCGGCAGGTTGCTGCTTGCGGTGGGCGGCATCACCGTGGCGGTCGTCGGCGTTTGCGCGGCCGTCGGCATCCCCGTATTGCAGCTGCTGTACGGCATCGACCTGGACGCCTACCTGATGCCGCTGCTCGTCGTGCTGCTGGGCGGCGGGTTCCTGTCGGCCTCGAACGTGTTCTACAACGCCATGGTGGTCATCCGCACCCAGAACGCCGTGGTCGTCGGGTACGTGGGCGCCATCGTGGTGGCCACCCTCGTGTCGGCGCCGCTGGTGGAGGCTGCGGGCGTGACCGGCGCCAGCGTCGCCTATGCGCTGTCCTGCCTGGTGCTGGCAGTGCTGTTCGCCGGCTTGTTCGCCTTGGGCGCCACGCGCCGCATCAAGGGCTGGGGAGCCGGCGCGTGCAGGCCGCAAGGCACCGGCGAAGCGCTCGCCGGGGACGGATCGCCCGCCAAAGACGGAAAGCGCGCCGGAAAGGAAGCGCCCGCCGAGGATGACGTGACCGTCGCGACGACGCCCCGCGCTCCCGTCTTGACATCCGGAACCGAAGAGGAAGAGCCCGCCGAAGCCTGACGGGAACAGCTGGCCTCATGCCGTCAGAATCGCAGGATAAGCACGGAGGCCACGCTGCAGAACAGCAGTGCGCCGCCGAGGATCAGGATGCCGTAGTGATAGGCCGTGCGGTCGATGCCCTCGCCCAGGCGGTCGAGCGGGCGGAAGTTGCAGCAGAACAGGAACACGGGGAACAGAAGCGGCAGCAGGTAGCGTCCCTGCACTCCCGCTATGTAGTCCGCCCCGCCCGGCGTGAAGCTGATGAACAGCGCCGTGGCGATCAAGAACACGGTCAGCAACGCCAACACGGCCATGGCGATGCGCTTGGCATGGGTGGCGAAGGCGGCGTCACATCCCCGGCGGTCGGTGAGCGCCACGGCCAGGAGCAACACGGCCACCATGCGCTCGATGTGGGCCGTCTCCAGGCCGCAGAAGTCGGTCAGCGCGAATTCCGCGTTGCGCAAGGCCAGGTAGTCCTCGAGAAACCGTCCGAACACGTTCAGGTATCCCACCGGGTCGTGCAGGATGAACGCCATCTGCATGCCGGGATTCACGGCGCCGCCGCGCGCATCGCCCTCCCCCGGTCCTGCCACGAAGAACGGCAGCACGAACGTGGCCAGCACGAACAGGGCTGACGCAAAGACCACCACCAGGTAGCGCCGATGCGTGAGCGCCGGAACGCCGCCTCCGGCCGCAGGTGCGCCCACCTTCGCGAACTTGGCGCGCGGCATGAACAGCAACATGGCCGCGATGGGCACGTACACCGCCTTGGGCCCCAAGCCCAACAGGAACGCGGCGATCATCAGCAGGAACCAACGCCAGGCCAAAGGCTCGTCAGGACGTTGCAGCTCGCCGGCGAACACCGCGAAGCCGAGCATCAGGAACCCGATGAGCCAGAAATCGTAGCTGTATCCTGAGGCCAGGAACACCGCCGTGGGCACCAGCGCGCACGTCGCCAGCACCATCTTTCCGCTCCTGAGCCGTTTGCAGGCGAAATACGTCAGCGCGGCATAGCACGCGAACGTCATGAGCCGTCCCAGCAAGAACGCCTGGGTCGTCGCGAGCCCCAGCAGCCGCGCCGCCCACAATCCGATGGCCGCCGGGATGTACGCCACCGTGTAGTATTCCACGATTCCCACGCCGCGCAGGGTGATGGCGCCGTCCAGGCGCACGGCCGCCTCGTCGAACGAGCCCAGCTGGTCGATGCGGTCGTAGATCCCCTGCAGGCGTTCGGGATCGTAAGGATTCGTCCATCCCGGGCCTTCGGACGCGCGCGAGAAGCGGGCCACGTCGTCATAGGCGCGCGCGACGAGCGCCGCGTCGCCCAGCGAGTATTCGGGATCGACGAGATACGACGTGGCGACGGCGCGGTCGTAGTGGATGTGATCGTCCCACGAGACATGGGTGTACAGCGGCGTGAACGTGGTCAGCAGGATGCCGGCGGCCACCATCACGGCGAGAAGCCCCCGTTCGGGGCGGTCGGCCATGCTGCGGCGCAGGCCCACGAGCACCACGGCCAAGGTCGCCAACACGAAAGCGAACGCCTGATAGGGACCGGCAGTGCCGACGCCTGCCTGCGCGCAGGCAGCTCCTGCAGCCAGCGCCGCCAGCATGCCTGCTGCCACGGCGGCCAGAAGCCATGCGGCGAAGAGCTTGGGCAGGCGGAAGCCACAGGCGACCACCGCGGCCCGCCAACGGCGCACCAGTGCGCGCCAGTCGTACAGCACGATGCAGCACAGCGCGGGAAGGCACAGCACGAAGAAGGCGGCCATGCGCGACGCGTGCCAGTCGCTAGACACCAGAGGGCTGGAAACGGGACCGCCCACAAGCGTCCCCCCTTCCAGCAGCACGGCGGCCACGGCTGCGGCGATCACGGCCGCCGCCAGGCGCTTCGGCGTGGCGGGCCTGCCCCAGCAGAGCGGACGGCGCACGACGAACACATACCACAGCACCGAGGCCAACGTGCAGGACAGCGCAACGAAGGCGACGTACACCGCCGTCGCCACACCCGAGTGGCGCGGCACCACGGAGGCGCCGTAGAGGCAAGCGACCGACAGGATCAGCGCCTCCACGCAGGCCAAAGCCGCCACCTGCCGCCCCGTTGTCCGCCCTGCCGCCTTCACGGATCCCCTGGACACCCCCTGCTCGTCCGATACCTGGACTGCATAGCATACCATATGCCCTGCAAACACGGCGTGCATGTTCGCCATGGCCGGCGCCTCGCGCCTCTCGCGACGCGCCGCGCACGCTCATCGGCCGCTCCGCCAGGTATCGCCCAGACGGCTTCTCGCAGGCTACTGCATCAGCTTCACCGTCGGTTCGCCAAGCGGCACATCGTTCGATTCCAAGTTCGCCTTCGCTTCGTCAAGCAGGGCCCTGACGTCGGCCAAAAGGGCTTGGGCTTCGTGCAGGCTGTTCGACGCGCGGCTGAAACCGGCATCTCCTGCCGTGTGGGTCATCTTGTGCGCCCATCGGTACTCCAGGGCTACGTGGTCGTCAAGCAGATCGATCATCGTTTCGAACTGGGCGGTGTTCACTCCGTTGTTGCACATGTCTGTCTCCTAACGTGAAAAAACGCTCGCGGCCACGGCGGCCTCGATGGATGCCGAATGATCAGCGGCCAGGAACCTTGAAGAGGGGGCGCGGTTCCTGGCGGTCGGAAGGAAAGGGCGGCAACGCCAAAGCGTCGCGCAGGTCAAAGGCTTCGTCCGAAAGGCGAAGACGGCATGGCGACCGGGAGCCAAGCTCAGCGCAGGATGCACTGTCGCTGCGCGCATATCCAGTCGGTCAGCTCATCCATGCCTTCGCCGGTCCTTGCCGACACGGCGAAGATCGCAAGGTCGGGATTGAGGACGCGCGCCTGCTTCTTCAGTGCGTTCATGTCGAAATCGGGGTTCAGGGGCAGATAGTCGCATTTGGTCACGACGAGCGCGTCCACGATGGAGAACATCGGCGGGTACTTCATCACCTTGTCCCACCCTTCCGGCACCGACAGCAGCATGACGCGCACATGGGCGCCCGTGTCGAAATCTGCGGAGCAAACGAGGTTGCCGATGTTTTCCAGGAACAGGTACTCGTACGAGGTGGATCCGAAGGCGGCAAAGGCCTTCTCCACCATGCCCATTTCCACATGGCAGACGCCGCGGGTGTTCAACTCGACGGAATCGACGCCGGCTTCCTTGATCTTCAGCGCATCGACGTCGGATTCCAGATCGGCTTCGATGACGGCGAGGTCTTGCGAGCCCCGTTCGCGCAGCTTCGCCATGATTGTCAGGAGAAGCGTCGTCTTGCCGGCACCAGGAGACGCCATCACGTCGATGTAAAGCATGCCGTCTTCTTTGCGGGCGCTGCGGAACGCGGCCGCCGCGTCGTTGTTCTTGCCGAATATGTCCTGCTTTATCTCGAGGAAACGCATTTCATTCATGTTGCACCCCATCATCCCGAACGCCGCCGGGCCTCATCTCGACTTCGATGCTCTTGACCATGAACTCGTTGCCGGTAATGATCCTGAAGTCTTTATACGTGCCGCAACTAGGGCAGGTCCAGCTTTTCTCGTCGTTGACGTCGATCGGCATGACGAACCCGCATTTCCTGCATCGTGCCGTCATCGGAACGTGGATGATCTCTACTCCCGCCCCTTGCGCTATCGTCCCGCGCGTCAGCCGCTCGAAAAGGCTGGGAACGTATGCTTCAACAACGTCGCGCATGTCGCCAATTGCAAGAACGACCTTCGTCACGGCCTTGACGTCGGCGTCTTTGACGGCATCCGACACTATGTCTACCGCATCGCGCAGAAGGGACATCTCATGCATGGCTCATCGTCTCTTTCCGTAGAGAACCCAACAAGGCCGTGCAGGCTGTCGGTCAGGTGGCTGTCGGTCAGGTGGCTGTCTGCCAGATTCCGCAAACAGCCTGCACGTTCTCTGGCGATGCTTACACTATCAGGCCGTGCTCGAAGCGATAGGCGGCCTTAATCATGTTGTCCTCAACGAAGCTTTCAGGAAGCTCGGCAAGGCTCTCGGCAACGCGGTTCGACAGCTTGCGCGCCTGAACAGGGCAGGTCGTTGCGCATTGCCCACAGGTCAGGCAGGTAGGACCAAGCATGGGCTTTCCGTCTTCTCCCATGGAAACGGCATGCATCGGACAGCGCGTTACGCAGGTGCCGCAGCCAGTGCAGACGTCCTTGTCGATTTCAAGCATGTAGCGGTGTTTCTGGTCCCATGCCGGGTAATTCATGACGGCGTCACCCAGCCTGTCGTAAACGTTGCACATGCCACAGCCGGCATCGACGCTGCAGCAGCAGATGGTTTCCATACGTTTTCCACCGGCTACATGCAGAATATAGCCCGCCTCGGCGCTGCGATCAATAACCGCAAGCACTTCTTCGGCCGTGGCTTCGTGGCACCAGCCCATAGCAATGCCGTTTTCGGCCTCATCGTCCATGTAGATACAGTTTTCTATGTACTGGCCAATGGTCTCGTCGTAATACTCGTAGCACCCCTCTTTGCGGTTGACGAAATCCTCCCAAGGGGGCAACGTCGTACTCCCGGCCCCGCGGGCCTTCATCCAACGACAGGTACAAGGGCCAAGGCTCAGTTTCTTTTTGGTTTTCACGATTTCGCGGACATCCTCGTAGGAAAGGATGGTGCTGCCCTCCGCCATGACTTCGGCATTTACCGGCACAGCATGAAACACGGGGGTGCCCTGGTCAAGCATGCTCATGACCGTGCCCGTTGCAGGAAACCCATCGACTGCGCCACCGTCGTTGATAGGGAGTGGCGTTTGACTTTGGTAGTGGTTCAAGGTAAACATCTCGGCGAGGCCTTGAAAGAACGGAAAGCAATGGTACACCGTGCCATCGTTACGCTCGTGCTGGGCGAGATACCCACAGGCGTGAAGGTGAGACAAGAGAGGCGCCGACTCCTCAATAGATTTGCCTGTTGCAAGAGAAGCATCAACAACATTGAAATTCACGTCGGTAGGCAGATCGATATAAAACTGCGCCTGTTCTTCATTTATATCCGCAATAATGGCGCGAAGAGAACTCTCGGGGAAATAGCCCTGGTCTGCCGCCTCGAGGGTGCCCGTGCCAATCGAGTTGATCTTTGCGGCCACCTTCACGTACACGGAAGGAATGGTGCTGCCATCCGCGCAGATAAAATCTTCGGTCTTTGAATCGATATAGGCCTTGCGGCGGCGATTGAGTTCCGCAAGCGGCATTGTCGAGCCGCCCACGGCCTCTATGGCTTCCGGAGTGCCGGCCCACCCAAGATCGAGGGCGCCCTCTGCGAACGACCCGCCACCCGGAATGAAGCCCGAGGTCGATGCGCCCGTGACGGTCTTTGCGGCATCGGCAGAAACGCCTGCGGTTTCAGCTCGCGCCTTCGGTGCGCAGCCGGTCAGTCCAGCAAGCGCCCCAACCCCCATGAACGCACCGGCTGCCGTGATGAAACTACGCCTTGTGATGTTAGACATGCCCTCTCCCTCTTTCCTAATGGCTCCAGCGTCTCTCCCCCAAAAAAGCATTCCGCCCTTTAAGGCAAGCCAAGAATAGGACACACTATTCAGCCTGGGAATTTCCGATGTTGCACAAGAGGCATTAAGCGAAAGCTAATACTCTGTCAATCGAAGCCGCACGATCCTGTTGACAACGAGGTGCGTTCGAGGAATCATTAGGCACACGCCGCGTTTCGCATTGTCGAACGCCTGCGAGTTCACGGACGACGAGGGGAATCCATGAATACCAGCAACCTGCGCGTGCTTCTTGTCCTCGCGGAAACGAAGAGCATCAACAAGGCGGCACAGCTGCTTTACATGACGGCGCCCACCGTGAAACATGCACTCGACTCCCTTGAGGCGGAAGCCGGGTTTGCTTTGTTCGACCGTTCGCACGCAGGCTTGGAAATCACCAGATCTGGCAAAGTGTTCGCAGGCTATGCAGAACGCACGCTCGCCCTTCTCGACGAAGGGATTTCCCTAGCCTCCGAAGCGTCCACCGATGGCCAAAAACAGCTGGACGCACCCTGGATGACAAACGTCATCCAAGATCCCTTGTTTCCTTCGGCATTCGCCACCTTTCAGCTCGAACATCCAGAAATAGTGCTGAATTTCAGAAGGGTCCCCAGCTTTCTTGGAGAGCATTACGACGTCATCAACGGCTTTGCCGACGTGACCCACACGCACGCCGTGTCGCACCCGCTCTCCCATCTTCCACTTTGCTGCATCGTGGCGAAGAGCCATCCCCTCGCAGGCAAAAAATCGATAGGGATCGAAGAGTTGAGCCCCTACAGGCTGTTCGTCCCCAGAAGCGAGATGTTCGACCTCATGGACGACCACGCAAGATCGTTCCTCAATTCCGACTCGGCCAACACGGAGCCGATAACCATCTTCCAAGAAGGGGACCTTTTCTCGCAATGCTTCCTGGAACAATGCGCTGCGATCGTGATCGGAGAGTGGGCAGTGAGTAACGTGGCGTACGCAGACCCGATCCCTATTGAAGAAACGAGTTTCGAATACTGCCTCTACACGCAAAGCAATCCGTCGGCCTCCGTCGCAACCTACGTTGCCTTCATGCAGGACTACTATGCCACGGCCTGACCACACCCACGCCTCCTGCCGTAACCGGAGCGACATTCCGACGGTCGAAGACCTCTATCGCCTGCGCGACCTGGAAGGCGCATCGCCGCTCGACGGCATGTGGTACCTTGGATGCACCACCACCCACATCTACTGCCGGCCGACCTGCACCGCACACGTGAATCCTCAGAACCTGACCGTGTTCCCCAGCGCGGCCGCC
>CAJFVW010000223.1 GCA_904420575.1 uncultured Gordonibacter sp.
ATCAACATCTTCGACACCACGCTGCGCGACGGCGAGCAGTCGCCGGGCGCTTCCATGAACACCGAGGAGAAGCTGGTCGTCGCGCGTCAGCTGCTGCGTCTCAACGTGGACGTCATCGAGGCCGGTTTCCCCATTTCCAGTCCGGGCGACTTCGAGAGCGTGCGCCGCATCGCCGAGCTCGCCGGCGACCAGGCGGTCGTCTGCGGCCTCACGCGCGCGGTAGAGAAGGACATCGACTGCGCCGCCGAGGCGCTCAGGTACGCGAAGCGCCCGCGCATCCACACGGGCCTGGGCGTGAGTCCCAGCCACCTGCGCGACAAGCTGCGCATCACCGAGGACGAATGCGTGGAGCGCGCCGTCAAGTGCGTGAAGTACGCGAAGAAGTTCGTCGAAGACGTGCAGTTCTACGCGGAGGACGCGGGAAGGTCGGACTACGACTTCCTCGTGCGCGTCATCCAGGCCGCCGTGGACGCGGGCGCCACCGTGGTGAACATCCCCGACACCACGGGCTATTCGCTGCCCGAGGAGTTCGGCCGCCGCATCAAGTACCTGATGGAGGGCGTGCGCGGCATCGAGAACGTGACCGTGGCCGTGCATTGCCACAACGACCTGGGCATGGCGACGGCGCTCGCCATGGCCGGCGTGAAGAACGGCGCGACGCAGATCGAATGCACCATCAACGGCCTGGGCGAGCGCGCAGGCAACACGGCCATGGAGGAAGTGGTCATGGCCATCAAGATGCACGGGGACGAGCTGGACGCCCATACCGACATCAACACGCGCGAGTTCGTGAAGGCCAGCCGTCTCGTGTCGTCCATCACGGGCATGAGCGTGCAGGCCAACAAGGCCATCGTCGGCGCGAACGCGTTCGCGCACTCGTCGGGCATCCATCAGGACGGCGTGCTGAAGAAGCGCGACACCTACGAGATCATCGACCCCGCCGACGTGGGCGCCGGCTCGAGCCAGATCGTGCTCACGGCGCGCAGCGGACATGCGGCCTTGAAGCACCGTCTGGAAGAGCTGGGCTACGAGCTGGAGGGCGAGGCGCTCGACCAGGTGTACGAGGCGTTCCTCAACCTGGCCGACAAGAAGAAGGAGGTCTACGACGAGGACCTGGAAAGCCTGGTGAACGAGCGCGACCGCAACGAGAGCGCGCTGTACACGCTGGAAGGCGTGCAGATAAGCTGCGGCTTCCCCCTCACGCCCACGGCCACGGTCACGCTGAGGAACGCCGCCGACCAGGTGGTCACCGCATGCGAGTACGGCACGGGCCCCATCGATGCCATGTGCAAGGCCGTGAACAAGATCGTGCAGGTGGACAACGACCTGACCGAGTTCGCCGTGCAGTCCGTCACGCGCGGCATCGACGCGCTGGGCGAGGTGACCATTCGCGTGACCGACCCCACGGGCGCCGTGTACACGGGCCGCGGCGCCGACGGCGACATCGTGGTGTCCTCCACGAAGGCCTACCTGAACGCGCTCAACCGCCTGCTCGACGACAAGCAGGAGCGCCGCAAGTAAGCGGATCGGGCGGAAATCGGCGATAGAGGGACCGACGCGACGGGGCGGCTTTCGGGCCGCCCCGTTTCGCGACCGTTGACGGGTTTCCATAAAACGCCGACTGACAGGGGCGGCGTCTGCGGGGTATCCTGAGGGCAACGGTCAGCGTCGGCGTCCGAGCGGATGGGCGCCGGCGCCTCCCCGTGGACGGCGCGCGCTTCGTCGGCGCCAGCCAGAGGGATGCGGCGCGCGGCGTGCCGGCATCCCGGCGGGGCCGTTTCAGTCTGGGCGCGGCAGGGCAGCCTCCGCGCGCGTATGAAAGGATGCACGAATGGAAAATCCTGCTCAGCAATCCTATCAACTCTTCATCGGCGGCAAATGGGTCGACGCGTCGGACGGCGCGACGCTCGACGTGTACTGTCCGGCGAACGGCGAGAAGCTGTCCACCATCGCCGACGCTTCCAAGGAAGACGTGGACGCCGCCGTCGACGCGGCGTGGAAGGCGTTCGAGTCCTGGAGCAAGACCGACAAGGCCGAGCGCGCCATCATCCTCAACAAGGTCGCCGACGTCATCGAGGCGAACGCCGAGAAGTTCGCGCTGCTCGAGACGCTCGACAACGGCAAGCCCATCCGCGAGACGCGCGCCATCGACGTGGCGTACTCGATCGACCACTTCCGCTATTTCGCCGGCGTGCTCCTAGCCGACACGGGCGAGGCCGACCTGCTCCCCGGCAACATGATGTCGCTCGTGTTGCACGAGCCCATCGGCGTCGTGGGCCAGATCGTGCCGTGGAACTTCCCGTTCCTCATGGCCGCCTGGAAGCTCGCTCCCGTGCTCGCCGCCGGCGACTGCACGGTGTTCAAGCCGTCGTCCACCACGTCGCTCACGGTCCTCGAGCTGGCCAAGCTCACCGAGGGCATCATCCCGCCAGGGGTGTTCAACGTCGTCACGGGCCGCGGTTCGAAGTCCGGCCAGTACATCCTGGACAACCCGCGTATCAGCAAACTCGCGTTCACCGGTTCCACCGAGGTCGGCCGCGACGTCGCCCGCGCGGCGGCCGAGCGCCTCATCCCGGCCACGCTGGAGTTGGGCGGCAAGTCCGCCAACATCGTCTTCCCCGACTGCAAGTGGGACATGATGCTCGACGGCATCCAGCTGGGCATCCTGTTCAACCAGGGGCAGGTCTGCTGCGCCGGCAGCCGCATCTTCGTGCACGAGGACATCTACGACAAGTTCGTCGAAGACGCCTGCCGCGCCTTCGGCAAGGTGAAGGTGGGCTTGCCCTGGGAGGACGACACCCAGATGGGCAGCCAGATCGACCAGGGCCAGATGAACAAGATCCTCGACTACATCGAGATCGCCAAGCAGGAGGGCGGGCGTGTCCTGTGCGGCGGCGAGCGTGCCACGGAAGGGGAGCTCGCCAAGGGCGCGTTCCTCAAGCCGACGCTGCTCGAGGTGCCGAGCAATTCCTGCCGCGTGGCGCAGGAGGAGATCTTCGGACCGGTGGCCGTGGTCATCAAGTTCAAGGACGAGCAGGAAGTCATCGACATGGCGAACGACTCGGTGTACGGCCTGGGCGGCGCCGTG
>CAJFVW010000224.1 GCA_904420575.1 uncultured Gordonibacter sp.
CATGCGCAGGCCTCGTGCGCCTAGAGCAGCGCCTGCACCGCGATGAACAGCGGCGTGAACGTCAGCGACACGATGGTCATGAGGTTGATGAGGATGTTCATGGACGGACCCGACGTGTCCTTGAACGGGTCGCCCACGGTGTCGCCCACGACGGCGGCCTTGTGGGCTTCCGATCCCTTGCCGCCATGATGGCCCTGCTCGATGTACTTCTTCGCGTTGTCCCAAGCGCCGCCGGCGTTCGACATGAAGATGGCCAGCAGCATGCCCGTCGCCACGGCGCCTGCCAAGAAGCCTCCCAGCATGGCCGGGTTGAAGCAGCCGATGAGCACCGGCACGACGATGGCCAGGATGCCCGGAAGCATCATCTCCCTGAGCGCGGAATTGGTGGAGATGGCGACGCACTTGTCGTATTCCGGCTCGGCCTCGTATTCCATGATGCCCTTGATCTCGCGGAACTGGCGGCGCACTTCCTCCACCATGGCGTGCGCGGCGCGCGAGACGGCGCCCATCGTCAAGGCGGCGAACATGAACGGCATCATGGCGCCGATGAACACGCCGGCCACGATGATGGGGTCGGTCAGCGTGAGCGCGAAGCTGTCGATGGCATGGTGCATGGTGGCCTGGTAGGACACGAACAGCGAGATGGCCGCAAGGCCCGCGCTGGCAATGGCGAAGCCCTTCGCGATGGCGGCCGTCGTGTTGCCCACGGCGTCCAGCGCGTCGGTGCGCCCGCGCACCTCTTCGGGCAAGCCCGCCATCTCGGCGATGCCGCCCGCATTGTCGGCCACGGGGCCGTAGGCGTCCACGCCCACGGTGATGGCCGTGTTGGACAGCATGCCCGTCGCGGCAAGGCCGACGCCGAACAGGCCCACGGCGATGCCGCCGTTCTCAACGACGACGTTGGGGAACGCCATGTTGCCGCACGCGAAGGCGCCGATGATGGCCAGCGCCACCAGCACGATGGGAGCGATGGTGGACAGCATGCCCGTGCCGAGGCCCTCGATGATGACCGTGGCGGCTCCGGTGTCGGCGGCTTCGGCGATCTTGTGGACCGGCTTGTACTTGTCGGAGCAGAAGTATTCGGTGATCTTGCCGATGGCGAGGCCGGCGACCAGGCCGCAGACGACCGAGCCGAACAGCCAGATGGGCTGCGCATCCGCCGACTGGGACTGCCAGATCATGAACAGGCAGAAGATGGCCACGATCTCGATGCCCGCCGCCACGTAGGTGCCGCGGTTGAGCGCCTTGTGCAGTTCGGCGCCTTCCTTGGTCCGCACGGCGAACAGGCCGATGATGGACGTGATGATGCCGCAGGCCGCGATGATGACCGGCGTCACGATGGCCCACACCAAATCGCCCGTGGCGAAGTAGCCGCCGATCGAGCCGAACGTTACGGCCAGGATGGTCGGCGCCAGGATGGCGCCCGTGTAGGACTCGAACAGGTCGGCGCCCATGCCCGCCACGTCGCCCACGTTGTCGCCCACGTTGTCGGCGATGGTGGCCGGGTTGCGCGGGTCGTCCTCGGGAATGCCCGCCTCGACCTTGCCCACCAAATCGGCGCCCACGTCGGCCGCCTTGGTGTAGATGCCGCCGCCCACACGGGCGAACAGCGCCACGGCCGAAGCCCCGGTGGCGAAGCCTTCCACCATGCCGATGTGCTCGTGCATGAGCACCATGTCCACGATGTCGATGCCGAACACCAGCAGGATCAACCACAGCGACAGGCCCAGGAGCGCGAACGATGCCACGCACAGGCCCATGGTGAGGCCGGACTTGAAGCTGATGTTGAGCGCCTTGGCCACGGACTCTTCTGCCGCATGGGCCGTGCGCGTGTTGGCGCGCGTCGCCACGTGCATGCCCACGTAGCCGGCGGCCGCCGACATGACGCCGCCGGTCACGAACGCCAGCGCCGTGATGGGCGAAAGGAAGACGCCCATGATGATGGCCACGACGATCATGAAGACGACGAGCAGCTTGTACTCGCTCATGAGGAACGCCTTGGCGCCTTGTTGGATCTTGATGGAGATGTTGTTCATCTTGTCGGGGCCGGGGTCCTGTTTCAGCACCCACGATCCCAGGTAGGCCGCCATGCATATGCCGATGAGCGCACATACCGGAGCCATCCATGCGACTTGTGTGGTCACGTTCGTCCTCCTTGGATTCGCCTCTCTCTTGCCTGATGCGGCTTTCCGGCCGGGCATTCTAAGCCGGAAGACCGCAACTGCCCTATTTTAGAGTATTCGCCCTCACTGTGTTCCGCTTTTCGCATATTTTTGCGACCGAAGGCCGTTTCGCCTGACGAAGCAGCCGCACCGTGGCTGGGCCATGGGAGACGCGCAAAAAAAGACGGCCGACGCGAGGGGCAGGGGCGTAGGGAACGCAGCGGCGGGAAGGGCGCCACGGCGTTCGAGGCGAAGAAACGCTATACTGGGAGCCGACACCCACGAAGGCGGCCCGGGCCCGGCGCAGGGAAGCGCCCGGCATCACGGCCGCCCTGAACGATAAGGCACCCTCATGTCCATCGAGAGAACCGACGGCGCCGCCGCGCTCCAATCCGGCCACAGCGCCGACACGCGACAGCCCGAAGCGGATGCCACCGTGCCCCAGCCCGGCCACGACGCCACCACGCCCCAGCCCGCTCCAGGCGCTGCCGCGTCCCAGCCGCGCGCCCATGCCTCCCGAGCCCGCCTGGTGCGCGCGCTCGCCTGCATGGCGGCCGTGGCGCTGGGCTTCTTCCTCATGGAGTTCCCGGCCAACGACGTGCTGTTCTCCATGGACTTCTTCTACGTCGCCGCGAACCTGGGGATGTTGGCGGCCCTGTTCGCCATCGTCTACACCGTCGGACAGCGCTCGCGCGGAGCCATCGCGGCGTTTCTGGCCGTCTGCCTTCTCGCAGGTGTCGCGAACCATTTCGTCATCGCCTTCAAGGGACAGCCCGTCGTGCCGGCCGACCTGTTCGCGCTCAACACCGCGGCAGCCGTGAGCGGCGGATACTCGTTCTGGCCCGACGAGCGCGTGGTCGCATGCGGTGTGCTGTTCGCGGCCGCCTGCATCGGCCTGCGCCTCGTCCCCAAGGCGCCGCTCTCCCGGCGCGCCATGGCCGCGAACGCGGCCATGGCCGTCGTGCTGGTGGCGGCGTTCGGGACGTGGATCAACGTGCGCGACATCGGCGAGGACTTCCATTGCGTCGTGGGGGAATGGAACACGCGCGCGTCGTATGCCGACCAGGGGACGACGCTCTGCTTCCTCAAGCGCGTCCAGGACCTCTCCCCCAAGGCTCCCGCAGGCTACTCGGCCGAAGAAGCCGAACGGCTGCTCGCGGAAGCGGGCACGGCTGCAGGCGCGGGCGGAAACGGCTCCCACGAAGGGAGGGTTGGCGAAGGCGGGGCGCCAGGCACGGGTCGGGACGGCTCGCAGGAGGGCGCCGACAAGGTGCTGCCCACCGTCATAGCCATCATGAACGAGACGTTTTCCGACCTTTCGCGGTTCGAGAGCCTCGCAGGCACGGCGGCACGGCCCACGCACTACTACGAACTGGCGCAGGAGTCGCTCGCATGGGGCACCGCCTACGCGTCGGCGTTCGGCGCGGGGACGTGCAACAGCGAGTTCGAGTTCCTCACGGGATCGAGCATGGGAAACTTCGGCGACGGCGTGTATCCCTACGTGCTCTACGACCTGGGCGGCAACGAGAACCTGGTCACGTACTTCAAGTCCCTGGGCTACGCCACGCGCGCCATACACCCGGCCGACGCCGCCAACTGGCGGCGCGACCGCGTGTATGGCCAGCTGGGCTTCGACGCGTTCGACGACATCTCCGCGTTCGAGGGCGCCGAGACGCTGCGCGGCTTCACCACGGACCGCGAGACGTACGACTACGTGCTCGACCTCGTGGAAGAGGGAACGGGACCGCAGTTCGTCTTCGACGTCACCATACAGAACCATGGCGGCTACGACACGGGGCTCGTGCCGTCCGACCTGCAGGTCACCGCGCCCGTGGACGGCGTGTCCTTTGCGGAAGTGGACGAGTATGCCAGCTGCCTCGCCCAGTCGGACGAAGACCTGGCGTATCTGGTCGAGCGGCTGCGCGCCCTCGACGAACCGGTAGTAGTGTGTTTCTTCGGCGACCACCAGCCGGCCTTCGACGACGCCTTGGCCGAGGCGGTCTACGGAGATGCGGCCGGCGCTGCCACGCTCGAAGACGTGCAGGAGCGCTATGCGGTGCCGTACCTCGTGTGGGCGAACTACGACGTCGAAGACAACGCGGCGGAGGGCACGCAAGACGAAGGGGCGGCGGCACGGCAAGGCACGCAGGCGACCGACACGAGCCTCAACTACCTGGGCGCCGAACTGGTGAGGGCGGCAGGGTTGCCGACGACGGACTACCTGGCGTTCCTCGAAAGCCTGCGCGCAGCCGTCCCCGCGCTCAACCTCAACGGATTCATGGATGCGGAAGGCGCCTGGCACGCGTTCGACCAAAAGCCGTCGTCGGAAGACGCACGGGAAACGCAGAACGCACGGGACCTGCTGAGAGGCTACGCCATCGTCCAGTACGCGAACCTGTTCGGATAGGGTCCTTCGTCCCTGCTTTGCGGGGCCTCCCCGCGCTCGCTTCGCGCGGTCGGGAGTTCGACAGTCCACAGGACCCTCGAACGCTCCGCTCGCTCAGGACGGGCGCATGCCAAGCGGGGTGGTTCGCCCGGGATGGCGGGAGGGCCTGCAGGCTCTCCAGCTCCGACCGCCTACAGGTTCTCCCGCACCCAGGCTATGTTGCCCTGCACGGTGGCGATCAGCTCGTCCACGTCGTCGAACTTGCGCATGGGGCGCAGCCAGTGCATGAACTCCACCACGATGGGCTTGCCGTACAGGTCGCCCTCGAAGTCGAGCAGGTGGACTTCGCATGTCGCCTTCGCGCGGTCGGCGAACGTCGCCGGCACGCCCACGTTGACGGCGGCCCGGTAGCGTTCGCCCTCCACCGTGGCCCACGCCGCATACACGCCGTCGCCGATGGCGCGCAGCTGGTCGGGCACGTGCAGGTTGGCCGTCCGGAAGCCGAAGTCCCCGCCCTCGCCGCGCCCGGGCTGCACCGTGCCGCGAAGCGCATAGGGCCGACCCAGCAGCCGCCGCGCCTCCTCCACGTCGCCGTCGGCCAGAAGCAGCCGGATGCGCGTGGCCGTGATGGGCCGCCCATCGGCCGAGGCCAGGTCGTGGGGAACCACGCGCATGCCTTCGGACGCGCCCCACGCCTCCAGCTCGTCCACCGTGCCCGACGCCTTGGCGCCGAAACGGAAGTCGTAGCCCACGTGCAGATACGCGGGCGGGGTGCCGTCGAAGGTCTCGTTCAGGAACGCCATGGGCTCCAAGGCCGCGAACGAGCGCGTGAAGGGCAGCACCACCACGAGGTCGGCGCACGTGCGCGTCAGCGTGTCGAGGCGCACCTCGTTCGTCATGAGCTTCTTCAGGCGCTCGGCATGGAACACCTCGTCCGGATCGATGTCGAACGTGAGCACGACAGCCTTGCCGCCGCTCTCGCGCGCCGTCTCGCAGGCACGCTCGATGAGGTAGCGGTGCCCGGCATGCACGCCGTCGAACACCCCGAACGCGCAGGAAGCACCCGCGAACACGCCGCTGTCGAACGCTTCGTCAACCCTACAGATCTCCGCCACGTGAAACCCCCGTTTGGAACACACAGCGCGGCCGATAGCGGCCGCCTTCTCGGTCGTATTCGTACAAGCCGACGAGTCGGTTGCCTGCGACCAGGGACACCAGCTCCCCGTCGCGCGGAAGCTCGCAACTCTCCCGCATGCCTGCGGTGCAGGCGCACAGCTCGGCGTCGGCCGACGCGCGCCGACGCTCGAACAGCGCCACGCCCGCGGCGTCCAGCGCCGCGCCGTTGGCCACCGCCGCCCGACGCGCCTCGTCCAGAAAGGCGATGCGCAGGCCCAACATCCGGACCGGGTCGAGCGCCGCCTGCTCATGCAGGCGCGCCAAAGCTTCCAGGCTCACGCATTCGTCGAGACCCAGGCCGCCCACGCGGGTGCGCCTGAGCGCCGCCACGTGCGCGGGACAGCCGAGCGCCACCCCTACGTCGCGGGCGAGCGAGCGGATGTAGGTGCCCTTCGACACGTGGAAGGACACGTCCCACACCGCCTGCACCGTCGCATCGACGGCGTCGGAGGGTGCCTCTGCGACCTGCACGCCCTCAAGGCGCGCATCATACACTTCTATGTCGCGCGGCGCAAGGTCGATGATGCGTCCTTTGCGCGCGGCGTCGCACGCCTTCACCCCGCCCACCTTGATGGCGGAGTACACGGGAGGCATCTGGCGGTGCTTCCCCACCAGGCCGGCGACGAATTCTTCGGCGAAGCGCCGATCGAGCGCCTTGGCCGGGACCACGCCCGTCCGCGTGACCGTCCCGGCGGCGTCGTCGGTGTCGGTGGCGGCGCCGAAGGCGATGCTCACGCGGTAGTGCTTGTCGTGCTCGGTGAGGAAGGCCGCCAGACGCGTGGCCGGCCCGATGCAGACAGGCAGCACGCCCGAGGCGAGCGGGTCGAGCGTGCCGGCATGACCGACGCGCTTCTCGCCGAAGAGCGCACGGCAGCGGTTCACCACGTCGTGGGAGCTCATGCCCGCCGGCTTGTCCACGCCCACGACGAGCGACAGGCCCGAGGCGCCCCGCTTCACGCCGCGCCGCCGCCTTTCGATGTGCCTGCGGCAGGGCCGCCCTGCGCGTCCTTTGCGCCGCCCGGCGCGCCCGGACACGTCGGGACGTCCTCGGGAAACGCTTGGTCGAGCAGCGCGGTCACCTGCGCGACCGCCTCTTCGATGGGGGCTTGCACGGTGAAGCCGGCGGCCGCCTTGTGGCCGCCTCCCCCGAACGCGGCGGCGAGCTCGGCGACGTTCGTGCCATCCTTCGCGCGGAAGCTGCCGCGCACCATGTCCCCTTGGTCGCGCAACATGCAGGCCACCCGCACGCCCGCGAGGGACCGCAGGGCGTCGATGAGCGGCTCGGCATCCGGCTTCGTGGCGCCGAAGCGCGCGAAGTCTTCCTTGGTGACCCAGCTGAGCGCCACGCTGCCGCCGGCGCTCAGGCGCATGCGCCCGATGGCGGCGCCTTCCAGCTGCACGGAGGCGAGCGAACGGCTCTGATAGACATGGCGCGCCACGAGCGCGGGGTCGGCGCCGGCTGCCACCATGTCGGCGGCGGCGGCAAGCGCCGCCGCGTCGGTGTTCTGGTACTGGAACCGGCCCGTGTCGGTGACGAGGCCCGTGTAGGCGCAGGTCGCCATGGCCGCGTCGCGCCTCGCGCCCAACAGCGCCGCCAGCTCCCACACGATCATGGCCGTGGCCGCCGCGTCGGGGTCCACGTACGTGAGGTCCGCCATCGCCGTCGGCACGGCATGATGGTCGACGGTGACGGTGAGCGCGGCCGCGTCATGCAGCGCGGCGGCGTCCCCCATCCGCTCGACCGTGGGCACGTCCACGGCGACGAAGACGCCCACGGGGCCTTCGAAGGACGAGGCCGGCACCATCCCTTCCATGCCGGGCATGAACGCGAGCTTCTCGTCGTACGGCTCGTCCGTGGCCAGAACGCAGGTGGCGCGCTTGCCAAGCGTCCGCAGCGCATGCGCCAGCACCAGTTGCGACCCCAGGCAGTCGCCGTCGGGGCTCACATGCCCGCTTATCACGACGTCGTCGCGTTCGGCGAGCGCCTGGGCGATGGCGGGCAGGTCGGCGTTCGTCTGGGGGGTGACGCTCATGCGTCCTCCCCGTCCCGCGCCGCCTCCTGCTCGTCGGCCCGCTGCGCCGCGAACGCGTCGGCATCGGCCGGCACGTCGCTGTCGGTGGGCGCCGCGACGGCGCTGCGGCGCGCGTCGCGCTGGAGCGCCGAGGCGATGCGCTCGGCCTGGTCCACGCTCGTGTCCAACAGAAAACGCAGTTCAGGCGCCACGCGCCACGACAGCTTGCGCGCCATGAGCGAGCGGATGCGGCCCGAGGCCTTCGCGAAGGCCTCCGCCACGTCGTCGTAGCGCTCGGGCTCGGTGGTGTAGAACACGTTGCACACGCTGCGGTCGTAGCTGACCTCGCAGCCCGTGACGGTCACCAGCTCGAGCCTGGGATCGGATATCTCGAACAACAGGATGGACGCGATCACCTCGCGCGCCTGTTCGTTCACCTTGCGGTTAGAAGAGCTCTGTTTCATGATGCAGCCTCCTTCCAAAGAGGTGTGGTGCGCAAAACGCGCCCGTCGCGTCCAGTGTATCGCGGGACGGTCGGCGGACGCGCTCGGGCATGCAGTGGCGACGAACGGTTACTCGGTCCTTTCCACTTCCTTGACCTGGTAGCCTTCGATGGTGTCGCCCACCTTGACGTCCTGGTAGCCATGGATGCCGATGCCGCATTCGTAGCCTTGCTTCACCGACTTCACGTCGTCCTTGAAGCGGCGCAGCGATTCCAGCACGCCTTCGAAGATGACCGTGCCGTCGCGCACGATGCGCACCTTGTCGTCGCGGTGCAGCTCGCCCTCGATGATGTAGCAGCCGGCGACCGTGCCTACCTTCGGCACCTTGAACGTCTCGCGGACCTCGGCGATGCCGGTGTCCTCCTCCACGATGTCGGGCGAGAGCAGGCCCACGCGCGCGGCGTTGATCTCCTCGATGGCCTGGTAG
>CAJFVW010000225.1 GCA_904420575.1 uncultured Gordonibacter sp.
ACTTGTGGCGCCAAGGGGGCGCCGACGCGACGGGGGAAGGGGAGAATATGAGTTCATCGTTGACTCGTCGTAATTTCTTCAAGTGGAGTGCCGTGGCCGCGGGAACGACCTCGCTGGTAGGTCTCGCGGGCTGCGCGCCTCAGGAGGGGGGCGACGGAGGTGAACAGAAGCAACCGCCGGCCAAGGAGGAAACGGGGACGTGGGTCACCGCTCCCTGCAAGTACAACTGCTGCTGCGGCGCCTCCCGCTGCCAGATCAGGGTGTACGTGGAGGACGGCGTGCCGCTGAAGACCCGCACGGACGAGTTGGAGGACACGCTTGCAGACCCGCAGCGCCGTGCCTGCCCGCGCGGCCATGGCATGATCAGCAACATGACCTCTCCTGCCCGCATCAAGTACCCGATGAAGCGCAAGAGCTGGAGTCCGGAGAACCCCAACGGACAGCTGCGCGGCATCGACGAGTGGGAGCGCATCAGCTGGGACGAGGCTCTCGACTACGTGGCCGCCGAGATCAAGAAGGCCTTCGACCAGTACGGTCCCCGCGGCGTCTTCGGCGCCTGCCCTGACGGCCCGTTCTCCGAGGACCCCGTCATCTTCGCGTACTACAAGCTGGGCGGCATGATCCACAACAACGCCGGCACGGTCTCCTTCGGCTCCTGGGCCGTCGCCGACACCCATATGGTGGGAGGCTGGGGCGCCAGCTCGGGCCCGCACCACCTTCAGATGCGCGAGTGCGAGCTGCACGTGATGTTCGGCTGCAACTGGGTGGCCAACAAGGGCGGGAACCACGGCCTGTTCATCAAGGAGAGCCGCAAGAACGGCGGCAAGGTCATCATCATCGACCCGTGGCTGAACCAGACCGCCCAGCCACTGGCCGACGACTGGGGTGCCCATCCTCCCCGGCGGCGACACGGCGCTGTCCTTGGCCATATGCCATCAGTGGATCCAGGACGGCACCTACGACCAGGAGTATCTGGACAAGTACTGCGTGGGCTTCGACGAGGCCCACATGCCCGAAGGCGTCGACCCGAAGGAGAACTTCAAGGACTACGTCCTGGGAACCTATGACGGCCAGCCGAAGGACGCGGCATGGGCCGAGCCCCTGTGCGCCGTTCCCGCCGACCGCATCGTCTCTCTGGCCAAGGAGATCGCCGGCGTCGACAAGGTGAACTTCTTCGCGGGTCAGTCCACCTCCAAGATTCCCGCCGGAGAACAGTTCGTCCAGGTGTTCTACACCATGGCCCTCATGCATGGCGGCATCGGCACGCCGGGCCACTACATGGGCTGGAAGGGCATGGGCCAGGGCAACGTCGGCTCGCTTGCCGCAGGCGGCGCGGCGGTGCAGAACGTCCCGAACCCCCTGAACCCTCCCGGATACCCGGTCTACATGCTGTACCCCATTCCGAACTTCATGGCCCTGGAAGACCCGAACGCCTGGGAGCTGCTGGAGCCCTCCGAGTCCTGGACCAACATCCTCGAAGGCGAGTACGGCCGCGACTGCTGGCCCACCGGCAAGCACAAGATCGACGTCCACCACATGTACTACGGGCGTCGTCCAGAACTCCCTGAACCAGATCCCCAACACCAATGCCGGCATCGAGGCCACGCGCAAGATGGACTTCGTGTGGGGCACGGGCGTGTTCTTCGACGCCTCGCGCCAGTACTGCGACATCGTGGTCCCGGTGACCTCGTACTGGGAGCAGGACGACACCGTCTACAGCGGCGAGGCGTCCGCCATCTTCTACATCAACAAGATGCTGGAGCCGTCCTTCGAGTCCAAGACGCTGTGGGACATCTCGGAAATGCTCGCCGAGAAGCTGGGAATGGATCCCAAGGAGATCAACCCCGCATCCCAGCAGGAACGCGCCTTGGCCACCGCCGTCGGCGCCTCCATCACGGACGCCGCCACGGGCGAGACGAAGCCGCTGCTCACCATCACCCAGGAGGACATCGACGCCTTCGGCGCTCCCGGCACCCCTCAGGAGGGCGTGATCGAGCTCGCCGAGCTCAAAGAGGCCGGCATCTACAAGTACCCGGTGAAGGAAGGGGCCGTCATACCCGAGCCCTTCGCGGCCTTCATCGCCGACCCCGAGGCCAACCCGCTGGCCACGGCCACCGGCAAGTTCGAGATCTGCTGCCCCACGCTGGCCTTCATGGTCAACTCCGTCGGCTATTCCACCATCTCGCCCATCGGCAAGTGGCAGATCGGCGATCCGGAGCAGGGCATCGGCACGCAGACCGACGAGTTCCCGCTGCTTTTGTGGACGCCCCATTCCCTGCGGCGCGCCCATTCGTTGCAGGATCCCGTCGCCAGCCTGCGCGAAGCATTCCCGCAGGAGTGCTTCATGTCCACCGTGGACGCCGAGGCCCGTGGCATCAAGAACGGCGACACCGTGCTCATGAGCAGCCCGTACGGCAAGGTGCTGCGCCCTGCCAAGGTCATGCCCACCGTCGTTCCCGGCGCCGTCGCGCTGCAGGACGGATCGTGGACCCGCATCGACGAGGAGACCGGCATCGACTTGGGCGGCAACCCCAACGTCCTTCAGGCGCCCAAGTCCTCCGGCGGCGGATCGCAGTCGTGGACCGGCACGCTCGTGCAGGTGGAAAAGTACGACGGCCCGCTGGAGCTCGTGCCCGACAAGGAGTGTCCCGTCGTCATGCCCGTAGGCGTGGAATAGGAAGGGGGGACCATCATGGCTTACGGATTCTACTTCGATTCCAGCAGCTGCTCTGGCTGCAAGTCCTGCCAGGTCGCTTGCAAGGAAACCCATCATCTGGCCACGAAGAACCTGTGGCGCCAGGTGTACAACTACCAAGGCGGGACCTGGAAACAGAACGACAAGGGCACCTACGTTCCCGAAGGCGTGTTCGGCTATTTCGTGTCCATAGCGTGCAACCACTGCGACGATCCTGCCTGCGTGGCCAACTGCCCCACGGGCGCCATGACGAAGGACGAGGCCACCGGCATCGTGAGCATCGACCAGGAAACCTGCATCGGCTGCAAGACCTGCTCCACCGTGTGCCCGTACGGCGCTCCCACCTTCGTGGAGGAAGAGGGCGTCTCCTCCAAGTGCGACATGTGCGCCGACGAGGTCGCCCGCGGGCGCGTGCCCATCTGCGTGGCGACGTGTCCCATGCGTGCCCTGGATTGGGGCGACATCGATGAGTTGCGCCAGAAATACGGCGAAGGCAACGTGGAGGTGGAGCCTCTGCCCAAGAACACGACGTCTCCCTGCCTCGTGCTCGACCCGCATCCGGCAGCCCAGGCGACCGGCCAGGGCACGGGCGAGGTCGTGAACCTGGAAGAAGAGCTCGACCTGTAGGGGTGCCCGCCCGGGCGAGCCGCGCCGCCGGCACGTGCATGCCCGCCCGTTCTGACCGTTGCGGGGCCGGTTCGCCTCGCAACGGTCAGCCCGCCGCACGGGCGTGCCCCTCTGCGGCGCCCTGTGCCATGAATGCCGTCCGCACGCTTGGGTTGGAAAGAGGTTCGACCATGGATTTCAACAGCGAAACGATGAAGGGCGCCCACGTGTCCTTCGCGCTTGCCGCCCGGCTGGTGCAGCAAGAGCCCGACGAGGCCTGGGTGCGCACCTGCATCGGCCAGGACCTGTTCGGCGCCGCCCCGTTCGGCATGGACGACCCTGCGGTGGCCGGCGGCCTGGAACGGCTGTCTGCCTGGTGCGCCGCCGCAAAGGCCGACGTGGCGGAGGGCGCGGCGGCCATTCGGCGCGAATGGCTGCGTCTGTTCGTCGGCCTCGGCACGCCCGAGGCGCCGGTATGGGAAGCGGTCTACACCGAGCCGGAAGCCACGATGCGCGGCCGCAGCACGCTTGCCGTGCGTGCCGCCTATCGCGCGTGGGGCCTCGAGTTCGAACGGAAGGCGCACGAGCCCGAAGACGCCCTTGGCCTCATGCTGGCGTTCTGCTCCTTCTTGATGGAGCGGGAGATAAAGGCGCTCGAAGAAGGCGACGAGGCCACGGCGGCAAAGGCCGCGTCGTCGCTCGAGGCCTTCATGGCGGAGCATATGCTTCCATGGGCTTCGGCCTGGCGCTTCCTCGTGCAGAACCACGCCAAGACGGACTACTATCGCGGCGTGGGAGAGCTCGTGTTCGGCCTGGAACGCGCCTATGCCCGCCGTTTCGGCATAACGTGCGATCCCGAAGACGGGACGTTCTCGTACGCTGCGGGCGCGTAGAGCGCGATCGAGGAGGATGCGCGCCCCACGAAGCGGTAGAATAGGCGCATCGAGGGGAAGGGGCACCGCGGCGTCGCGCCGGGCGGGCGAGGGCGGCCGTTCGCGGCAAGAGGGAACGCGCCTCTTCTGCCGGGGAATCGGAGGGGGCGGTATGCTCATAGGGATGCTCGTGGTCGTCTACCTGTTCGTAGGCGGAAGCGGTGCGGGAGCGCTCTTCGTGACGTGCGCATGGAGCCTTGCCTTCCATCGAAGGGAGGACCGCACGTTCGTCGTGACCGAAGCGTTCGAGGGCCTGAAGCGCAAAGGGCTGTTCGTGGGCGTCGCCCTCGTCGTGGTTTCGTCTGTCTTCCTCTTGCTGGATTTGGGGAGGCCGGAGCTGTTCTTCCTCCTTTTCGCCAGGCCCACGCCCACCCCCATCTCGTTCGGTTCCTTTTTCCTGGCCGCCGACATCCTCTTGGGAGCCTTCCTCCTCGTTGCGAGCCTGCCTTTCGGCGCGGCCGTCCCGACGCTTGCCAAGAAGGCGGCGGAGGTGCTGTGTCTGGCCGTTTCGTTCGCGGTGATGGCGTATACCGGGGTCTTCGTCGCCGGGGTCGAGAGCGTCGCCTTGTGGCATACGTTCCTCATGCCGCCGCTGTTCGTGCTGTCGTCGCTTTCGGCGGGCATCGCCGTGCTGCTGGTGGTGGCTTCGCTGGCCGAAGGGGGGCCTTTCCTGGTAAGCGGCGCCCCTTTCCTGCACAGGGCCCATCTGGCGATAATCGTCCTGGAGCTTCTGACGATCGTGCTGTTCGTCGTCGAGGCCCTTTCCGACGAGGCGGCGGCCGGGTCCCTGGCCTTGCTGCTGGGTCCTTCGCTCGGCCCGTGGTTCGTCGTGGGAGTGGGCACGTTCGGCATCGCCTTGCCTTTCGTGTCGGAGGTCGTCATGGCCAGGACGGGAGGGTCGGGCGCTTCGCTCCCCTTGGGCGTCTCCTGCCTGATAGGCTGCTTTCTCTTGCGGTTCTGCATCGTGGCGGCGGGCATGCATTAGGGAGGTTTCTCATGGTGGATTTGGAAGGCAAGGGCGGGGCATGCGGTAGAATACGACAGGGCACGTTGTCGTCATGGTTGATATGGAAGGTCGAATGAAGCTCTTCAGTGTGGACGAGTCATCTCAGCTGCCTATTTGGCTGCAGGTACGGAACCGGTTCGCCTACCTCATCAAGACGGGGTACTACCGGCCTGGCGACCAGCTGCCGAGCGTGCGCACGCTTGCCGCCGACGCGGCGGTCAACTACAACACGGTGAGCAAGGCCTATGTCGACTTGGAACATTCCGGATACGTCGAGTCCGTCCGCGGCCGCGGCGTCTTCGTCCTTGACCGGGGAGGACGCGTCGAGGACGACGTCGTTTCTGCCGCAGACGCCGAAATAGAAAGCTGCATCAGGTGCTGCCTGTCTCTGGGCATGTCTCTTGACGAGGTGAAGCTCCGCATGATGGACGTGGCTCACCGCGTCCAGGAGGCATCCGATCCGAAGCACAGCATGAGGAGAGATTTGCATGAAAGAACAAAAGACTAAGGCGTCGCCGAAGCTTGGCGGCAGGACGTCGCCCATCGAGCGGTACAACACGCGGACCGACCGCAAGACGTCGCAGTCGGGCCCGCTCGTGTTCTCCGCGTTCGTGTTCGCGCTGTTCTTCGTCGTGGCCATCGCGGCAGGCGTCGCGCTCGTGCGCGGGATCGACGTCTGGGTGGTGCTCGTGGCGTTCGGCGTCGCCTCGCTCGCGGCCATGTCCATCCATATCGCGATGCAGTGGGAAAAGGTCGTCGTCATGCGCTTCGGCAAGTTCCACCGCATCCGGAGCGCGGGCCTGTACTTCACCATCCCCTTCGTCGACCAGACCGCGTTGCGCGCCGACCAGCGCGTCGTCGTGACGGGGTTCGGTGCGGAGGAGACGCTGACGAGCGACCTGGTGCCCATCAACGTCGACGCGGTCCTGTTCTGGATGGTGTGGGACGCCCAGAAGGCCTGCCTGGAAGTCGAGAACTACTACAACTCGGTCTCGCTGGCGGCCCAGACGGCGCTGCGCGACGCCATCGGCCGTGCGACGGCCTCCGAGGTCGCCGTCAGGCGCAACCAGCTGGACGAGGAGCTGCAGCGGGTCATCGAGGAGAAGACGTCTTTGTGGGGCATCACCATCCTGTCGGTGGAGATCCGCGACATCATCATCCCGCAGGGCCTGCAGGAGGTCATGTCGGTGGAGGCCCAGGCCGAGCGCGAGAAGAACGCCCGCATGCTTCTGGCCGAGGTGGAGCGGGACATCTCCGAAATGCTCATGGACGCCGCGCAGGTCTACGAAAAGAGCGAGGTGGCCCTGCGCCTGCGGACCATGCACCTGCTCTACGAGAGCGTGAAGGGCTCGGGCGGCACGGTCGTCGTCCCCAGCGCCTACAGCGAGGGCTTCAACGACTCCCTTCTCGACAAGATGTATGCGGCGGCGGAAAAGAAGCGGTGAGGCGCGCGTGGCACGGAAGCGCTGCGGCGGCGCGCGCGGCCTTTCCATGCCTTTGCCGGACGGGCGCGGGCAGCGTGCTTGCACCTCTGCTTGAACGCATGCGGAAAAGCTGCGAAACGGGCAGGGGGCGCATGCCAGAACTGCTACAATAGCGGATGCTCACGAACGAACAGAGAGCCGGGCCTCGGGCGACGAGGCCCGGTTTCGCGTTGAGGGAAGAGGACGATGGCGAAGACACGTGGCAAGGCCAAGGATCGGCGGAACGCGGCGGAAGAGGCGAGCAACCGCATTTTCACGGTGCCGAACGTGATCTCGGCCATCCGCCTGTGCCTCGTCCCCGTCTTCCTGGTGCTGCTCCTGCATGGGTACGATCTCATGGCGACGTTCCTGTACGCGCTGGCCGCCGGAACCGACTGGATCGACGGGCAGATCGCGCGGCGCACGCACACGGTGTCCAAGCTGGGGCAGCTGCTGGACCCGGCGGTTGACCGCATCCTCATGATAGCGGGCGTGGCCGGGCTGTTCGTGGTCGGGCGGCTTCCTCTGTGGATCATCCTCGTCGTGCTGTTGCGCGACCTGCTGCTTCTTGTGGGCGGCGCGCTGCTCATCAAGGCCTACCGCATCCGCGTCGCCGTGGTCTTTCCCGGCAAGGTGGCCACCACCTTGCTGTTCGTCGGGTTCGCGGGGCTTTTGCTCAACTGGCCCCTTCTTGGCGGCCTGGGCGTGTGCGACGCGTCGTGGCTTCCCGGCTTCAACGCCGATTCCGTCTCCTGGGGCATCTGGTTCGTGTACGCCGGGCTCGTGCTGGCACTGGCCACGACCATGTACTACGTGAGCGTCGCCCTCGCGAAGGTGCGCGCGGCCCGCCGTGAGGGCGAGGAAGGGTAGGCCGCGTGGCGACGAAGCGCACGGTGCGCCCGTCCGGCCGAGACGGGCGCAAGCCTTCACCGCGCAAGGCGGGTTCCGCGCCCGCGGCGGGACGCCTTCCGGCGAACGCCCGCGGCGTTTCCCGCCCGGAAGGAACCGCCGTGGCCCGCAGGCAGGCGTCGGGCGGCCCGCGCAAGGGGCGGGGCGCGCCTGCTGGCGCTGCGCATGCTTCGGGCGGCGTCCATGTGGCACGCGGCGCGGGCAGGCCCTCGAAGGCGGACGCGTACAACCTGCCCACCGTCTGGACGAAGGACGGGGGGCGCCCTCCCCGGGAAAGGGGCGGCGCCCATGGCGTCTTGCGCGGCGTGGCAGGCCTGGTGGGCGGGTTCTTCCTGCTCGTAGGCAAAGGCCTCGCCGCTTTTGCGCGCGCCGTGGCGGCGCTCGTGCGTAGAAGCCGTGTCGCCGCCGTCCTTTTGGCATTGGTGGCGCTGCTGGCCGTGGCCGCCGTGGCCGACGGTGCGCTCAATGCCGGCAAGGTGTACGCCGGCGTGCACGTGGGCGAGGTGGACCTGTCGGGTGCGACCGAGGACGAGGCGCGCGCGCTTCTGGAGGACGCCTACGCGCAGCGCCTGGCGCAAGGTACGGTTGCGGTGTGCGCCGACGAGGCGACGGCGGCGGCGGCCGGAGGCGAGGCGGACGCGCCCCTTCTCGAGCGGCCGCAGGTCGTGCAGGCGGCGGAGGAAGGGCGGCTCTGGACGGCGGACGCCGCCTCGCTCGAGGCCGAGCTGGACGCCGACGGACTGGTGGCGGACGCGCTCGCCGTCGGGCGCGAGGACGGCGGCCTGTGGGCGCGCCTCCAGGCCGCCTTCGGCGGGCGCGACATCCCCGTGCGGGCGCGCTATGGCGCCGGTGCGCTGGAGGCCTTCGCCGAAAAGATCGACGAGGCCGTGGGCGACCCGCGCGTGGACTTCGGCGTCGTCGTGGAAGAGGGCGTGGCGCGCGTCACCGAAGGGCATGCCGGAGTCATGCTCGACCGCGAGGCCTTCTCCCGCGCGCTCGACGGCGCCCTTCTCGTGCCCGGGGGCGGCGTCTTCGTCGCGGACGCGCAGCCTGCGCCGCTGCGGATCACGCAGGACGCCGCCCAGCGGACCTGCGACGAGGTGAACGCGCTGATCGCACACGGAGCCCGGTTCACGGTCGCAGGCTATGCGTGGGACGCGGCCCCTGCCGACGTGGGCGCCTGGGTGACGACCCGCATCGAGGAGGCGGGGGAAGGCTACGCGCTCATGCCGGCGATCGACGTCCCGCTTGCGGCTGGCGCCATCCAGGCCCAGGCCATGAAGGTTCTGCGCGACGGGCTGCCGAACGTCTCCTTCGTGCGCGACGGGGATGCGGTCAGGGTCAAGACCGACGGCACCGGACAGATGCCGCTCTCCGAAGAGACCGCGGCGCGCTTCGACGAGGTCCTTTTCGGCCCGGCACGCGCCCGGCTGTCGGCGGCTGTGGCCGCCGGCGACGCCGAGGGCGCAGGGACGGGCGCTCCCTCCGAGGTCGGCCAGCCGGTCGTGGAGGTGACCACCCAGGCGACGCCCACGTCCCTGACCTTCGACGAGGCCCTCTCGCGTGGCCTGGTGGAGGAGATATCCTCTTACACCACCGAGTATTCGGACGCAGAGAGCATGGCCAACCGCCGACACAACATCCATCTGGCCGCCGACCTGCTGAGCGACTCCATCGTGCCTGCGAACGGCGGCGTCTGGTCGTTCTACGAGACGTCGGGAGAGTGCAACGAGGAAGCGGGCTTTCTGGGCGCGGGAGTCATCATCGAGGGCGAGCACGACGACGCCGTGGGGGGCGGCATCTGCCAGGTGGCCACCACCGTGTTCAACGCGGTGTACGATTCGGGCTTCCCGGTGTTGCGCCGCTACAACCACACGCTGCGCCTGACGAACTACCCCGACGGGCGGGACGCGGCCGTCAATTGGCCCGACCTCGACCTCCGGTGGCAGAACGATTGCGCATCTGATGTTTTGCTTCGCTGCTCCTACACCGAGACCACGCTAACCGTTACACTGTATGGCGTGGATCCTGGTTACGTCGTCAGCACGCAGACGGGGGACTGGCAGGAAGGCGAAGCCCACAAGACCAAGGTCGAGTGCGACGAGTCCATGGCCGAGGGGGCCTCCTACGTGGAGGTCGCAGGCGTGGACGGCAGCAGCATCTCGGTGTTCCGGACGGTGCGCGACCAGGCGGGGAACGTGCTGCACGAAGACGAGTTCGCCTCCCTGTACCAGCCCGAGGCCGAAGTCGTGGTGGCGGGGCCGGGGACCAAGGTGGTGGTGGGCGAAGAGACGCTCGTGGCCACGCCTGGCCAGACCATGGTCAGCAAGGGCGCGGCGGGCTCCGAGTGACGTCGAGGAATACGAGGGAAGGGCAAACGTGTACTATCAGCCAGAAATCGAAACGATGCCGCGCGAACAGCTGCGCGCGCTCCAGCTCGAACGCATGCGCGCCTCGGTGCGCCATGCCTACGACAACGTG
>CAJFVW010000226.1 GCA_904420575.1 uncultured Gordonibacter sp.
GCGCTCGTATGCCGGATACGGCAAGTCGTCGTTGGAGCGGGCGTTCACCATCCTGCCTTCGCGGACCGTGGCGACGATGGAGCAGTTTCCTTGGCAGTTGCAGCCGCATACGCACACCACCTCGTGTTCGTCTGTTCCTGCACCTTCCGCGTCGCTGGCCGCAAGGGCCGTCATAGTGGCGCCGCCGCCCACGGCGGCAACGCCGGCCACGGCAGCGGACGTTTTGAGAAAGCTTCTGCGGGAAATCCCCTTGACAGGGGTCGTTGATTCCGACATTCCTCCTCCTAGATAACTCGCGAAGAACGTCTCTTCCGTTCTTCTTCCCCCATGATGGAAGCAGCTGCGCATACGCTCCATCATCTCACCACGAAGACGACGTCGATCTTCGTCTATGGTCAGTGTACGCTCTTTGTCAAATTGTCGCAAGTCATTACGACAATTATAAATATTCTATTTTTCGGATAATTTCAGAACGATTGAAGCGTGCCTGCCGCCTCGTCGTCACGCGACGTGACGTCGTCGAGCCGCACAGACGGCGCGTCGGAGACGCGTTCCACTTTGAGCTCGCGAAACACGGGGGCGCCGTCGCCTTCGACCACCACGTTGTAGGACACGCACAGCTGCACGGGCCGCCCTGCCGCCCCCTTCGCCTTCGCCGCAACAGACAGCCAGCGAGGATGGAACGACGTCGCATCGCTCTCGTCGTCTTCCAGAAGCTCGGTGCAACCCCGCGCCTTCAAGACGGAGCGCACCGGTGCGCGATCAGGCCCGAAAGCGAGCGCCGTCTTGAGGAAGAAGTCGTCGTAGTCGAATGCGTAGCATTTGTTGATCCGGGCATAAGGTTCGGTCAAGTTGCGAATCTGCGCGCGGTGCTTGTTTTCGAGCGAACAATAGTGCATGGCAAGGCCCAAGCCCCGGTCATGCGCCCACAGCATCAGGCGCAGACAAAGCTCTTCGCTTCCCTGCACGGCCAAGGAGCCGGCGTAGACATAATCGTAGAACACCGGATAGGGAGGGTTCTTCAAAGCAAGGCCCAGCGATTCGTACACTTCCCAGTTCCACATGGCATAGGTGAATTCCAGCAAATTGACGCCGTCTATTCCCACCTCTTCAAAACGTTGCAGAAGCCCCTGCATCTGCTTTTCCGTGCCGGGAATGACAGGCATCTCCACCATCACCGTGGGAACGACGCGTTTGGCAAGCGCCATGTTGGCGAACACCTTCTCGACCAAATGCGGCGGGTCGTCTTGCTTTGCCGAGAAGCGCACTTCGTCAAGCCCCGCCTCGCGCAGTCGGACGAGCAAAGCCTCGTCCAACAGGTCGCCCGAAGTGTACAAGCGCAGGTGTGCATCGGGAAAAAGCTCGCTCGCGCGGGCGAAGAAGGCACACGCCTCGTCGGGCATGAGCAGCGGCTCGCCGCCGGTAAGCGCCACGCACGCCGGGTGCGCATCTTCCTGTGCCAAGAGATCGAGTTGCCTGCGCCAAGGAAACGGGTGCTCGCAGTAGTAGGCGAACTTCTCTTGGTTGGGGTTGAAGCAAAACCAACAATCGCGATGGCAGTTGTTGGTAAGCGCGTAAGAACGGCTGGTGCAAGACCCCGTGCAGGCAACGCATCCCCTGCTCAAAGGCCCCAACGCAACGCTGGCTCCGCCGTTGCGCACCCGCGCTCCAACGCGCCGCAGCTGCTCCAGCAACTCTCGACGTCCCGCACGCACCTCGTCGCAAGGCGCGAACGCAACGCCCGTACTCGAAAGCGCACGCATATGGTCGGACGCGATGTCCCGGTAAAGGTCGATCGCACGATCCAGCGCGGGATTGTCAACTTGGAGGATCGCAGAGAGCTTCGACATGGCCTACCCCGATTGTGCAAGGAACGAAGCGAGCAGCCGCGCCATCGCCCGATACAGAGGCAAACGAGTCTTCTTTTCCAACAGGCTGGCAAAGCGCGGGGCGAAGGCAAGCACGTGGTCATGCATGAAAGCGCTATATGCAGCACCGGCACCGCCTTCGGGAAAGTTCTCCACCGGCGGGCAACCTTCGAGCGGCTGCGCGATTCCCGCTTCGAGAGCCGCCAAATATTGCAGCAGCTCGAATTCCGTGGCAATGTGGTCAAGCGGCTCGTTGGTGCCCTTCGGCTGGCCAAGCCCGCACGCCTTGCAGAACCGCTCCACTGCCATGCTGCGAGGATTCACGAACATGAGAGGCTGCACGCCGTCGTCGATCGCACGCCAATATCCTTCATAGGGGCTGCATGCCGGCTCGGGAACACCTACGAACAGGCGCGTAGCCTCGACTCGCAAAACGTGGACATCGGCGTCTTGCACATCTTGCGCCCAATCGTCCGGCAGTACGATACCAAGTGCACACCAGATCTCGTGCGCCGCCTCGACCCACTCCCCTGACGATACCGCTTCAGCCAACTCCTCGCCAGGATAGCGCAAACCCAGCGCCAGCAGTTCGCACGCCGCAGCCCTGACCTGCCATTGAGCGACGCCGGACATCATGGTCTCGCCAGCCACTCGGATCCCCTTTCGTCGCCTTTCGCCTTTACTCGACCATATCGGCAACGAACGCACCGCCAACCCGATCGCTTTATCGGAGTGCGCGCTCGTCCCCGCAACCGTATCCGCCACATAAATTATAGACCGATTGTTTAAATGTCGCAATCTATTGCAACAAAAGATACTCCCGTCGGCGATGCGTGAGCACCCACTTCTCCTAGGGACAGGTCGCCTTCCTACTCGCCTAGACCGCGACGCGGCGAGCGAGTCTTGCCTGGACGAGAGTCACTATGTCGTCGTCGTCCATGCCCGCGTTCGCGCACGCGCGGATCATGTCGTCGATGACCAATTCGACGGCCGTATCGGCTGCGCGGTCGGCTCCCACTTCGCGGCGTTCGGCCACGAAGGTGCCGCGGCCCTTACGCGTGGTGATGTAGCCTTCGCGCTCCAGGTCCATGTAGGCGCGGTTCACGGTGTTGTAGCTGATGTCCAGGTCCACGGCCAGCGCGCGTACGGTGGGAAGGCGATCTCCGGGAGCATACTCCCCCGTCCCGATGAGATAGGCGATGCGGTTCTTCACCTGGATCCACACCGGCAGGCCGCTGTTGTAGTCTATTTCGAAGGTGGCAAGCGGGTTCATAAGGGCTTTCTCTCAGCGTGGCGGTTATGGTTCCCATGATAGCAGACAGACGTTGCCGCAGGTGAATCGTCCGGACTCGTTCGCGTAATCAACGCACGCGCCTCGCCGGGGAGCGTGCACAGAAGCGCGTGTGGAAGCCGGCGCTGCCTGACGGCGTCAGCGCCCCTGCCCACCGCCGCCCTTCCCCGCTGCGTCCACGAAACCGTCGGAAAGCGCGCTCGGCAAGGTGACCACGGCGCCCTTCGACTTCTTCACGGTGTCATACTGCATGAGCATGGTGCGCAGCTTGAGCGCCGCGTCGGGGTCGCCGTAGACGCGTGCGGCCTCGGCCAGCATCTCGGCCAGCTCGGCCTCCACGCCGGCCACGGTCATGCGGGCGTTCTTCTCACGGTCGGCCTGGGCCTCCAGCGACATCGTCTCCTGCAGCTCGTCGGGGATCACGATGTCGCGCACCTTCACGGAGATGATGTCCACGCCCCAGCCGGCGGCCTCCTTCTCGATGTCTTCCTTGATCTCCACGTCAAGCTGGTCGCGGCGCAGCGCCACCTCGGCCACGGTCGAACGGCCCACGGCCTCGCGCAGCGCCGTCTGCGCCAAAAACGACACGGCGGCGTAGTAGTCCTCCACTTCCGTGCACGCCTTCTCGGCGTCCCACACCACCCAGAACAGCACGGCGTCCACCGTGACGGGCACCAGGTCGGCCGTGAGCGTCTTCTCGGCGAAGAAGGGCGTCGCGATGGTGCGCTGGTCCACGCGGATGGTGCCGTGCTCGACGATGGGGATGGTGAGGTACAGCCCCGGCCCCACGACGCGCGCCAGCTTGCCGAAGCGCAGCACCACCACCTTCTCCCAGGAAAGCGCGATGTGCACGGACGACACCGCCAGAAGCGCCGCCAGCAGCATGAGCACGACCGTCTCGACGCCGACGCGTCCCGTGGCCAGCCACCCCGCACCCAGCACCACGGCGCAGGCCAGCACGAACACGGCAATGTTGAAGATGAGCGCCCCGTTGCGCGACGACTTGCGCGGCACGTAGGAGGTGGCGGCGCGGATCTCGGCGTCCTTGTCGCGCACGTCGTACGGTGCGTCCTGCATGATGCGGTCCTTCGAGCGTCGTGCCATGGCTGCGTCCCTTCCCTATCCCACCGTAAGCCCGAAATGGGCGCCCGACATCTGCGTCACGTCGTAAAGCCCCGCCTGCACGAGGCAGAACCGGAGCGCGAGGCCTCCCACCAGCACGAATGCGGCGATCCAGAGCAGCTGCGAGCGGTGGTTGCCGTGCGTGAGCAGGCGCTCCATGACAAAGGGCGCCGCAAGCCCCGCCGCCGCCACGCCGCCCCAGAACGCGGGCGCCAGGTCGCCTGTCGCCAGCGCTGCAGCTGCCGGGCGCGTGCCCCCGTCCGCAAAGCCCCACACAAGATATGCCGCCAGGCACGCGGCCTCGAGCACGATGAGCGCCCCGTCGGCCCGCGCGAGCCATGCGAGCGGCCGCATGAACGGCCGGCGCGCCTCCACGAACGCCGCGACGCCGAGCGCGAGCGCCAACCCGCACGAAAGCGACGAGAGCACGAACGCAGCAGGCAGAAGCGGCGTCTGCCAGAACAGCACCGACGCGAGCCCCTGCAGAAGCACCCCGGTGTAGGCCGCCGTCGCCAGGCCCGCCACCATCGCCACGACCGCAAGCGCCACTCGGGCCGCTCGCGAAGCGTGAAGGCCGTCGGCGAGCGCCAGGACCGAGAACGCCCCCGCGCAGGCGAGCGAGACGACGAGCGCGTAGGCGCCCACGGTCAGAGGCGTCGGCTGCGGCGAGAGTACCAGCGCGAACAGCCGGTCGGGGCGGCCCAGGTCGGCGAAGATGCACACGATGCCCGCAGCCAGCACGACCGTGGAGACGGGCCAGGCGCGTGCGAAGAACTCGTCGGGAAGCCCCAGGCGCCGGCCCGCGAGCGAGCGCACGCCTTCGAGCGCCGCCAGCACCACGAGCGCACCGCCTCCGGCGCCGCCCAGAAAGAGGTACCCTATGACGAGCGAGTCGAACATGCGCCCCCGTCCCGCGCCGCGCCTCGAGCGCCACGCGTCCGCCCCTTTGTCGCAATGTAGCAAGTCATCGGTATTATAGCAGCATCGCGACGGCACGCACCGGAAGAACGCGAAGCCTTGCCGTTCGGTCGCGCCTCCTTGCCGCTTGGCTGCATCTCCTTGCCGCAATGCCTTCGCAGCAGCCTGTCCACTCCGCCGGGCGCGCTCTTCCCGAAAGCAGCCTATGATCGACCTGCCACCTGTCGGGCGATGAGCCGATGCCCCCCCCCGTTCATGCGCTTTTTTGGCAGGCAGGCTCGCACAGGAATCTCGCGTCACACGCACGAAAATGGCCGCTGTGAAGCCATGGATGATGGTTGCGCGTCGGATCCGCAGTCGACCGCATTTCGCGACCTGGGAAAACAACGAGCGACACGGCTCTTGGGCTTCCCGGCCCTCGTCCAAACGGTTCGCAGCGGCCATTTTCATGTCGAAAATCCGCTTCTGCCGTCATTCGAAAGGGACGCGGCGCCCATCAGGACCGGCGTGGCCCATGCCATCAGCAATGGCTGCACCGGACGGCACGCAGAACAAGGCCCGGCAACACAAATCGACCGTCTTCGAACGCGTTCTTTTGGTATCATGGTCGCTGCGCTTGTTGCAAGCGAAAAACGCCGTGCGGGCGTGGCGGAATTGGCAGACGCGCCAGATTTAGGTTCTGGTGGGGAAACCCGTGAAGGTTCAAGTCCTTTCGCCCGCACCATCCTGCAACTTCTGAAAGGTCAGACAACTCGTCGGACCTTTCTTTTTCACCCGTCCGCTCCCGGGGTCCAACCGAGTCCTCGAACATCGTATGTCGATATCGTGCGCCTCTCTTTTCTTGCCGTTTGAATAGTCCTCTTAGAGACTATACTGCTTTTAGTAAAGTCCTTCTAGGGACTAAAATGCAAAGGAGGCCACATGAACGACAACGAAGCAGAGCAGCGCCGCGAGGAGCTTATCGTCCGCATGGGGCGGGCCATCAGCCAGATAAACGGAGTCTACGCCAAGGCCGAAAAGCTCATGGGGCTCAACCCCTACGTCTCGAAGGTGCTCTACGCTCTCTTGTTCGGAAACGGGATCACGCAGAGCGAGATATGCGATGCCTACGAGATGCCCAAGCAGACGGTCAACAACATCGTGAAACGCCTTGTCGAAAAAGGTTTTGCCGAGGTGCGTTGCGACGAAGCGAACCGCAAGAGCAAGCCCGTCGTGCTTACCGAGGACGGGTATGCGTTCGCCGACCACGTGCTTGCACCCATGTTGCTGTTCGAGAAGCGGGTTCTGTCTGATATGGGCGAGGAATCCTATACAAAGCTGATTGCCCTCCTTGAAGAAGAAGCCGGGGCGATCGAACGAGCCCTCGCGCAGGGACGCCTACGCGAAGACGCGGCCCGAGAGGTTTGGGTCGTATGAAAGGGCTCGTGCGTTTTCTCAAAGGCTACAAGCTCGCCTGCTTCGGCGTGGTCGTATTCATGTTCGTCCAGGTGGCTGCTGCGCTGCTCGTGCCGACGCTTGTCGCGGGCATCGTCAACGATGGGATCGTGCCCGGAGATGTGAATCATGTGTGGGCTTTGGGGCTTGCGATGCTCGGCGCCGCTGCCGTCTCGGCTGCGGCAACGCTTGCAGGAACCTACGTCTCCGCCTCTATCGCGACCGGCGTCTCTCGCGATATGGCATGTGCACTGTACGAGAAAGCCCATCGAATGCCCCATCTCGAGGTGGGGCGATTCGGCGTCGCTTCTCTCATCACGCGAAGCACGAGCGACGTGAACCAGATCCAGCAGGCGCTCCTCGTTTTCATTGAGATGTTGCTGCCGGTGCCGTTCATGGTCGTCATCGGCATGGCGCTCATGTTCTCGAAGGACCCCGTGCTCGCCGCCGGCATCGTCGGCGTCATGATCGCGATCGTCGTTGCCTTCCTCGTCCTCTCGCGGGTCGTCATCCCCTATTTCGAGAGGCTCCAGCGTCAACTCGACACCATGAACCTCACGGTGCGGGAGAGCATCGCCGGCGTGCGCATCGTCCGGGCGTTTCGACGCACCGGGTGGGACAGGCTGCGGATGGAGGTGGCTGCCGGTGATTATGCGGCAACGGCAATCAAAACGAACAGGATATTCGCCGTCGTGGTGCCGTTCGTCATGCTGCTCTTCAACGCGACGACGTTTGCGATACTCTTCGTGGGCGGCAACCAGGTGGCCGAGGGATCCCTTGAGATCGGCGACATCATGGCGCTCGTGGAGTACGCCATGCTCGTTCTCGGCTATTTGCTGATGGGTGTCGCCATGCTGATTTTCATCCCCCAGGCGCAGGTGAGCGCACGGCGCATAAACGAAGTGCTCGAAAGCGAAGCGCTGCCGCTCGGCGACGACGGCGCGAGCAAGAAGTCGCCGCTCGGCGAGGGCGGCGAAAACGGGAAGTTGCCGCTCGGCAAGGGCGGCGCGAGCGAAGATGCCGCCGACGAGCAACGCGCACGCAACTGCGCAGCCATTGCCGGACAGCAGGCCCTCGGCCAACCTGTCGTCGAATTCAGGGGCGTCGGCTTTTCCTACGAAGGAGCCGAGAACCCCGTGCTGAAGGACGTGAGCTTCGTGGTCAACCCGGGCGAGACCACGGCCATCATCGGCGCAACGGGCTCCGGAAAATCCACGATCGCGAACCTTCTCATGGGCTTTTTCGAAGCACGTCAAGGCGATATTCTCGTCGACGGAAAACCCCTCGGCTCGTACCATGCAACAGACCTGCGCAAGCGGATAGGCTTCGTTCCGCAGAAGCCGTTCTTGTTCAAAGGGACGATCGCGGACAACCTGCGCCACGGCCTTGCGTGTGCGACCGAGCGGCAGATGCGCTCGGCGCTTGCCACCGCTCAGATAGCCGACTTCGTGGAAGGTCTGGAAGACGGGCTCGATTCTCCGGTCACTCAAGGCGGCGACAACTTTTCGGGCGGTCAGCGCCAACGACTCGCCATCGCGCGTGCGCTCGTGCGCCGCCCCGAGATACTCCTGTTCGACGATTCTTTCTCGGCGCTGGACGCGACGACCGACTTCAGGTTGCGCAGGGCGCTCAAGGAGGATGCTCCGAACAGCGCGAAAATCGTGATCGCGCAGAGGGTGTCGAGCATTGCCGACGCCGAGCGCATCGTCGTGCTCGACGAGGGGCGGGTTGTCGGAACGGGAACCCATGACGAACTGCTCAATACGTGCACCGAATACCGCACCATCGTCCAGTCGCAGGAAGGATAGGTGGCGTCATGCCGGAAACAGCGGATACCACAGCATTCGTAGAGGACGGGATGAGTGCCGAAAAGGCGCAGGACCCGCGCGAAACGGCCAAACGCTTCCTTCGCGACCTCATGGTGCAGAAGTGGCGGCTGCTGACGATCGCGATCTGCCTGGTGGGAGCGGCGGCTTGCAGCGTGCTCATCCCTATCACCATCGGTGCGGCCATCGACGAGATATTCAGCGGCGTGAAGCAGGCGGTCGAGAACGAGACGGTATTCCAAGTCGGCTTTGAAACCATGAGCGCCGTGCTGATCGAACTCGTCGTGCTCTACGTTTTGAGCGCCGCGCTCACATTCGCGGAAGAATACCTGGTGGCAAGCGTCGCCCAGAATTTCGCGTTGAAGCTCAGGCGAGAGACGGCGGCCAAGCTGGAGCGCCTGCCCGTGGCATATTACGATGCCCATCAGCGCGGCGACATCCTGAGTCGCATGACCAACGACGCGAAACGGGTGGCCGACACGCTGCAAGAGGGCATCACCCAGTTCATCACCGCCGCAGCGACCATCATCGGCGCCTTTGTCGTCATGGTCGGCATCAGCGTGGAGCTCACCTTCTGGGCGTTCGGCACCGTCATTCTCGGGCTGGCGCTTACCGCCGTCATATCGTCCGTTACCTACAAGGCATACGCGAAAAGCCAGGAAGCGCTCGGTCGTTTCAATGCCCAGATCGAAGAAGGCCTGACGGGACATGCGACCATCCGTGCGTTCAACTTGCAGAAAGAGTCGGCGGAAAAAACCCGAGCGGCTGCGGAAGCCTGTCGCAAAGCCGGGCTCAACGCGCAGTTCCTCACCTACGGCGTCATGCCGGTCGTGCGCTTCGCGAGCCAGTTCGGCTACGTGGTCATCGCCATCCGCGGTGCCATGATGACCATGAGCGGCACCATCACGCTCGGCGACATCCAGGCGATGCTGCAGTACGTCGACCGCATTTCCGAACCGGTGTCAGAGTTTGCCTTCACCATCGCGAGCGCTCAAGGCGCGCTCGCCTCGGCGGAGCGCATCTACCAGCTGCTCGACGAGGAAGACGAACCCGACCTGCGCACCAATGCCAAGGTGCTTCTCGAACCGCGCGGCAAAGTGGAGTTCCAGAAGGTGATGTTCGGCTACGAGGACGGCGCCAAGCTTTTCGAGGATGTGAACGTCGTCGTCGAGCCGGGAACGATGGTGGCCATCGTCGGACCAACGGGCGCCGGCAAGACGACGCTCGTGAACCTCCTCATGAGGTTCTACGACCCGCAAGGCGGACGCATTCTCGTGGACGGGGTGGACATCCGCGCCATGGGCCGCGACGAACTCCATGGGATCTTGGGGATGGTCCTCCAAGACACGTGGCTCTTCAGCGGAAGCATCGCCGACAACATCGCCTACGGCAGACCGAACGCAACACGCGAGGAGATCGAGCGAGCGGCGAGGGCGGCCCGCATCGACCACTTCGTCAAGACGCTGCCGCAAGGCTACGACACCGTGGTCGATGACGAGCTGCTGCCGATGTCGGCAGGACAGAAGCAGCTCATCACCATCGCGCGGGCGCTTTTGGCCGATCCGCCCATCCTCATTCTCGATGAAGCCACGTCCAACGTGGACACGCGCACGGAAGCCGCCATCCAGGAGGCCATGGCGCATCTCATGAAGGGCCGCACAAGCTTCGTGATCGCGCACCGGCTCTCGACGATCCGCGACGCCGACCTCATCCTGGTGATGGAGGCAGGCACCATCGTGGAGCAGGGAACTCACGAGGGGCTGATGGCGGCAGGCGGGCGCTATGCCGAGCTTCAGAAAAGCCAAGCGGCGGCTTTGGTCGCCTGACAAGCGAAAAGCACGGACGCCGAGCGTTCATGCAGGAGAAAGAGGGTAGACGTGGCCATCAAACTATCGGATTCGTTCACCTACGGGCGGCTCGCTCTGTTCGCCGTGCCGTCCATCGTGATGATGGTGTTCGCGTCCATCTACAGTGTCGTGGACGGGCTCTTCGTGTCGAACTTTGCCGGCAAGGACGCGCTAGCCGCCGTCAATCTGGTATTCCCGCTGGTGACGGCATTGGGCTGCATCGGCTACATGCTGGGCACCGGCGGTGCTGCGCTCGTGGCGAAGATCATGGGAGAGGGTGACGGCAAGCGCGCGAATCGATTGTTCACGTTCATTTTCCTCTCGGCGGTGGCATTCGGGATCGTGCTCTCGCTCATGGGGTCTGCCTTCATGAGGCCGTTTTTGGGCCTCATGGGAGCGGATGGAGAGCTTGTCGATCTCTCCATCCAGTACGGGCAGATCCTCTTTTTCGCGTTGCCGTTCTTCATCCTCCAAAACGTCTTCCAAAGCTTTTTCGTGGCAGCCGAGAAGCCGCACATCGGATTGGTCGTCATCGTGGCGGGCGGCCTGGTCAACATCGTGCTCGACTACGTGTTCATCGGCGTGTTTGGCTGGGGCGTCGTCGGGGCTGCGCTCGCGACAGCCGCGGGGCAGATTCTCGCGGCGGTCATACCGATCATGTACTTCGCAACCAGCAAGACGTCGCGGCTTCGCCTGACGAAACCCGTGTTCGAGCTCCGCTCTCTTGGCAAGGCCTGCTTGAACGGCTCCTCCGAGCTCATGACCGAGATCGCAGCGTCTGTCGTGGCCATGCTCTACAATTTCCAGCTCATGGGGCTCGCCGGTGCCGACGGTGTGGCCGCGTACGGCGTCATCATGTACGTGAACTTCGTGTTCACGGCCATCTTCTTCGGCTTCTCCATGGGAACAGGGCCGATCGTCAGCTACAACTATGGAGCCGGACGGCATCTCGAGCTCAAGGGGCTGCTTAAAAAGAGCCTGGTGATCGTGGGTATTTTCGGCGTCGCGATGTTCGGGCTGTCCCATCTCGTGGCAACCCCTCTGGTGAACCTGTTCGTCGGCTACGACGCTTCCTTGGCGGAGATGACCCTCCACGGCTTCCGTATCTATTCCGTGGCTTTTCTGCTGATGGGGTTCAGCATCTACGGCTCGGCGTTCTTTACGGCGCTCAACAACGGTCCCGTGTCGGCGCTGATATCGTTCGTGCGCACGCTGGTGCTCGAGACGTCCACCGTCATGCTGCTGCCCATCTGGTTCGGCATCGACGGCGTGTGGAGCGCGATCATCGTCGCCGAATCGTGCGCGCTTCTTTTGACGGCCGGCCTCCTGGTTGCCTTCCGCAGGAAGTACTACTACTAGGCGACGACGTGGCCATGCGGCTGGCGGCCATCGGCCTCGTCGTCGGCGCGTTGCAGGACTCGCGTGAAACGGCCGGACTCGTCGTCCGACGTGCTGTCCGCGACCGCCGCCCGATACGGAGCATGGCGCCAAGCCGGCAAGAACTTCCGTCTGGGCAAAGACGCGTTCGGCGAGGACGAGCTCGCCTAAGCGGCGTGCCGCCGGCTCCTCCACGAAGGCGGGGAGCCGGCGGCACGGGAAATGGTGCGGATCGCGGGCCCCTAGTCCCGCGCGACGGCGTGCAGCTTGTCGCCGCGCCGCTCGACCGCAATGCCCTCGAGATCGGCCACGTACGACTTGAACTGCGAGTAGCCCAGGTCACGCAGCTTGAAGGTGCGATAGCGGGCACGCACGCGCTTGCCAAGCGCGGAAAGTTCCACGCCGGCGGGCCCGGCCTCGGCCACCAGCTGGCACACGTACGCCTGGGGGTCGGCCGCACCCTTCGGGGATTCCTCAACCTGCCCACGTGAAGGCTGCTCGTCTTTCGCAGGTTGCGGCGCTTTGGCAGGCTGCTCGTCCTTCGCGGGTTGCGCCGCTTGGGCCTGTGCGGGTTTCCGAGCCTGCTTGGCCTTGCGCGGCTGCTTCGGCTTCTGAGGCTGCGCCTCCCCCTTGGGCTGCCCTTCCTGCTCGGCCTCGCGCGCCTGCGGCCGAGGCTGCGCCTGACCGCGGCTCGACGGGGCCTTGCGCTCCGCCGCCGCGCGCCGACGGGCCCGGCCCGGCCGGTTGTCCTCTACGACCGGCTGCGCCGGCTCGGCAGCCTTGACGGATTCCGGCGTCTCCGGCATAGGCGCCGCCTCGGGCTCGGACGCCGCGGCTTCCGGCCTCTCGGGCGAGGGCTCTGCCGGCTCTTCGGCAGCGGGAGCGCCCGGCATGTCGGCAGGCCCTTCGGCGGCTTCCTTTGCCTGGCTCGCAGCGTCGGCATCGCGCAAGGCGCCACGCCTGCCCTTCGCGTTCCTGCTCGAACCCACGCGCGTCGAACGGCGCAGCTTCTTCTCCACGCTCCCGGCACGTTCCGCGCCTTCGGAGTCGCCCGACGCGTCGTCCGGTACCGGTGCGGGCGCTTCCTGCGCCGCCGGCGGTTCCTCCGCCTTCGCCTCGGACGGCTCGGGCGCGGCCACGGTCGCCGCCTCCGACCCCTCGGCGTCCTCCGGCACGGTGCCCTTTGACGCCGCTTCGGCGGCGGGGGCCTTGTCCTCGGCGAGCTCCACCGTCACGGAGCTGCCGTCCTTCGTGATGACGATGCCGTCGAACTCGTCGAGCAGCTTCTTCAGCTGGTTCGTGCCGTAGCTGCGCACGTCGAAGTCGGGATAGCGCTTGAGCAGGCGGCTGCCCACCTCGCCCAGGCCCGTCGACTTGCCGTTGTTCAGGTTGTCGGTGATGATGTTCACCACGGCCCGCTCGATCTCATCGATGGACGGCCCCGTGTTCTGGCCTGCCGCCGCCTGGCCGCCCTGCTCGGGCTTGCCCTTGCCGCGCCCGTTCGCCTTGCCGTTGCTGTTCTGGGCGGCGGGCAACAGCAGTTCGAGGGTCGTGAAGATGTCGCACGCCTTGCGGAACGGCACGGGGGTCTTCTTCTCCCCCATGCCGATGACCGTGAGGCCGCTCTCGCGGATGCGGCTCGCGAGGCGCGTGAAGTCGCTGTCGCTCGACACGATGCAGAACCCCTCCACCGAGCGCGTGTACAGGATGTCCATCGCGTCGATGATCATGGCCGAGTCGGTGGCGTTCTTGCCCTGCGTGTAGCCGAACTGCTGGATAGGCGTGATGGAGTTCTCCAGCAGCGCGTCCTTCCATTTGGCGTGGAGCGTGAGCGTCCAGTCGCCGTAGATGCGCTTGTAGGTGACGGTGCCGTACTTCGACAGC
>CAJFVW010000227.1 GCA_904420575.1 uncultured Gordonibacter sp.
TGCCGCAATGGCCACGCGCTGCCGCTGCCCGCCCGAAAGCGAAAGCGGATGGCGTTCCCGCACGTCCACCAGGCCGAAGTCGTCCAAAGCAGCCGCGACCTCGCCGGACACGTCCGCCTGCAGGTCGGCGTGCGCATCCGCCCGCAGCTTGGCGTCCGCGCGCGACGCAGCGTCGCGGACACGCACCGCGCTTTCCAGCTCGCCCGCCACCGTGTCGCTGAACAGCTGGTAGCCGCTTTCCTGCATGCCCAGGTACACGCGTCCGGCGCGCTCGCGCGCAGGCAACGGCGCTCCACAGACTTCCACCTGTCCCGCCGTTTCACGGTGCAGTCCGGCGAACACGCGCGAAAGCGTCGTCTTGCCGGCACCGTTGCGCCCGATCAGCGCCACCACGCGCCCGGCATGCGCCTGGAAGTCGGCATGCGCGACGCAAGGCGCGCGCCTGCCATAGCCCGCCGTGACACCATGGGCCGAAAGCGCCACGGCCCCCGCGTCCGGCCGCACGCGCCCGGGCAGCGCAACGTCGACAACGTCCCATGCACGCACGCCCAGCCGCCGCCGGTCTTCGTCCGAAAGCCCGCCGAACTCCCCGGCCTCCATGTCGGACACGACGCGCCCGCCCTGCATGAGTACCACGCGGTCGGCCACGCCCCGGAGCCACCAGAGGCGGTGCTCCGCGATCAGCACGGCGGCACCGGAACGCTTCAGACGTGCGACCGCATCGCGCAGGCGCAGCATCGCGTCCACATCCAAGGCAGCCGTCGGTTCGTCGAGCACGTAGGCCGCCGGGCGCATCGCGCACGCCGAGGCCATGGCCACCAGCTGCTTCTGCCCTCCCGAAAGCGCCCGGATGTCGCGGTCAAGCAGCCCCTCAATGGAAAGCATGCGAGCCGCGCCGTTCACGCGGGCACGGATGTCGTCGCAGGGAAGCCCCGCGTTCTCGCAACCGAACGCGATCTCGGACGTGGTGTCCAGGTTGAAGAACTGGGTGCGCGGGTTCTGGAACACGCTGCCCACCGTCCGCGCAAGCCCGTCCAGCTCCCACTTTTCCATGGGAACGCCCGCCACAAGAACCGATCCCGCCGTCTCGCCTGCATACATTGCCGGAACGAGGCCGTTAACCATGCGCGCGAGCGTTGTCTTCCCACAGCCCGACGGCCCCGTGACCACCACCACTTCGCCGGCGCCCACCGCAAGGTCGATGTCGTTCACCGCAATGTCGCCCACCGCGCCGGAATCGGCCGACGCGTAGCGGAACCCCGCCCCTTTCAGCTGGATGACCGCGCCCATCAGGCAACCACCGTCCCCGAATACAGCAGGTACGCGGCCAAGGCCGCGAAGGCCGCCAGCAGAAACCAGTCCATCGCATTCATGCGCAAGCGGTAGTACGACGTGCGCCTGCAGGCGGAATCCATGCCGCGCGCCATGGCGGCGTTGGACAGCTCGTCGGCCACGATGGCAAGGCGGCTCATCACGGGAACCAGCACGCGCTCCAACGTGCGCATCGGGTGCCGAGCGACCGACGCCATCGTCAGGGGCATGCCCCGCACACGCAGGGCGTCCATCACCGAGGCGAACTCCTGCGACAAGGTGGGGAAGAATCGCAGTGCCACGCAGACGGCGATGACACCGTGCTTCGGGACGTGCAGCCACTGCAGCGCGCATGCCATCTCGCCCACGCGCGTGGTGGCGATCATGTTCGACGCGAACATGCCGACGCAGAAGATGCAGCGTGCAAGCACCGCCATCGTGGCGAACGAGGCGGACACCGTCTGGGGCGTCAGCATCAAGAGCCCTGCCACCGCCATGATCGCCGCATACGCCACGCACCACCGGAAAGCCGCCCGCGCCCGCCCGCACCACGCGCATGCACCGGCCAGAAGCGCCACCATCAGCACCTGGACTCCCACCAGCTTGGGAGCGAACGCCGTCGCATTCAGGAGCAGCAGCACGGCAAGCGAGACGCGCGGATCTATCCGCCGACGCCCGCCGTTGCCGGCGCCCGTGAGGCCGGCCGCATCCGTGTCGCAGGCCGTCCCCACACTGCCTGGCCTTTCTGCACTGCAAGCCACGTCCGCACCGTCGGCAGCTGCCACGTTGTACGCCGCACCTATGCCGCGGACGGCTGCCGCGCCGCCTGCCGTGCCCATGCCGCGAGCCGACCCTGCAGCAAGCGCCGCCCTACGAGAGACGGGCGGCTTCCGCATTGTGCAACCTTCCATGTCCCGCCTTTCCTTGCATTTTTGTAAGCCAAGGCTTACCATTAGCCGAGGCTAACATATTAGCGGCGCCTCCGATTTTTCCCCGGAGAAACGCACAAAGCGGCGATTTCGCCGAAATTCGCTGCAAACGCGCCGAAATGCGCCGCCACATGAGACCGCGACGAACGCCAAGAGGACAGAGGACCTGTGGAAAGCAGGCAGGCTTTCGCGCGCGACCCCGCCTTGATGCGGGACCGCGCTTTCGTACGGCCCGCCCCCATGTGCGGCCCGCCTCCATATGGGGCCCGTTTCCATGCGCGGCCCCACCAGGGAACAGAGGAAGGCATAAGAAAGAAGAGGAAGGACGAAGCCGTGCCCATCGCCAACACGCTTGCGAAGAACGCCGCCGACCGGAAGGCGCACATCGAAGACATCTTCATTCCCCAGATCACCGACATGCACGGCATTCCCTTCGAGGGTGGCGGCGAACGCAGCTGCGGACACGGCTGGGTCATCGACCCGCGCTGGGGCGAGGGCACCTATTGGTACCTCCCCCTCGACGACATGTTGGCCGTGGCCTCGTTCGACCTAACCTTCCA
>CAJFVW010000228.1 GCA_904420575.1 uncultured Gordonibacter sp.
GTGAAGAAGACGACCGCGCCCTACAAGTACCCGCGCATCGTCGAGTTCACCGACGAGCTGCCGAAGACCATCGGCGGCAAGATCAAGCGCAAGCTCATCCGCACGAACGACGGCATCGAGGACTGACGAGGGGCGCCTGCGGGCGCCCCTCCGCTCTGTCCGGGCAGCGTGTCCCACGTGCCGGTCCGCTGAGGGTGTCCGGTGTGCGGTAAACCTGCGGCAGGTCGAAGCACACGCATGCGCCACTGCGCCCGGCGTGTTCCTGTTGCACGGCGATCGCCGCAAAAATGCACGAAAACCGCCGATATGAATCACTCTTTCCGCGGCCGCCTGCCCGCAAGAGCATTTCCCTGTGGCCGCAAGGCCGCCTGCCCGCGGCTTTCCCCTCGGCCGCCCTTCCCGTTCACTGTTTCGCAACGGTTGGCGGGCGGTCCCTCATGCGAAGGGCGCCGTCCTATAATGGGGGAAACCGAAGCGATAAGGAGGCCGACATGGCTCATTTGGAAAGCGTGCAGGACCGCATTACGCTGCGCAACGGCTACGGGATACCCTGCGTGGGATTCGGTACCTGGAAGATGCCTGACGGGGAAGTGGGGCTCGACGCGCTGCACCAGGCGCTGGCCGACGGGTACCGCCACATCGACACGGCGGCGGCCTACGACAACGAGGCGACGGTGGGCAAGGCGCTCGCCGTGGCCGGCATACCGCGCGAGGAGCTGTTCGTCACCACGAAGGTGTGGAACACCGACCGCGGCTACGACGCCACGCTGAAGGCGTTCGAAGAGTCGCGCAAGAAGCTGCATCTGGACTACGTGGACCTCTACCTTGTCCATTGGCCGGCGGCCCAGGGCCCCGAAGGGCAGTGGCAGCAGACGAACGCGGACACCTGGCGAGCGCTGGAGACGCTCTACGTGGACGGCAAGGTGCGCGCCATCGGCGTGAGCAACTTCAAGCCGCACCATCTGGAACCCCTCATGGACAAGGCCGAGATCCTTCCCATGGTGAACCAGGTAGAGCTGCATCCGGGCTGCAACCAGAAGGCCACACGCGAGTTCTGCGACCGCAACGACATCGTGGTGGAGGCGTGGTCGCCGCTCGGGAGCGGACGCGTGCTCGAAAACCAGCTGCTGATCGACATCGCAGCCAGCTATGGCTGCACGACGGCGCAGCTGTGCCTGCGCTGGTGCCTGCAGCGCCGTGCCATTCCTCTGCCGAAGTCGACCGATGCGGGCCGCATATCGGAAAACGCGCGCGTCTTCTGGTTCGACATCACCGACGAGGACCTGCAGCGCATCGACGGGCTGGACCCGCTCGGCCAAAGCGGCCTCGATCCCGACACGGTGGATTTCTAGGGCTGCCTCTCCGCGCGGACAGGGTCGCCCTCCTGCTATGCCCTCCGGATTCCGCCTGCACGCGCGGGCGGAACCCCTGCCGTCGCGGCGCGGTCGCATGAAAGGGCCGACGGCTCCCGCATGCGCCTGCGGGAGCCGTCGGCCCTCGTGCTGCAGGGGCGGCTTACGCCAGCGTGGCCGTGACTTCCGAGAGCTTGACGTACTGTCCTTCGCTCACGGTCTGGTACGTGCTGTCCTCTACGAGGTCGTTCGTGATGATGGCGCCGAGCGTATGGCTCGCGTCGGAGGTGACTTCGATGTACCCGTATCCCGAAGACGAGGTCACCTTGTACTCGCCGGCCGGCATGTCGATGCCGACGCGGTACATGCCATCCTTGAATTCGGTTTTCTCGATCGGGTCGTAGAACTCGATGGGGTACATGCTGGCGCCCTTGAGCTCGAAATACTGGCCGTCCGCCAGGTCGACGATGGAGTTGCCGGAGAAGTTGTCGTTGGCGATGATGGCGTCAAGCGTTCCCGAGCTGTCCTTCAGTATGGCGAAATAGCCGGAACCCACGAGGTAGTACTGGCCTGCGGGAATCTCGGAGCCGACCTTGTAGGTGCCGCTGGAAACCGTTGCGTCTGCCTTTGCCTGTGCGCGTGCTTCGGCCGCTTTCTCCTCCTCTGTCTTTTCGGGAACGACGGGGGCCTTGGGCTCGTCTTTGGTTGCCTTCGAGGAATCGTCGGTCTTCTTGACTTCCGACTTCGTGGGAGTGCTCGATGCGGCGCTCCCCGTGTCGTCCTTCTTGCCGCACGTGGACGCGGCGCCGATGAGGACGAGCACCACGAAGACGATGGCGACGATCTTGACCCATTTGGGCATCGGCTTTTTCGGTGGCTGTTCGGGCGATGGGGAAGGGCTGGCCGAGGTGGTGGGTGGGTAATACGGCTCGGCATGCGCGCCGTTGAGGTTTTGGGACGTCGATTCTGCCTTCTTTGCCATGATGCGGTTCCTTTCCTGATCAAGACGATGCGGTCGCTTCGGTGGGTCAGAGTCCCAGAAGATGCTTCTTCTTTGCCTCGAATTCCGCTTGCGACAGGATTCCTTCGTCGACGAGCGCTTTGAGCTCGCGCAAAGCCTGGGCGATCTGGGCGGTGTCTGCATGTTCGTCCGCTTTTTGCGCAGATGGAGGGCTTGCGGAGGAAACGCGTTCCGCCATGATCCCCCCAAGGGCGGCGCCTGCGCCCAATCCCGCAAGGCCGCCTTCCTGCTTCGCCGCATCGCGCAAGGCGCGGGCGTTCTGGTATTCCAGGAACGAAGCCATGTCCTTGCGCGCGAGGGCGATGCCGGACTGCTCGTCGATAAGCTGCTCCACTTCGTCGGGAAGGGAGGCGTTCTCAACGACGACGTTCGTGAACCGGATGCCGAAGGACGAAGACGTCCTGCTGGCCTCTTCGGCCACCCGGGCTCCGTGCTCGCGATAGCCCATCGCGAAATCCAGCGCCGACACGCCGGATTTCGCGAGAGTCGTCGCGACGCTTTCGCCGATGATGCTCGCGAGATACGAAACGATGTCCGTCGTCGAGAACAGCTTGCGAGCGGCAAGCACTTCGCGCGAGAACTGAACGACGTCTTCGATGCGGAACGCGAAACGGCCGAAGGCACGCACCCGGATCATGCCCAGGTCGGGGTCGCGCATCATGATCGGATTGCGCGTGCCCCAGGCATTGTCGACGAACTGCCGCGTGTTGACGAAATACAGGTCGGCCTTGACGGGCGAATTGAACGCGTGCTTGAATGCGGCAAGCGTCGAGAGCAGGGGCAGGTTCTCCGTCGTCAGCGTGAACGTTCCCGGGCCCATGATGTCTGCGAGCGCGCCGCCCTTCATGAAAACGGCGCATTGGCCTTCGCGCACGATGACCTGCGACCCTTGCTTTATCTCGTCGCCGGGTCGTTCGTATTTCGTGACCAGCGTCGTTCCTTCGTCGTCCACGTGCTCGATGACGTCGACGAACTGGCCTCGCAGCGAGTCAAGCAATCCCATGCGATCACGCCTGAAGCTTGCGGCCGTATTTGTCGTGGAACGAATCGAGGAGAATGCGCACGATGTCCACTATCCAGCCGATTCCGGCCAACCCGAGGGTGAGAAGGTAAAGGATGCCCATCCCGATCTTTCCCACGTAGAAGTAATGGGCTCCCAGATAGCCAAGGAGCAGGCAGAGAAGGAAGGCGACCCACTTGTTCTTGGGCGGCACGTCGATCCCTTGACCGGGCTGCACGCCGATGTTGTTGACGACCACCTGGGGCTGGGAGCCTGTGTTGCCCATGCCGTCGACTGCCGCCTGCTGCCGCCCGGCCCCGCAATAGGGACAGACCCCCTCGCTCAAAGGCGCACCGCATGCGCTGCATTTTTCCATGTCGTTCCTTTCCGAAAGCGGGAAATGATAAAAGAGGGATGTTCGTTCGGCCCCGCTCCCATAATAGGCAGGAAGCCCGATCGGTTTCATTAGCTGCCAGCTAAAACCCGGGCGAGCGGACTGCGGGGGTTTTGCGGGAGTTTCAGGCTTTCATGTGGGAGAAGGCCATTAGCTTTCAGCTAATGAAAAGGAGTGCTCGTTTGACTAGCATGATTGCGACATTTGCAGATGCGGCGACAGTCGGTTTGCGACTGATGGCAGGGTATCGGATAATGTTGGGAGACCACGTGGTTCGGAAGAGAAAGAGACGCATGGAAGAGCCTTTGACAGAAGAATTGCTGCAAGAACTGCTTTCCGCGCCCGACGTCAAGTCGTTTTGCGAGGAACATCGCATCCAGAAACGCAGCCTGTCGGACTACCTGCAGCAACAGCTCGACGAGAAGGGACTCGAGCGGTCGGCGGTCGTGCGCGCGGCGGGGATCAACGACACGTTCGGGTACCAGATATTCATGGGACAGCGCGGCGCGTCGCGCAACAAGGTGCTGCAGCTGGCTTTCGCCATGGAGCTGACGTTCAAGGAAACGAACCGCCTGTTGCAGGCTGCCGGCACGAACGAGCTGTACTGCAAGAACCGCCGCGACGCCATCATCATCTTCTGCCTGGATCACGGCTACAAGCTGCAGAAGGCCGACGAAGAGCTGTACCGCTTCGGCGAAGAGACCATCTGCTGAAGGCGCAAAGGCCGAAGCGGCGCGGCGCCGGGGCCGGCGGCCTTCGCGCGGTCTTTCCCCGAACGTCCCCTGCACGCCTTTCCGCATCTGCTACCATGAAACATCATGCCTGACGAACTCGCCGAACACCTCAACGCCCTTGCACGCGACGAATGCTATCGCGTCGATGCCGTGTTGAAGGAAGGCCCCTACGAGACGACCGAGCGGGTGTACTTCCAAGGGTCGAACGGCGCCGAGATGGGGCCGTTCGTGCGCAAGCGCATCAGCCGCGAATCGGGGACGGGCGCCGCCTACGAGCGCCTGTGCGCCGCCCAGAGCGCCGGCAGGCGGTTTCGCTACCTGCCGCGCGTGTTCGACTGCTACCACGCCGGCGACAGCCTGGTGGTGGTCATGGAGCACGTGGGCGGCGAGACGCTGGCGGACGTGGTCTACCGCTGCGACCCCTCCCTCGCGCTGGCCTGCGACGTGTTTCCCCGGCTCTGCGACGCGGTCGCCGAGCTCCACGGAGGGTTCGACGTTCCGCTCATCCACCGCGACCTCAAGCCGTCCAACGTCATGTTGTCGCGCGACAGCATGACCATCATCGACTTCGGCATCGCGCGCGCCTACCGCGAGGAGGCAAGCGAGGACACCCGCCACTTCGGCACGCGTGCCTATGCGCCTCCCGAGCAGTTCGGCTTCGGGCAGACCGACGTGCGTTCGGACGTGTACGCGCTCGGGATGCTTCTGTACTTCTGCCTGACGGAGCGCACTCCCGATGCGAAGGCCCGCGCGGCCGGCTTTGCCGATCCGCGCATACCGGAACCGTTTCGCCAGGTGATAGCGAAGGCTGCCGCCTTCGACCCGCAGAACCGCTACGCCAGCGCGGCGGACATGAAGCAGGCGTTCCTTTTGGCGCAAGGCGGCGTGGCGGGACGCGCCCCCTTGCCGCACGGGGCCGCAGGTTCCGCATGCCTGCCGCCCGCCGACGCGGCAGGCCGCGCGGTCGCCCTGGAAGGCGCGCCCGATGCCGGACCTTGGCCCTCGGGGAGGCCGACGGGCGTTGCGGAAGGGGCTGCGCGCCAAGGGCTTTCGATGCCGACGCCGCTGCCCCCGTCTTCCTCCGCCTGGCGCGTGTCGGGCGGGCGCTCCACGCCTGCACGGCGGCTCCTTTCCCTGCCGGCGGACCTGCTCTCGCGCATCCCGCTCTGGCTGGGCGTCGTGTGGGACCTGGTGCTCGCTTCCCTCGTCGTGCTGTTCGTGGCCGTGGGGGCGTCCTTGGTCTTCGACCCGGAACCGGGATCCAGCCTGGCGTCGGAATCGCTGGCCTATCGCGCCTTCGGCACTGCGGACGTGGTCTTTTTCTTCTTCTTGCCATCGTTCTTCTTCTTGCGGGACCGCCGTCCGCTGCGCCGCCTGTTCCCTCGCATGCGTCAACCCAAGCTGCTCGTCGAAGCGGCCATCGTCCTGGGGTGCTTCGTTCTGTGCGTTCTGCTCGCGGGCCTCCTGGGGGCTTTGAACCTATAGCGTTTCGGCCCGTTTTGGAATGCCTTCCGCACCTGCGGCCGAACGGGCGCGTTTCAGGGGCGCTACGGATGGGAAACGATGGCTTTCAGGCGCCTTTCCCCCGGCCGCCCCTGCGGCTAGAGTGGGTCGGACGGCGTGCGCTCGCGTGCACGCAGCGATCCACTTCGGAAGGAGCCGTGCGCATGGCCAAAGACACTCAAGGCGAAACCGCGTCGACGCACCGCGAAGCCCGCAGGCAGGTCCAGGCCGAAAAGAACGCGCAGCAGGACGCGCAGTCGAAGGCGGCGCTTGGCAAGCAGGGCTACAAGCAGCAGCTCAAGCGCGTGCTTTCGGTGCCCGACATGATCGTCTACGGGCTCATCTTCATGGTGCCCATCGCGCCGTTCGGCATCTATGGCGGCGTGTTCGACGAGTCGGGAGGCATGCCGGCGCTCGTGTACCTGGTAGGCACGCTGGCCATGGTGTTCACGGCGCTCTCCTACGGCATGCTCATCCGCGAGTGGCCGGTGTCCGGATCGGTGTACGCCTACACGTCGCGCGGCCTGGGGTCAGGCGTGGGCTTCGTGACCGGATGGACGCTGCTTCTGGACTATCTGCTCATCCCGCTGCTCATGTACGTGGTGGCCTCCACCGCGCTGTCCAGCCTGGTGCCGGAGGTGCCTCCGTGGGCGTTCGCGGTGGCGTTCGTGGCGGCGGTCACGTTCGTGAACGTGCGCGGCATCGCGCTCACCGACATCGTGAACCGCGTGGCCTTGGTGCTGGAACTGCTGGTTTTGGCCGTGTTCGTGGTGTTGGGCATTCGCTGGCTGCTGACCGATCCCGCCTCGCGCGGCTTCACGCTGGATCCCGTGTACAACCCCGCCACGTTCGACCCGAAGCTGGTCATGAGTGCAGTGTCCCTGGGCGTGCTCTCGTTTCTGGGCTTCGACGGCATCGCCACGCTTTCCGAGGAAGCCAAGGACGGCCGGCGGGGGCCGGGGCGCGCCATGATGGCCTCGCTCGCCATCGTGGGATCGCTGTTCGTGCTGCAGACCTACCTCGCTGCCTGCATCAGCCCCGACGGCGCCGTGTTCGCGAACGACGAGGGCAACGCGTTCTATCTGGTGGCGCAAGTGGTGGGCGGGCGGTGGCTCTACGTGGTGTGCGCGGTGGCCACGGCCCTTGCCTGGGGCATCTTCACGGCCTTGGCCGCGCAGACGGCGGTGTCGCGCATCCTGTTCGCCATGGGGCGCGACCGCACGCTGCCCCACGTGCTGGCGAAGGTGAGTCCCAAGTACAAGACGCCTTACGTCGCGTCGCTGTTCGTGGGGGCGCTCTCCCTCGTGCTGGTGCTGACGTTCGGGCAGCTGGGCACCGACACCATCTCGCTCTTCGTGAACTTCGGCGCGCTCACGGCGTTTCTGATGCTGCACGTGACCGTCATCGGCTACTTCATCGTGAAGAAGCGCGACCGGCGCTGGGTGGCGCATCTGCTGGTGCCTCTGTGCGGCCTGGCGGTCATCGGCTTCACGTGGCTGGGGCTCGACATCCAGGCGAAGATCCTGGGCGGCATATGGATGGCCGTCGGCATCGTTTACTACGTGGTGATGCGCTTCGCGCTCAAGCGCGACGTGAAGATAGAAGGGTAGGGCGGCCGCAGGGGAGGGCCGCGCCGCGCCGGGCGGCGCAGGGTGCGCCTTGGGCGTTGGCGGGCGGTGGCAGGGGCCGCGCGTCGTGGGCGTCGGAGGCCGTGCGCGTCGGGCAGCGGGGGCTGCGCGCCCTGCGCGGCGGGCGGTAACCGTTTCCTTGCCCTTTGCCGGGCGGTAAGACCCCTCGCCGGCCGGGTGCTACAATAGGCCGAACGCCACTCTCGCGAAAGGAGCCGCCCATGAGCATCGTGGCCGCCTACGTCGTTCCGCATCCGCCGCTCGCCGTGCCCGCCGTCGGACGCGGCCAGGAGTGCGCCGTCCAGGACACCCTCGACGCCTATCGCGAGGTCGCCCGCCGCGTCGCGGCCCATGCGCCCGACACCATCGTGGTCTCTTCGCCGCATGCGCCGGCCTTCCGCGACTGCTTCCACGTGTCAACGGGCGATGCCGCCCACGGCGACATGCGCTCCTTCGGCGCCGTGGAGGAAGCCATGAACGTGCCCTACGATTCCGAGTTCGCTGCTGCGGTGAGCGCGTGCGCGCGCAAGCATGCAGTCCCCATCTGCGGCAGCGGCATGCACGACGGGGACCTGGACCACGGCACGTTCGTGCCGCTGCATTTCGTGAACCAGCTCTACGGCGGCTACCGCCTGGTGCGCATCGGCCTTTCCGGCCTCTCGGCGGCCGACCACCGCGCCGTGGGGCGGTGCGTGGCGGAGGCCGCCCGCGACCTGGGCCGCACGTGCGTGTTCCTCGCGAGCGGAGACCTGTCCCACAAGCTTCTGGCCGAGGGCCCCTACGGCTATGCGGCGGAAGGCCCCGTGTTCGACCACGACCTGGTGGCGCTTCTGGACGCGGGCGACCTGGAAGGGCTCTTCCGCTTCGACGAGGCGTTTCTCCAGGCGGCCGCCGAATGCGGGCTGGGTTCGTTCCAGATCATGGCCGGCGTTCTGGAGGGCGTGCCGTTCACGCACGAGCTTCTGAGCTACGAGGGCCCGTTCGGCGTGGGGTACGCCGTGGCCGCCTTCGAGGTGGAGGGCGAGGAAGGCGACGCCGCCGTGGCCTCGGGCGTCGACCGCGAGCAGGACGTGGACGAGGCGCAGGACGACCTGGCGGCCTTCGAGCTGGGCGCGGATCCGTACGTGGCGCTCGCCCGCGCCTCGGTGGAGGGGTTCGTGCGCACGGGCCGCACGATCGAGCGCCCCGCCGGGCTGCCGCCCGAGCTCGTCCAGGCGCGCGCCGGCGTGTTCGTGTCGCTGCACGAAGACGGCGAGCTGCGCGGCTGCATCGGCACCATCAGCCCGGTCACGGGCAGCGTGGCCGACGAGATCGTCCGCAACGGCGTGGCGGCGGCCAGCGAGGACCCACGCTTCCCGCCGGTGCGCCCGGACGAGCTGGACGCGCTGGCTTACTCGGTGGACGTGCTGTTCCCGCCCGAGCCCGTCGACTCGCCGGCGGAGCTGGACCCTGTACGCTACGGCGTCATCGTGGCCCAGGGGTACCGCCGCGGCCTTCTGCTGCCGAACCTGGAGGGCGTGGACACGGTGGAACAGCAGCTCGCCATCGCCAAGCGCAAGGCGGGCATCGACCCGGCGGACGACGACGTGCGGCTGGAGCGCTTCGAGGTGGTGCGCCACGACCGCGGAGGCGGGGCGCGCCGTGGGTGAGA
>CAJFVW010000229.1 GCA_904420575.1 uncultured Gordonibacter sp.
GATGTGCACCAGGCCCTCGATGCTGTTGCCCAGCTCCACGAACGCGCCGAACGGCACGATCTTGGTCACCTTGCCGTCCACGATGGAGCCCACCGGGTAGCTTTCCACCAGCTTGATCCACGGGTCTTCCGTCGTCTGCTTGAGGCCCAGCGAGATGCGCTCGCGCTGCAGGTCGACGTCCAGGACCTCGACCTCCACCTCGTCGCCCACCTTGACGACCTCGGAAGGATGGTTCACGTGGTTCCAAGACAGCTCGGAGATGTGCACCAGGCCGTCGATGCCGCCCAGGTCGACGAACGCGCCGAAGTCCACGATGGAGGAAACCGTGCCCTTGAGGCGCATGCCCTTCGAAAGCTTGGACAGGATTTCCGCACGCTCGTTCTTGCGGCCTTCTTCAAGCAGCACGCGGCGCGACAGCACGACGTTGTTGCGGTTGCGGTCCATTTCGATGACGCGGGCCTCGATCTCGGTGCCCAGGTACATGTCCAGGTCCTTCACGCGGCGGAGGTCCACCAGCGACGCCGGCAGGAAGCCGCGCAGGCCGATGTCCAGGATGAGGCCGCCCTTGACCACTTCGATGACTTCGCCGGTGACCACTTCGCCGGCCTTGAACTTCTCTTCGACGCGAATCCATGCGCGCTCGTATTCCGCACGCTTCTTCGAAAGGATGAGACGCCCGTCCTTGTCCTCCTTCTGGAGCACCAAGGCCTCGATCTTCTCGCCCAAGCTGACGATGTCGGCCGGGTCAGCGTCCTTGCGGATGGACAGCTCGCGCGAAGGAATGACGCCTTCGCTCTTGAACCCGATGTCCACCAGCACTTCGTCGTGCTCCAGCTTGACGACCACGCCGTCAACGAGGTCGCCCTCGTCAAAGTCGGTCAGCGTGCCGTCGATCATCTCGTTCATTTGCTCGTCCGAGATGTCGGAGAAGTCGATGACGGATGTGTTCTTGATTTCGGTCAAAACGGACCCCTTTCGAAACCTAAAATCCGGGGACCCTTCGTCATGATTGATTGCTACATTCACCATGTTCGCCTGAGTGAGAAACGTGCGTCTCTCCAGCCGTGCAACAAACATGTCTCGGGGGCCAACATTACGTGCGCCCATAGGTTTTCCTACAAGCTGGATTAGTATAGCACGCCGCATTCGAGCGGCCATGTGAATTTTGCGCACGCCATGATATTTTCGCGCACCGGCATCAGGCCGAGAACGAAGGCGCCGCAGCCACCTCCCGGCCGAACAGCATCCGTTCGAAGTCTGCCACCGAGACCGGAGGCGAGAACAGGTAGCCCTGCATCAGCTCGCATCCCACGTCGGCAAGGAACCCCCGCTGCTCCTCGGTCTCCACGCCTTCGGCCACCGTTCCCATGTGCAGCTCGCGCGCACGATTCAGGACGGACGCCACCAGGCCCGTCTCACGGGCGGGGTCGATGTAGGGCCCGCCGAAGAACGCGCGGTTGAGCTTGAGCGCGTCGACTTCGAGTCCTTCCATGATCTCGAGAGACCGGCGGCAGCCGCCGAAGTTGTCCAAGGAACACGCGTATCCCGCACGATGCATCCGGTCGACGGCCGCGAAGAACGCCCGGGGTTCCTCGAACACGAACGCCTCGGCCAACTCGAACTCCAAGAAGGAGGGCAGCACGCCGTACAGCTCGCGTATCCGCTCGAACCCCTGGAGAAACGTCAGGTCGAGCAGGTTCGTCCGCGAAAGATTGACCGACACGGGAACCGGATGCACGCCGGCCACCGACCACGCATGGAGCAGAGCGCACACCTGTTCGAACACGAACCGGTCCAAATCGACGATGAACCCGTTCTTTTCGAACAGGGGAAGGAAGGCGCCCGGCAAACGCAGGCCGACGCGCGGGTCGCGCCACCGCACGAGCGCCTCGGCGCCGGCTATCTGTCCCTTGCGCAGATCCAGCTTAGGCTGCAGGTGGATGACGAACTCGCCCGCATCCAGCGCCTCGGTCATACGGTCTTCCAACTCGCGTTCGAACGCGCGCTGCAAGGCATTCTCGCTTTGGACGATGGCGGGAGCGGTGGCGCCCGGGGCTTCGCGCCTTGTGGCATCATCCTCGTCGGTGGCGTGGAACTGCATCAGGGCCTGCGATTTCGTTGCTGCGGCCGCGTTCGAAGCGGTTTGCTCGTCCCCTCGATCGTTCATGGCGGACATCCCTCACTCGACAACATGACGTGAGCCTGAACCGGCCGTGCTTCTGACGGGCCCCCTTTGGCGATCGCGCGCACTATGCCGTTTCACCGTCGGCCTGGCAGACCGATTCGATGCATCGCCGACCATCATACTACAACTTGGCGGCTCGGCATTCCTGGCAGGAACAAGGCTCAGCGCTTCTGGCAGGAAGGGCACAGCCCTTCGAAGATGATCTGATGCCCGTCGATGGCGAAGCCCTGCGCGTCCCGGACCTGGTCGGCCAGATCATTCTGATAGGGCATGTCCACGTCGGACACCTGGCCGCAGCTGCGGCAGAGAGCATGATAGTGGGGCTCGTTGAAGAAGTCGTAGCGGTCGGCGCCGTTGGGCACCTCCACGCGCAGCACGTCGCCGCGGCTGGCGAGGACGCCCAGGTTGCGGTAGACGGTGGCCCGCGAGATGTTCGGATGCCGCTCGCGCACCACTTCGTACACGTCGGCCGACGTGGGGTGGTTGTGCAACGACCGCACTGCCTCCAGAACCAGGGCGCGCTGTATGGTGTTGCGCGTCGCTGCGCGCGTCGTGTCGTTGGCGTTCGTCGTAACGCTCATGCGATTCGCTCCTTTCAACCCGCCCTCGAACCGTCATTTTCGGACAATCACGGCGAGAGCAACCAGGCCTTCGGCAGCCGGTTCCTAACGGCGAGAGCAACCAGGCCTTCGGCAGCCGGTTCCTTTGCGCGGAAAACCGTGTCGTCGGGCATATGCCCGACGACACGGCAGGATCCATAAACGGAATTACCATCTATTAGGATTATATATCATTTAGTTTTGGATATCGAGGTTTCTCCGGAATTGTGCGCACCTGATGGAGCGCAGGCGTCATACGGCGTGCGTCCCCCGCTCTCCAGTGCGGATGCGGATCACCTGCTCGACGGGGAAGATGAAGATCTTGCCATCCCCCACCTCGCCGGTGCGCGCCACGGTGCTTACAAGGTCCACAAGCGCATCCACCCTTTCGTCGTCGACCACGATTTCGAACTTTATCTTGGGCACCATGTTCAGCAACACCTCGGTGCCCCGATAGTATTCCTTCCACCCGTGCTGGCTGCCACACCCCTGTACCTGCGAAATGGTCATGCCCGACACCTGGGCGGCGAACAGCGCCTCCTTGAGCGGCTCCAGCTTTTCGGGGCGGACGATCGCGGTTATCTTCTTCATGCCGAATTCCTTTCTGCCATCGGACGTCTTCCCCGCCTGCATCGGCGAGGATCCTCGCTCGTCGGGAGCGCGTTCCTAGTCCAAACCAAGGTAGGCCGGATAGGCGCTTTCGCCGTGCGCCGCAACGTCCAAGCCCTGTGCCTCGTCTTCCTCGCTCACACGCAGGCTGCCTTTGAAGCACGCCTTGACGGCGAAGCCCAGGATCACGTCGGCGACGCCGACGAACGCGACGGTGACCAGGATGCCCAGCACCTGGCTCGCCAGAAGCGAAGGGTCGCCCGTGTAAAGCAGGCCGCCGAAGTCGGTCCACGAAAGCTCGGGAACGCAGAACAGACCTGTCAGAATGCCGCCCACCACGCCGCCGACGCAATGACAGCCAAAAGCGTCCAAAGCGTCGTCGTAGCCGAACTTCCGCTTGCAGAAGGAAATGGCAAGGTAGCAGACGGGAGAAACCATCAGGCCCATGACGATGGCCGCCCACGGCTCCACGAAGCCGGCGGCCGGCGTGATGACCACCAGGCCTGCGACCAGGCCGGTGGCCGCGCCCACAAGCGTGGGCTTGCCCATGCGCATGCGCTCCACCAGCATCCAGGAGACCAGCGCAGCCCCCGATGCGGCCACGGTGTTGACCAGCGCAAGCGCCGCCACGCCATCGGCCGCGAACTCGGAGCCCGCATTGAACCCGAACCAGCCGAACCACAGAAGCGTGGCACCCAGAGCCACGTACGGCACGTTGTGCGGACGATAGCTCACCAAGCCGAACCCGCGCCGCTTGCCGGCAATGAGGCAGAGGACAAGGCCGGTCAGGCCCGAAGAGATGTGCACGACGTCTCCGCCGGCAAAGTCGAGCGCGCCGATGACGTCGCCGACGAGGCTGCCTTGCCCGCCCCACACCATATGTGCCAACGGCGGGTACACCACGATGGTCCACACGGTCAGAAACGCGCACACCGCGCCGAACTTCATGCGTCCGGCCACCGCGCCCGTAACGATGGCCGTGGTGATCATGCAGAAAGCCATCTGGAACACGACGTCGACGATGCCGGGGTAAGCTGCCGCGCCTTCGGGCGCCGCCTCCGTCTCGGCCAGCATGCCTTGCACGGCGCCGAAAAGACCAAGCTGGTCGAAACCGCCGAAGAAGGGAACGGACCCGTCGCCGCCGTATGCGAACGACCATCCGCACACCGTCCAGGTGACGCCGACGATGCCAATGACGGTGAACACCATGACCATGGTGTTCACCACGTTTTTGCGACGGCTCAAACCTCCGTAGAAGAACGCCAAGCCGGGCGTCATCAGCAGGACGAGCATCGCGCACACGATCATGAAACCTGTCGTGCCTGTATCGAACATGTCATCTACCTCCTCGCATCGAACCGCCATACCGTTTGACCCTTCGATGATGCCAGGGCGGCGGCACAGGCAGGAGGGGAAACCCGACAGTTAACGGTTTCAAAAAGACGTTTTAACAAACGGGAAGTCCTCGCGTTACAATGTTGAAACGCGCCCCGCCACGATCGAGCGAAGGCACGCGAGACGCACGTGTAGAAGGAAGGAAATAGAAAGGGTTCTCCATGGGCCTCTCATTCGAACCGGTCACGACGGCCGACGGCCGTATGCGGCTGGCCGCGCTGGCCGACGAGATATGGCACGAGTACTGGCCGGCGCTCATCGGCGCAGCCCAGACCGACTACATGGTGGAGCAGTTCCAGAGCCTTGAGGCCATCGAGCGCGACATGGCAGAAGCAGCCTACGAGTACTGGCTTCTGCGCGACAACGAGGACGGGCGCCTCGTGGGCTATACGGGCGGGCATGTGGAGCCCGAGACGAACCGCTTCTTCGTTTCGAAGATCTACCTGCGCGCACCGGAGCGCGGACGCGGGTTTGCCAGCGCGACCGTGCGCTTCTACGAGGACCTGTGCCGCACGCGCGGGCTCTCCGCGCTGTACCTGACGGTCAACAAGCACAACGACCTCGCCATCCGCGCTTACCGCGCCAAAGGCTTCCAGACCATCGACGCCGTGGAGACCGACATCGGCAACGGCTTCGTCATGGACGACTTCATCATGGAAAAGCGCGTGGACTGAAAGCGAAAAAGCGCACGGGCTGACGGCGGTTCAAACCTTGCTTGAACCGCGCGCCTGGCCTACTCCGACCAGGTCGCTTGGAGTATGATCGCCCCATCGTCAAAGAGAAAGGGGCCATTATGGGCAAGTTCGTCATCAGGAAGACCGCGGCGGGATTCCATTTCGTGCTGAAGGCAGGCAACGGCGAGATCATCGCCACGTCGGAAACGTACAAGTCGAAGGACGCCTGCAAGAACGGCATCGAAAGCGTCAAGAAGAACGCCCCCGATGCCGACGTCGTGGAAGAGGACTGACCTCGTCTCAATGGGCGCACGAAGCCTGGGGCCTGCCGGGCGGGACATGGGGATCCGCCCGGCCCTGCAGGCCCGGGTCGCCTATTGCCGCCCATGCCGTCTCCCTCGGCGGCTTCCCACAGGCCGCGCGCCGTGCGCATGATGGCGCGCGGCGGCGCCGTGCGCCGAACAGGCTCGCGTCAGAAGAACGCCAGAAACAGGTGAGTGAAGGCGAAGGCTAGAAGTCCGCAGCCGGGAAACGTGAGCACCCAGGTGAACACCATGCGGCCGGCAAGCCCCCACTTCACCGAGCGCAAGCTCTTTTCCGCGCCCACGCCCATGATGGCCGTGGTCTTGGTGTGCGTGGTGGACACCGGCAGGCCGGTGAACGTGGCCAGGCCGATGCAGAAGCAGGCCGAGAGGCACGCGGCGAAGCCTTGGTACTGCTCCATCTTCACCATGTTCATGCCCACGGACTTGATGATCTTCTTGCCTCCCACCGCCGTGCCAAGCGCCATGACGGCCGACACGAGGATGATGAGCCAGAACGGGAACGTCACGTCGGCGTCCACCGAGCCCGACATGGCTATCATGATGCCCAGCATGCACAGCGACAGGAACTTCTGGCCGTCCTGGGCGCCGTGCAGCACTGCCACGCCCGCGCCCGAAGCGATCTGCGCCCACTTGAAGAACGCGTTCGCCTTCCTGCGGTGCAGGCGTCGGCACGTCACCTTGATGATCCGGGTGAACAGCCATCCGGTACCGAATCCCAAGCCGGTAGAGATGACCAGGCCGTACACCACCTTCATCCATTCTGCGCCGTTCACGCCGCCCAGGCCTCCCTGCAGGGCGATGGCCGCACCTGTGATGCCCGCGATGAGCGAGTGGCTTTGCGACGTAGGGATGCCGAAGTACCACGCCGCCGCGCCCCACACGATGATGGCCACCATGGCGGCCGCCAGCGCGACGAGCGCGGCGTGGTTGTCGCCGCCGAAATCGACCATCTTGAAGATGGTAAGCGCGACTGCCGACGACACCATCGTGATGCCGGCCAGGCCGACGAAGTTGCAGACCGCCGCCATGGCGATGGCAGGGCCAGGCCGCATGGCCTTCGTCCCCACCACCGTGGCGATGGCGTTCGGCGCGTCGGTGGCGCCGTTGACCACCGTTGCTCCCAAGGTGAGGATCACGATGAGCGCCAGGATGGGGTCGCTTGCGAATGCAGCGGCAAACGCCGCCAGGTCATAGCCCATGCGTGCCCCGCTTCCCGCTGCGGGCTCGCACACAGACGATTGTCAGCAACGCAGAACCTTTCAAGAGGGTGCAAAGACGAAGTGCGCTCGAACATGATAGCCAAGCATCGTCAAGAGAAGGCAACGGAAAGATCAAGTTTCTGTAAAATCGAACCCTCCCCGCTCGGCAGAGAACCGCGCGCCAAGCAGCACGCGCCGAATCAAGCGCGCTCTATCCCAGACTCAAAATGGCGGCACGCCGTGTGAGGCAAGCAGCATGCTCTCCCACAACGGCGAGGAGGAGCAGCACGCTCAACTTCTACAGGCGCTCCTCTATGGCGGCGGCTATGCCTTGTGCGTCCAGGCCCAGGTCGTGCAACAGCAGGTCGGCTTTGCCTTGCGGGACGAACTCGTCAGGAATGCCCATCGTGAGCGCCGGCGTGGAACTGCCCATGCGCGCCAGCTCCGCCAGCACGCCTTCCCCGACACCTCCGGCAAGCACGCCGCCCTCCACGGTGACCACGAGCTTCGTGCGCGCGGCCGCAGCGATGGCCTGCACGTCCAAGGGCTTCACCCAGCGCATGTCCACCACGCGTGCCTGCACGCCGCGCTCTGCCAGCAGCTCGGCTGCGCCCACCGCGCGCGACACCATGCGCCCGAACGCGAGGATGGCCACGTCATCGCCTTCACGCACCACGTTCGCCCGGCCCGGCTCGAACAGCGGCGGCTCGTCCGGCACCGGCACGCCTTCCGCCGTCCCGCGCGGATACCGGATGGCGAACGGGCCGCCCAGAGCCAGCGCCGTGTGCAGCGCACCCGCCAGTTCGGCCTCGTTCGAAGGAGCCAGCACCCGCAAATGCGGCACCATGCGCGTGTAGGCCAGATCGAACATGCCGTGATGTGTGGGGCCGTCCTCTCCCACGATCCCGGCGCGGTCGATGGCGAAGACCACGTCGAGCCCCGGCAAGGCGCAGTTGATGGTCATCTGGTCGATGGCGCGCTGCAGAAACGTCGAGTAGATGGCCACGACCGGCTTCTTGCCGCCCGCCGCCAAGCCGGCGGCCATGCCCACCGCATGCTCTTCGGCAATGCCGGCATCGACGAACCGGTCGGGGAACTCCTCGGCGAACGGCGCAAGCCCCGTGCCGTCCTTCATGGCGGCCGTGATGGCCACGATGTCCGGGTTCTGCCGCGCCTCGCGCACGATGGCCTGGCCGAACACGTCGGTATAGGAAGGGGCCGCGGCCTCCTTCTTCACCAGTTCCCCGGTGGCTATGTCGTAGGGGCCTACGCCATGGAAGCGTTCGGGGTTGCGCGACGCGGGTTCGTACCCGGCGCCTTTCTTCGTGACCACGTGCATGAGCACGGGGCCGTCGGTGGCAAGCACGGTGGAAAGCGTTTCGCGCAGGGCGCCGATGTCGTGCCCGTCGATGGGCGCCGTGCACAGGATGCCCAGCTGCTCGAAGATCATCGAGCGCGGAATGACGAACTGCTTCATCGATTCCTTCATGTTGCGCCCGAAATTGGCGAGCGCCGTGCCGAACGGGCCGCTGCTTTCCAGCTTTTCCTGCAGCGAGTCGCGCGTCTGACGATACTGCGTGGAAGCGCGCATGTAGCCCAGATGCTTCATGAGCGCGCCCACGTTGCGCGAAATGGACATCTCGTTGTCGTTCAGGATGATGACAAGCGGCGTCTGCGCCTGGCCGATGTGGTTCAAGGCCTCGAACGCCATGCCACCCGAAAGGGCCGCGTCGCCGATGACGGCCACTACCTTTTCGGTGCCTCCCCGCAGGTCGCGCGCCTTCGCTAGGCCGAGCGCCACGGAAAGCGAGTCGGAGGCATGGCCCGAAGGATGCACGTCGTAGGGGCTCTCGTCGGGCTTGGGGAAACCCGAGACGCCGCCATACGTGCGCAGCGTGTCGAACAGGTCCAGCCGGCCGGTCACCAGCTTGTGCGCGTAGGCCTGATGCCCCACGTCGAACACCAGCTTGTCAGTCGGGCAATCAAGCAGGCTGTGCGCCGCCAGGATGATCTCGACCGCGCCCAGCGACGAGGCCACGTGCCCGCCTGTCTGCGACGTCACCGTGACGATCTCCTCGCGTATCTCGCACGCCAATAGGGCCAGCTCTTCGTCGCTCAGCAGCTTCAGGTCGGCGGGCGATCGCACCGCGTCCAGAATGCGCTTGTCATCCATGGTCGGCCTCCTGCTCCTACGCTTCCGCGGGCGGGGCGAACGGCGCCTCGGGGGCTTCGGCTTCCTCCACGCCTGCGGCTGCTTCGGACTTTGCGGGAGCATCGGTTTTCGCTTCCTGCGCCCCTTCGGCCTCTGCCACGCCTTCGTGCTGCTCCCCGTCCGACGAGTCCATAAGGGCCAAAGCGTCCTCTTCGCTCAGGTCGCACGCAAGAAGCCCCAGCTTGACGGCCTCTTCGTACAGGGCCAGCGCGTCGTCGAGCCCGACGCCTTCGGCGTTCACCGCGTCGACGATCTCGTCCAAGCGTGCCCGCACGTCGTCGTAGGTTTCGTACGCGTCCGTCATGCACGCTCACCTTCCACCGCGCCAAGCTCGCATGCACGCTCTTCTGCCGGGCCCGCGTCCTGCGCGCCCTCGCCCGCCGGCGCGCTTGCAACCTGCGCGTCTTCCGTTTGCACGCCTTCGTCAGCCGGCGCGCTTGCCGCATGTGCGCTCTCTCCGTCTTGCGCGCCTTCCTCGTTCGCGGCCTGCACGCGTTCCTCAAGCTGCACGGCGATGCGGCCGAGCACGCCGTTGACGAAGCGCGGCGACTCGTCCTCGCCGCCAAAGTCCTTCGCCAGCTCCACGGCCTCGTTGATGGTCACCGAAACGGGCACGTCGTCCATGTAGGCCATTTCGAAGGTGGCCAACCGCAGAATGGAGCGGTCCACGATGGGCATGCGTGCCAGCGCCCAGTTCTCGGAGGTGGACGTCAGCATGCGGTCGATCTCTATCTGGTGGGCCTCCACACCTTCGATCAGCTTCTGGGCGTAGTCCGGCAAGTCGCCGTCCTCGGACAGAAACCGCTCGCTCGAGGCCACGACGCTGGGATAGGCGCCTTGAATTTCGCTCGTGTACAGCACTTGCAGCGCGCAGCGGCGCGCGTGCGTGCGCTCGTGTCGTTTAGCCATGGTTCGCCGTCATCGCGCTTTCCGGGCTATCCGGCGAACTGGATGCCGTCGATGTACACGTCGACGGAGGCCACCTGTATGCCCACCTGGCTGGCCACGGCGTCGGCCACGGCCATGCGCACCTGCGCCGCAAGTTCGGGAAGCACATGTCCGTAGTACACGTCGATGCGCACCGAGACGCACAGCTTCTCTTCGTCGTCCACGGCGATGTCGATGCCCTGCGTCGAGGGCTTGCTGGCGAACATGGCGCGCAGCCCGCTGGTCGCGGAGGGACCCACGGACGCCACGCCGTCTACCTCGTTGGCGGCAATGGACACGATGGTTTCCACGACGCCTGGCGCAATGGCCATGCCGTCAATGTTCAGATCGGTCATAACACATCTCCCATCTGGGTTTCGATGAAGTCGGTCGTCACGTCGCCTGCACAGAAGGCGGCGTTGTCCAGAACGCGGCGATGGAACGGGATGGTGGTCTGGATGCCCTCGATGACGAACTCGTCCAGGGCGCGGCGGCCGCGCTGGAGCACCTCTTGGCGGTCCTGTCCGTACACGACCAGCTTCGCCACCAGCGAATCGTAGTAGGGCGAAATGCGCGAGCCGGTGCGCACGTAGCTTTCCACGCGCACACCCGGCCCCGACGGAGCCTCGAACTTCGTGATGGTGCCGGGGCACGGGCGGAAGCCGTGCACCGGGTCCTCCGCGTTGATGCGGAATTCCATGGCGTGGCCGAAAGGCGAGAACGGCGCGCGGGAAGCGCAGCTCATGGGCTCGCCGGAAGCGATGCGCAGCTGCTCCTTGATGATGTCGGTGCCGGTGATCTGCTCGGTCACGGGATGTTCCACCTGCACGCGCGTGTTCATTTCCATGAAGTAGAAATGGCCGCGCTCGTCCAGCAGAAACTCGATGGTGCCAGCGTTCTTGTAGTCCACGGCGCGCACGGCCTTGATGGCCGCCACGCCCATGGCCCGCCGCAGGTCTTCGGTCAAAGCCGGTGAAGGAGCCTCCTCGATGAGCTTCTGGTGGCGGCGCTGCACCGAACAGTCGCGCTCGCACAGGGCGATGTTGTTGCCGAAGTCGTCGGCCAGCACCTGGATCTCCACGTGGCGCGGGCGCAGCACGAGCTTTTCCAGGTAGACGCCGTCGTTGCCGAACGCGGCACCTGCCTCGTTGCGCGCGGCCTGGTACTGCGACTCGAGGTCGGCCGGGTCGTGCACCTCGCGCATGCCCTTGCCGCCGCCTCCTGCCGTGGCCTTGATGAGCACGGGGTAGCCCACGCTGTCGGCGAACGCCTTGGCCTCGGCCGCCGTGTCGATGCAGCCGTCGGAGCCGGGCACGGTGGGCACGCCGCAGGCCTTCATGGTCTCGCGCGCCATGCTCTTGTCGCCCATGCGCTCGATGCAGTCGGCGGAAGGCCCAATGAATACCAGGTCGTTGTCCGCGCAGGCGCGCGCGAAGTCGGCGTTCTCGGCCAGAAAGCCGTAGCCCGGATGGATGGCTTCCGCGCCCGTGTTCTTGGCGGCCGCGATGATGCTCGACATGACCAGGTAGCTCTGGTTCGCCTGGGCGGGCCCGATGCACACGGCCTCGTCGGCGTACTGCACCGGGTACGTGTTCGCGTCTTCGGTGGAGTACACCGCGACGGTCTTCACGCCCAGCTCCTTGCAGGCGCGCATGATGCGCAACGCCACCTCGCCGCGGTTCGCCACCAATACCTTGCCGAACATTATGCGCTCTCCGGGCCGACCGCGTCATGGGTCGCATGGGGCTCGATGTAGAACAGCGGCGTGCCGAACTCCACCGGCGAGGCGTCTTCCAGACACACCTCGCGCACGGTACCCATCTCTTCGGCCGTGATCTCGTTCATGAGCTTCATGGCCTCCACGATGCAGAGCGTCTGATTGGCGGCCACTTCGTCACCCACCTGCACGAACGGCGGCTCGCCGGGAGCGGGGGACGTGTAGAACGTGCCCACCATGGGGGCGGTCACCACGTACCAGTTGGAGGGACGATCCACGTCGTCGGCAGCGGCGGACGCGGCCTCGGCAGGAGCCGGAGCGGGAGCCACGGCGGCCACGGGAGAGGGGGCGGCAGCGGCTGCGGCCTCGGCAGACAGGGTGCCCGGCATGCGCACGGCTATGCGCACGCCTTCTTCTTCCACCACGATCTCGCCGACGCCGCTTTCCTCGGCAACGCGAACCAGTTCGCGAATCTGATTGATGTCCACGTAATCTTCCTCCTTGGTGCCGCTCGATTCCTGCTCCAGCAGGAAGTCCACTTTTTCGGACGTGCGGTGCTTGCTCAGGTACGTGCGCGCCTCGTTCGGGAACAGGGCGTACATCAGCACGTCTTCCTCGGTTTGGGCCAAGTCGCCGATCTCTTCGGCCACCTCGTCGTACGTGGTGGTCACCAGCGAGCCCGGCGCCACGTCGGGCGGCAGCATTTCGGAGTTGCCGACCACCTTTGCCACGATGTCCTTGTCCATGCGGCCCGGCGCCTTGCCGTAGTAGCCGCAGATGTAGTCCTTCATCTCCTTGGACACGACGCTCCAGCGCTTGCCGGTGAGCACGTTGAACACGGCCTGCGTGCCCACGATCTGCGACATGGGCGTGACGAGCGGCGGATAGCCCACTTCGGCGCGCACCTTGGGGATTTCCTTCATGACCTCGGGCAGGCGGTCGCCCGCGTTCTGGATTTCAAGCTGGGACACCAGGTTGGACATCATGCCGCCCGGCACCTGATGGGAATACACCTGCATGTGCACGAGCGAGGACACGCCGCGCTTGTAGTGGCCGCGCTTGCGCACCTCTTCCCAGTATTCGGCGATCTCGAACAACAGGTCCAGGTCCAGCCCCGTGTCGTAGCGGCTCTCCTGCAAGGCGGCCACGATCATTTCCACCGCGGGGTGCGAATTGCCGAACGCGAGCGGCGCATGCGCGGTGTCCGCGATGGCGGCGCCGGCTTCGGCGGCCTTGATGATGTTGGCGGGGGCCATGCCGCCCACGTAATGGCAGTGGATGTGGATGGGCAGGCCTATTTCGGCGTTGAACGCCTTGACCATGCGCTCGGTGCGGTAGGGCGTGAGCATGCCCGCCATGTCCTTGATGCAGATGGAGTCCGCACCCAGGTCCTTGAGCTGCTGGCCGTAGTCCAGATAGCTGTCCAGCGTGTGCACCGGAGACATGGTGTAGGAGATGGCTCCTTCGAAGTGCCCGCCGCATTCCTTGATGGCTTCCGCGTTGTCCACGACGTTGCGGATGTCGTTCAGGGCGTCGAACACGCGGAAGACATGCACGCCGTTGCGCTTGGCGGCCTTGATGAAGCGGTTGCAGATCTCGCGCGAGTAATGCTTGTAGCCGACCAGGTTCTGTCCGCGTGACAGCATGGAGAGCGGCGTGTTCGGCGTGTTGGCCTTGATGGAGCGCAGACGCTCCCACGGGTTCTCGTCGAGGAAGCGCAGGCACGTGTCGAACGTCGCGCCGCCCCATGCCTCTATCGCCCAGTACCCGACGCGGTCCATCTTCGAGAGGATCGGCAGCATGTCGCCGATCTGCATGCGCGTCGCCCACAGGCTCTGCTGGCCGTCTCGAATGGTGGTATCCATGATCTGAAGCCGTGGCATGAACTCACACCCCCTTCGGTGCTCAATTAGTCAAAGATCGAAACATGAATTATATAAGAACCCGCGCTTCCGCACGTCACTGCCGATGAAATTCACCGACAAGCAACACATGCGACAGGGTGGGCGGCACGCGGGGCAAAGACAGCAGAAGACCGAGCGGCGGGCGAAAGAGCGCGGCGCCGGCGGCCGGCATGGGAAGGGCGGCGGGAGGCGGGCAGGTGCAAAGGCGGCGGGAGGCGGGATGAGGCCCTTCGTCGTTTGGCCCGGACGCGTCGAGCTTTGCCTTTGCGTGGATGCGGCGTTTCACGTCCAGGACTGACGGCGGAGGGGAACCGTCGTGGACAAAATCGCCTCCATTCCGTAGATTCTGCGGCCTTAGCAACTTCTCGGCCAGAAGCCTTTCTGGGAAGTGCCTGACCAGCAGCGAGGATGCTTCATTGTTTGCAGGAAAAGATAATGAATCGAGGCGATTTCGTCCAACCGATTTGGAGGTCGGACGCGCATCCTTCTTCCACGAGGCCAGATATTCACCGTGCGGCGCAAAAGTGCCTCCCGCTCCCATGACGCCGCGAAGCCCTTCCGCCTCCCCGGTTGCCTTGCCCCGTCCGGTGCCATAAGGACCAGGCAGTGCGCAATGAACAAGGCGGGGATGCGAAAGGGCTTCGCGGCGTTGCGGCGTCAGTCGGTCATGCCGCCTCTTTGAAACCTGTGACGCCCGCGTTGGAAACACGCGGGAGCTCGCGGGACGGCAGGGCTTCTACACGCGCTTGACGAAGCGGCCGTCGCGGGTGTCGATCTGCAGCACGTCGCCGATCTCCACGAAGGTGGGCACCTGGATGGTGGTGCCGGTTTCCAGCGTGGCGGGCTTGGTGGTGTTGGTTGCCGTGTCGCCCTTGAAGCCGGGCTCGGTGGCGGTCACTTCCAACTCGACGAACATCTGCGGCTCGATGCTGATCAGCTCGTCGCCGGCGTACAGCAGGCTGGCCTCGTCGTTCTCCTTGAGCCACTTCGCGGCCTCGCCCACGGTATCGGCCGGGATGGCCTCCTGCTCGTAGGTGTCGTTGTCCATGAAGTAGAAATCGGCCCCGTCGTTGTACAGGTACTGCATCTTCTTCGTTTCCAGGCGCACGGAATCGAACTTGGTGCCGGCATTGAACGTGTAGTCCACCACGCGGCCCGTCTTGATGTCGCGCAGCTTCGTGCGCACGAACGCGCCGCCCTTGCCGGGCTTCACGTGCTGGAATTCCACGATGGTGCACAGCTTGCCGTTGTACTCGATGCACATGCCGTTTCTGAAATCTGCCGTAGAGATTGCCACTGATGGTTCCTTTCGTTCGCGGACATGCGCCCGTTTGGCCGTCCGCCGGGATTTTAGCCGCTATATTATAACCATATCGTGCGTCGATTGCGTGAAAACCTGAAAACCCTCTTCCGTCACCACGCCGAAGTCTTCCAGGCGCATGCCGAACTCCCCCGGCACGTAGATGCCCGGCTCCACGGTGACCACGTTGCCCGCCACCAGCGGCGCTTCGTTGCGCGGAGAGAGGTTGGGCAGCTCGTGGATGTCCAGCCCCACGCCGTGGCCCAGCCCATGGCCCATGAGCCCGCCGAAGCCGCCTTCGTCCAGCACGCGCTCTGCCAACTCGTGCATCTCCTTGCCGGTCACGCCGGGGCGCAGCGCGCGCTCCACCTGCTCGTTGGCACGTCGCAGCGTCTCGTACGCAGAACGCAGGCGGGCGTCGGGCTCGCCCAAGAACACGGTGCGCGTCATGTCCGAGCAGTAGCCGCGCGCCTTGGCGCCGAAGTCGAGCACGACGCACTGCCCCGCCTCCAGCACCGTGTCTCCGGGGACGGCATGCGGGCTGGCGCCGTTTGCGCCGGCGGCCACGATGGAGGGAAACGCCAGGTCGTCCGCGCCATGCCGGCGCATGAAGCCTTCCAGCTCCACCTGCACCGCACGCTCGGTCATGCCGGGGCGCATGAACGACACGATGTGCGCGAACGCGGCGTCGGTGACCGCCTGCGCGGCGCGCATCCGCGCGATCTCGCCTGCGTCCTTCACGGCGCGCAGGCCCACCACCACGTCGGACGTCTCGCGCAGCCGCGAGCCCGGGCAGGCGCTTGCGGCGCCGGCGTCCTCCACGCTTGCGGCGCCCGGCACGCCCGCGGCATCCGGGACGCCGGCATCCATCGCGCCCGCGGCATCCGGGACGCCGGCATCC
>CAJFVW010000230.1 GCA_904420575.1 uncultured Gordonibacter sp.
CCCGTTCACACGAAGCCGGGAAGAGCTTCGCCCGCCTTCTCTTGCCACGTTCGCGGAGGTCTCTCCGGCGCGCCATTCGTGGACGCAGGACTCCCAAGTCTTCGACAAGCTGCATGGGACCGTCGTTCGGGACTATCGGTCGCTAGAATCCCCCCGCCTTCTGCCGTCGGTGGAGGCGGCGTGCACGAGATCGATGATGCCTTGCTTCGTGTGCGTGTCGGTTTTGCGGTAGATGGACGCCACATGGGTTTTGACCGTGTTGGGGGAAATGAAAAGCTGTTCCGAAATCTTCTGGATGCTGTATCCGGCCGACAGGTATTCCAGCACGTCGCGCTCCCGGTCGGTGAAGCCGTACCTGCTTGCGAACGCGTCGATGGGAAGGCGATCTTCAGGTTCTCGTCCAAAGTGCCCGTCTTGGGGGGCGGAAGAGAATCTGATGATGCCGCGCGTGTGGAACAGCAGGAAGAGCGTCCAGCATACGATGAGCAGAAAGCCGATGGCGGCAAGGTACTGCGTGAGGCCGCCTGCGAAGTGGGGATGGGCGTAGGACAGCAGCATCTGGAACAGCTTCGATGCTATGGACGGCAAGAACAGCACGAAAACGAATGCCGGCGTGGCCTTCATGTCGTTGCGGTACACGATCATGGCCACGGTGAAGAACGCGACGATCTTGATGATGCGGCGGAGCATCTTGGTCAGGGCGTACGAATAGGTCGCGTTCATCGAAGACCATACCAGAACCATGAAGTACACGAAGAACGAGAGAATGACCGAGACGACCAGTATGTTCAGGAAAGCGCCGTCCCAGAAGCGGCTGTTCTGATTCGAGAAAAGAAGCATCGCAAGAAACACGAGGATGGCCACGAAGAGAAGCGCGAAGCAGTACGGGTCTTCGTCGGATACGGGAATGTAGCCAGGGGCAATGAACTCCACATAAGCCAACAGGTGGATCAAGAACGAGAACACCGCCAGCATGAGCAGGCTCAGCATCACCGGTTTCGCGGCGCGCCCGTTTTCGGGAAGCGGGGCCCCCGGGCGGTCGAGCACGCTGCGGATCATGACGAGCGCCGCCGCGGCCGCTGCGGGCGAGAGGATGACGACCACCTGGCCGTACCAGCTGAAGCACAGCGGGCTGGGCACCGCAACGAAGCTGAGCGCTATCGCGACAAGGGACAAGGCCACGACGTTCGTCAACCCGTGCTCGAATACCAGTTCCCGCAATCGAGCCGACCACATCACGAACACCACGCCGAACGCGAAAGCGTACGTCACGCTGCAGACGACCAGCGCGGCAGGAGGCGCATCCAGGCTCCCCTGGAAGGACGCGGCAAGAATGCCCAGCGCCATGCTTCCGGCAACTCCCGTTACGGCCGTGAGCATGCGGTGCTCTTTGAGGCAAGCGGTCAGCTTGGAACAGAAGGCCAGAAAACAGGAGCACAGGCACAGTGCGACCAAGGTGACCGTGTAGTAGAAGAAACCCTCGTTGCTCGTCGAGTACCGGTAGACGGCTTCGCCGAAGAACACCTTTTCGAGGGCAAACCAAAGAAACGCCCAACCGACGATCAGCAAAACGCCGTTTTTCGTGCGCAGCAGAGACAGCAGGTGCATACGACTTCGCCCCTTCCCCTTTCCCTGCATGATTATACCCAAAGAGGGGGGCCTGGCCGGGATGCACCATGCCCTTGCGGCGATTTCATTCGTTTCGGGTGAGCCGAATCACCTGCATTGATCGACCCGCTGAAGACGATTCGCCCATTGCAGTGGAAGTCATGCCCCCGGACGCTTACGTATCCTGCACGGGAGCTCGCATGGAGCGCATCGATTGGACGGCATCAAGGAGGAACGACATGCAACAGGTTCGTCAAGGAACGCGGATGAGCAGGCGAGGCTTTATCAAGGGCGCGGCGCTTGCCGGGCTTGCGGGAGGGACTCTGGGCCTTGCAGGCTGCGGTCAGCCGCAGGCGCAGGGTTCGGCAAAGGTTTTCACGCCGGGAACCTACACGGCTCGGGTGACAGGCCACAATGCGCCGTTCGACGTGGTGGTCACCTTTACCGAGCATGCCATTGCCAGCATCGACACAAGCAGCAGCTTGGAATCGCCCGGCGTTGGACGGTACGCGCTGGATCGCATCGCCGACGACATCATCTCTTCGCAATCGCTCGATGTGGATACGGTCACGGGGGCAACGCTTTCGAGCATGGCGCTTCTACAGGGAGTGGAAGACTGCCGCACGCAGGCGGGCGGAGCGGAGCTTGAAGGCGAGAGGCCCGCAAAGGAACAGGAGTCGGCGTTGGAGGCGGACGTGTGCGTCGTGGGCGGCGGCGGTGGCGGTTGCGTTGCGGCCATCAGGGCGGCGCAGGCCGGCGCCAAAGTGGTCATTATGGAGAAGTGCGGCATACTGGGCGGCTCCACCAACGTGTCGGGCGGCGCGCTGAACGCCGTCGACCCGTATCGCCAGGACAAGCAAGGCATCGAAGACTCGGTGGAGCAGTTCTACCAGTCGACGCTCGAGGGTGGCCACAACGTGGGCGATCCGGAACTGGTGGAGTTCCTTACCTCGCACGCCATGGAGTCGGTCGAGTGGCTGGAAGAGATCGGGTGCGCCTTCAAGATGAAGATCGGCTCCGCAACCGGTTCGCTGGGGGAGCGCAGCCATTACACGGTGAAGCCTGCGGGAAGCGGTTAAACCGATGCGTTCCGCGACTGGATAGCCAACAACCCCGACAAAGTCACGGTGGTGAGCAACACCCAGGCAACCGAATTGGTGCAGGACGCCGCAGGGACGGTGACGGGCGTGAAGGGCGTGCGCGGTGACGGCGGGGAGGTGTCGGTGGCGGCCAAATCGGTGATCATCGCCACGGGAGGATTCGGCTCGAACGTCGAATTCCGCCAGAAAGTGAACACCGGCGTGTGGTCGGAAGTGCCGCTCGACGACACCATCGGCTGCACCAACATCAAGCCGTGTGCCCAGGGAGACGGCATGACGCTTGCCGAGGCCGCCGGCGCCGAGCTCATCGGGCTTTCCGACATCCAGCTGCATCCTTGCGGAACCCCGGGCACCGGTTTGATGCAGCACATCAGGACGTCGGGGCGCAACCGCATCTTCGTCAACGAAGAAGGTTCGCGCTTCGTGAGCGAAGGGGCGGCGCGCGACGAGCTGTGCAAGGCCATCTTTGCCCAAAGCAACTCTACCTATTGGGTGGTGGTGAACAAGGTGCGCTATCCGTCCTTGACCGAGCCGGACAAGGACGGGGAGAAAATGGAGGACATGATAGCCCTCGACGCCGTCATAGCCGCCGACACGATTGACGAGTTGGCCGCTGCAACGGGCATGGATGCGGCCAAGCTGCAGGAATCCATCGACACCTACAACGCCGTCGTCGCGGGCGAGAAAGAAGACCCGTTCGGCTTCAAGGCGAACAACAGTGCCGACGTGCAGCTGACCGAAGGGCCTTGGTACGCCTGCAAGAAGGTGCCGACGGTTCACCACACGATGGGCGGCATAAGGATCAATGTCTATTCGCAGGCGCTCGACGCTTCGGGCAAACCCATCGATGGCCTGTACGCCGTGGGAGAATGCACGGGCGGCATCCACGGCTCGAACCGTCTGGGTGGCAACGCCATAGCCGACATCATGACGTTCGGCCGTTCCGCCGGCCTGCATGCGGCAGAGCATGCAGGAGTGGCGAAAAACTAGCCCTCCTTCCAGCGACGAGGCGCCGGGCATGTGCCCGGCGCCTCGACCGTTCACGCGATGCTTATCTTCAGCTTCTTCCCATGCCTTTCGCGAGTCCCAATCCTCGCATACCCGTCATTTTTTGCATGCCATTTCACCTGCGGAAACGCTTGTTCATGCAGGTGGAAGGCCTCGTTTGAAATTGCAAAAAATGACGGATATGGGAGGATTGCAGGCTCGGAGGGAAACAGGTTCGGAGGGAAACAGGCTCAGGAAGACCGAAGGGGCAGCGCGACGGTGAAGGTGGTGCCGTTGGTCTCGTCGCTGGCGGCGGCGATGCTCCCCCCATGCTCTTCGGCGATTTCGCGCGCGATGGCAAGCCCCAGGCCGTAGCTTCCCTCGGAGCGGGTGCGGGCCTTGTCGGCGCGGTAGAAGCGGTCGAAGACATGCGGCAGGTCTTCCTCGGCGATGACGGTTCCGGTGTTGTGCACGTGCAGCTCGATGCGGCGCGCCGTCTGGCGAAGCGTGACGGCGATGCGGCCGCCTTTCTCCACGTACTTGCAGGCGTTGTCCAGCAACGTCGTCACCAGGCGGCGCAGGCGGGCGGCGTCGCCGGTCACGCTCACGTCGCGGTCGATGTCGGAAGCCAGCGAGACGTTGCGCTCGAACGCCACCGATTCGAACTGGAGCAGGCCGCCTTCCACCAGATCGGTCAGATCCACCCGCGCGTGCTCGCGGACCGTTTCCGCATGTTCGGGCCTTGCCAGGTCCAGCATGTCTCGCACCAGCTCCTGCATGCGCTCCGCCTCGCTCTGCGTGCTTTCGATCCACTGGCTTTGGCTGGTCACGCTGCGTTCGGGATGCGCGCGCAGGATGGACGTGTTGGCCAGGATGACCGTGAGCGGGGTCTTGAGCTCGTGAGACGCATCCGCGACGAACCGCTGTTGCTGGTCCCACGCCCGCGCCACCGGACCCAGCGCCCAGCGGGAGAAGAACACGCTGATGACCAGGAACACGGCCAAAGCGCCCACGCCGACGGCCGCCAACGTGAGGGCGAGCGACCGCCAGGAGGACGCGGCGCTGGCGTCGGCGAAGGCCACGAACGTGGTGCCGCCGACGGCTCGTTTCGAGTAGAAGAGCCCGAACGCGTCGAGGAATCCCGGCCCCTCGCCCTTCTGAAGGACGGCGGAGGCGGCGTCGGACAGGACGTCGTCGGCGATGGAGGCCGTGGTGGAGGAAGGCACGACGGCCATGCTCCCGTCGTCTTCCAGGGCGTACACCACCACGGGGATGACGGACTCGCCTTCGGCCCGCCTGCCGCCGATCTCGGGAGGGGCCATTCCCGAAAACGCGCTGCCGCCTGTCGCGCCTTGCGGCCCGAGGATGCCGTCGACGGGTGGCATCTTGGCTGCGTCGCCTGCGTGGTCGATAGCGGCATCGAGGGCGGAATACACGCCGTTCGTGCCCTGCTGGTAGTTGATGACGCAGATGGCGGTGAACACCACGGCCAACACCACGGCCACGGTGGCCATGTTGAGGGCGACGAACTTGAGGCGCAGCCTCCGCAGCATGGTGGTTTCCATGGCTCAGCCGTTCGCCGCGTGCTCGCCCGACAGCATGAACCGGTACCCGGCCTTGCGCAGCGTCTCGATGCGTGCTTCCGACCCCAGGAACGCGAACTTCTTGCGCAAAAACGAGATGTAGGCCTCCACGTTGTTGTCTTCGGCGCTCGACTCCACGCCCCATACTTTGGCGATCAACAGGTCCTTCGACACCACCTGACCCGGATTGGAAAGCAGTATCCGGCAGATGGAGAACTCCTTGTAGCTCAGGTGGATGGACTTCGCGTTGCAGGCGAGATCGTAGCTTTCCAGGTTGAGCTCCAGGTCGCCTACGCGCAGCGTCTCGAACACCACCTCGCCTTGGCGGCGCGTGAGCGCGCGCAGGTGCGCCAGCAGCTCGGCCGGAGAGAAGGGTTTGGTCATGTAGTCGTCGGCCCCGGAATCGAGCCCGGTGATCTTGTCGGCCACGGCGTCGCGCGCGGTGAGCAGCAGCACGGGGGTGCTCACGCCCTTGCGGCGCAGGGTGCTCGCCACGGCGAAGCCGTCCATCTTCGGCAGCATGACGTCCAGGATGATGACGTCGTACCGGCCGTCTTCGCCATAGGCAAGCCCGGTCAGGCCGTCGTGCACCACGTCGGCGTCGTAGCCGTTCTCCTTCAGTATGTGGCCGAGCGCCTGGGCGAGGCGCATGTCGTCTTCCACGACAAGGACCTGCATGGCGGTGCCTGCCTTCTTCCGTTTCTCGTGACCTCGTTTTGCGATCTCGTTCTCATTGTAGCGGCAACCCTGAAATCGGCCTGAAAGAAACATGCCTTTCGCGAAGCCTTGTCAAATGGGAGGTACGGTCAAGGCACGTAATAGATGCGCCTTGAAAAGCCCCGGGCCTGATTTCGCCCGATACAATGGTTCTGCAAGTCCAGACCGTGCGCACGGCGTGCGGGCGCGGGAAGACACGAAGGGGGAGGCTATGGATCCCAAGCGGAAGAAGCGGCCGCCGGCGAAGGTCGTCAAGCGCATTGCGGAGATGAAGGCCGATCGACGCCGGGACCTCGTCAAGGGCGCACTCGGGCTGGGCGCCGCGGTGTTGCTGGTGGTTGCGAAGACGGCCTTGGAGCTTTGCGGCCTTGTTTCCGCCGAAAACGTGGCGTTCGTCAACCTTTTGTTGCTGATGGCCATGGGGCTGGCCATCGTCACG
>CAJFVW010000231.1 GCA_904420575.1 uncultured Gordonibacter sp.
CACCGTGGCGCCGAGCATGCCCGTGCCGTACTGGATGTAGAAGGCGTCGTTGCCGTACTGGTCCTTGATCTCCTGCATGGTGGTGGCGATGAGGTCGATGGCCTCGTCCCAGCCGATCTCCTCGTACTGGCCTTCGCCGCGCTTGGTGCCCTCGACGCGCTTGAGCGGTTTCTGGATGCGCGTCTCGTTGTAGATGCGCTGGCGGTTGGTGCGGCCGCGCACGCAGGAACGCATCTGATAGATCTGGCCCGGGCCGAAGTCGTCCGTCCCGTCATTGTCGTTGCCGATGCGCACCACGGTGCCGTCCTTGACATACACCTTGAGCGGGCAGCGGCTGCCGCAGTTCACGTGGCAGCTCGACCAGCCGACCGTGTCGTAGTCGAATCCGGACGCCTCGGGCTGAGCGTCGGCGGCGGCGTCGCCCTCGCTGGCCTTCGGGGCGCAGCCGGTGAGCGCCATGCCCGCGCCTGCCAGGCCGGTGAGCGCCACGAACGCGCGCCGGCTGATGCTGGGTGCCAAGTCGGTCGTCTTCTGCATTGACTCCCCTTTCCTCGTCTTCCTCGTGCATCCGCCCCTGCCGACGGCGATCGGCCGCTTCCTCCCGTGCGGCCCCGCGTCCCCGTCCTGCGGGCGGCATGCGGTTTGCCTGCTTGCCGTTCCATGCCTCGGCCGCAACCCTCTCGCGGCCAGATGCCAGTCTAGGGGCACCGGCGGGAAACGTCTATGCCGTTTGGCTTCATTTTTCCTTTCCAAACCCTTATAGAAATATTAATGAGCAGGTCATCGATAAGTTTTTGACTTTGGTTCAATAGCTATCGAAATGGTAACGTTTGGTTGAAGGCGGTCGGCCAACCACCCGACTGCGCCGGCCACGTGATTCAAGGCCGTCCCCTCGCCGTGGCTCGGCGAGCGAGCCCATCCCCGCACTCCGCCGCCGAGACCCTGCAGTGAGGAACCGGCACGCTAGCAAGTCCGGCCCCCTCCGGAGACCCGTCAGACAGGGAGGCCGGCACGAAACGGCCGGCTTTCGCCACGGTTCAGGCGGTTTCGGACGACGACCGGCGCCAAAAAGCGAAAGGGCGGCTCGCGAAAGCGTGCCGGGCATTGCGCTTCTTTTCCGTTGAGGATACCATGGAGCGAGGCCACCCCGAGTGCGAGGAGTTCCCATGGGTCCCACGTTCGAAAACGACCGCCCCCGGTACCGACCCGACCGCACGGCGCGCACCCCCGCGAACCGCGCCGCGCTGAGCGTGCCGCCCATCCTGCGCCCTGAAGGGCCCGATCCCGAATCCGCCGCGCTTGCCAAGCTGCGGGCCCAGCGTGCCCAACGGCGCCGCAAGCGCCTGATCAAGCGCGGCATTTTCGCAGGCGTCGCGGTCCTGGCCATCGTGGGCGCCGGCGTGGCCTACGCGGTGGTCACCGCCCCGCCCGACGTCCTGGAACAGACGGTGACCGACTTCGTGATGCGCGGCGACTTCACCAACGAGGTGTCGTCCGCCGGCTCGGTGGAACCGTATTCCTCGGTGGTGGTGACGCCGCAGATAGACGGCACCATCGACCAGGTGATGGTTTCCGCAGGAAGCACGGTGGCCGCCGGAGACGTGCTGTTCACCATCAAGAACGACGCGCTCGACCGCGCCGTGGCCGAGGCGGAGCGCGGCGTGCGGCAGGCCCAGAACGACGTCGACAACGCCAGCAACGCCCTGGACCAGGCCTACGCCGCGAAGAAGGCCGGCGTCTCCCTTCCTGCCCTGGGCAGCGCGGGTGCAGGCGAAGGCCCCGGCATCGGCGAGGACGGCACGGCCGTGGCCGCGAACGACACGGGCGGATACGACGAGGACGCCTACCAGGCCGCGGTGCGCGACCTGCAGAACCAGGTGAACGCAGCAGAAAGCGCGCTCGAGGGAGCGCAGCTGGCGCTCGAGGCCGCGAACGAGGCCTACGCCCAGGCCGTGGCCGCCGCGGAGCAGCGCACCGTCACGGCGCCCGCCGCAGGAAGCCTCATCGCCATGAACGCCGTGTCCGGCTCCCCTGTCGGCCAAGGCGGCGGCGACGGCTCGCAGCACCTCGTGCAGATAGCCGACCTGACGCGCATGAAGGTGACGGTGCAGGTCAGCGAAGTGGACATCATCAAGATAGCCGTGGGCCAGACGGCCACCGCCACGTTCTCGGCCGTGCCCGACATCGCCTTGGCCGCCGAGGTGGTCAGCATCGCGTCCACCACCAACGCAGAGGGCGGCATGGGCTACTACGGCGGCATGGGCGGCGTCACCTACGCCGTGGAGCTGCTCATTCCCGAACCCGACCCGCGCCTGAAGCCGGGCATGACCGCCAGCGTGTCCATCGTCACCGAGTCGCACGAGGGCGTGCTTCTGGTGCCGGCCGCGGCCTTGCAGCCTTCGTCCACCGGCGGCACCTGCGTGCTCGTGCAGACCGACCCCGAAACGCAGGAGACGGTGGAGCGCGAGGTCGCGGTCATCGCCAAGAACGCCTCGCTCGCCGCGGTCGAAGGCGGCGTGAAGGAAGGCGACCCGGTGGTCGTGTCCGGCTACGGCGGGGACATGGGCTTCGAAGGCGGCATGGGCGGCGGCATGGCCGTGGCCGGCGGGGACATGGCCGCCACCGCCGACGTGGCTGCGGGATAGCCATGGCGGTCATCGAGACCATCGGCATCCACCGCGTCTTCGAATCGGAGGCCGGCGCCGCGCACGTGCTCAAGGACGTGTCCTTCCGGGTGGAGCAGGGCGAGTTCGTGGCAATCATGGGGCCTTCGGGCTCGGGGAAGTCCACGCTCATGAACATCCTTGGCTGCCTGGACACCCCCACGCTGGGCACCTACCTGCTGGAAGGCCTGGACGTGTCGCAGCTGCGCGACGACGAGCTGGCCGAGATGCGCGCGCTGCGCATCGGCTTCGTGTTCCAGTCGTTCAACCTGCTGCCGCGTGCCACGGTGCTGCGCAACGTCATGCTGCCGCTGCAGTATGCCGGCTGCCCGCGCCGCGAACGGGAGCGGCGCGCCGTGGCCGCGCTGCAGGCGGTGTCGCTGCCCGTCGACCGCTACGACCACAAGAGCAACGAGCTGTCCGGCGGCCAGATGCAGCGCGTGGCCATCGCCCGCGCGCTCGTGAACGACCCGGCCCTCATCCTGGCCGACGAGCCCACGGGCAACCTGGACACTGCCACCGGCGACGCCGTGCTGGAGACTTTCCTGGACCTGCGTTCAGCCGGCAAGACCATCGTGCTCATCACGCACGACGCCGAAGTGGCCGCCGTGGCCGACCGCACGGTGCACATCCGCGACGGACGGCTGTACGAGCACGGCCCCGAAGGCGCCACACGCCCTGCGGACCGTTTGGAAGGCCCCGAGGGCCTGGGCGGGACGGCCAACCCGGGCGGTTTTGACGACCCCGAAGGAGCCAACGATCTCGCCGGGTTTGCCGAGCGAGGCGGGTTCGCCGACCCGAGCGGCCCCGCCGGCGAGGACCACGACGAAGGAGGCGCGGCATGAGCGCAGTCGACCTGCTGCTGGAGACGCTGCACGCCTTCAACGCGAACCGCGCGCGCAGCCTGCTGACCATCCTGGGCATCGTCATCGGCATTGCGGCGGTCATCGCCATGACCTCGCTCATCGGCGGCGTGCGCAACAGCCTCATCGGAAGCCTGGGGCTCAACGCCGCACGCATCGTGCACATCGACGCTGCCTACGGCCTGAACCAGGACAACGTGGACCGGCTGCAGCAGGCGCTGCCCGACTACGAGTACATCATGGGCGCCTACATGGCGGGCGCCACCGTGAAGTCGCCCACCGGCAGCGCCGACGCGTCCATCACCGGCGCCGACGAGCGCTACCTTTCCACGGTGGGAGGCGTCCATCTGGCCCAGGGGCGCTTCTTCACCGAAGACGAGGAAGAGGACGCCGAGCAGGTGGTGATCCTCGAGCAGGACGGCGTGCGGGTGCTGTTCGGCGACCCGAACGCCGACGTGGTGGGCAAGACCGTGAACATCGGCGGGACCGACTACGCCGTCGTGGGCGTGGCCGAGCGCCTGACCGGCAGCGACTACGTCCAGGCCTACGTGCCGCCGTCCACCGCCAAGCTGCGCTTCACGCAGGGGTACGACCGGTTCTCGTCGGTGGTGGGCATGGCGCGCGAAGGGGCCGACATCGACGCGCTCGCGCAGGCGACGCGGCAACAGCTGGCCAGCATGTTCGACATAGACGACGAGGATGCGGAAGGCATGATCTTCGTGTACACCATGAAGTCGAGCATCGATGCCATGAACGAGTACCTGTCGTCGTTCCAGCTGCTCATGAGCTCGGTGGCGGGCATATCGCTCTTGGTGGGCGGCATCGGCATCATGAACATGATGCTGACCAACGTCACGGAACGCATCCGCGAGATAGGCCTGCGCAAGGCCCTGGGCGCCCGCCGGCGCGACATCACGGCGCAGTTCCTGCTGGAGTCGGTGGCGCTGTGCGTTGCCGGCGGCATCTTAGGGACGCTTCTGGGGTACGTGGGCGCCTGGGCCCTCACGGGCGTGGTGGGCAGCATGCAGCTGGGCGCGGAAGGCCCCGTGGCGCCGGTCATCTCGCCGGAAGTAGTGGCGCTGGCCGTGGGCATCTGCGTGGGCATCGGCGTGCTGTTCGGCTACTATCCCGCCCGCCGGGCCGCAAAGCTGGACCCGGTGGAGTCGCTGCGCTACCAGTGAGCTGAACGCGGGCGGCGTCCTCCCCGGCAACGGCCGGGAGGACGCCGCCCGAAACGGTCGGTTTTCGCCACGATTCCGGCCGTTCGGGAGACGCTGACGTCAGAACATGAAAGGAAGCCAAGGCACATGACCGAACCGATACCCTACCTGTCGCTTGACCCCCGCGTGGAAGAGGCCATCCGTGCCGACCGCGCGGCCGGCTGGAAGAACCCCTGCGCCTTCGACGACGCGCAGGTGACGCGCCGCGAGCC
>CAJFVW010000232.1 GCA_904420575.1 uncultured Gordonibacter sp.
CACCACCACGGTGCAGAAGTGCGTGCGCACCAACGACATCGACATCATCGGCACCACGGGCCGCCACCTGAGCTTCTTCGAGATGCTCGGCAACTTCAGCTTCGGCAAGTACTTCAAGAAGGAGATGTGCGCCTGGGCGTACGAGTTCTCCACCGAGGTGCTGGGGCTTCCTGCCGAGCGCCTGTACTTCACCGTCTACCTCGACGACGACGAGACCATCGAGATATGGAAGGGCCTCGGCGTGCCCGACGACCACATCTCGCGCCTCGGCGAGGAGGACAACTTCTGGCGTGCTGGCCCAACCGGCCCGTGCGGCCCCTGCTCGGAAATCTATTACGACCAGGGCGAGGAATTCGGCTGCGGCAGCCCCGACTGCGCTCCGGGCTGCGACTGTGACCGGTTCCTGGAGTACTGGAACCTCGTGTTCACGCAGTACGACGGGCAGGAGGACGGATCGTTCGCGCCGCTGCCGAAGAAGAACATCGACACCGGCATGGGCCTCGAGCGCATCGCGGCCATCATGCAGGGCGTCCAATCCAACTACGAGACCGACGTGCTGCGCAGCCTGGTGGCGGTGGGCGAGCGCCTGAGCGGCATCGCGTACGGCGACGGCGCGGCAAGCGACCTGGCGCTGCGCATCATCGCCGATCACAGCCGCAGCGTCACGTTCATGATCGCCGACGGCATCCTGCCGTCCAACGAGGGGCGCGGCTATGTGCTGCGCCGCTTGCTGCGCCGTGCGGTCATGAAGGCGCACCTCATCGGCGTCGAGGGCCCGTTCCTGAACGGGTACGTGGACGAGATCGTGCGCCTCATGGGCCACGTCTATCCCGAAATCGTGGAGAACCGCGAGCTCGCGCGCCGCGTCATCCTGTCCGAAGAGGAACGCTTCGGCGCCACGCTGAGGCAGGGCCAGGCGTTCCTGGAAGAGGCGCTCGACGCGCTCGAAGGCGACGTGCTGGCCGGCGAGCAGGCGTTCACCCTGCACGACACGTACGGCTTTCCGGTCGAGGTGACCCAGGAGATTGCCGAGGCGCGCGGCGTTGTGGTGGACTTCGAGGGCTTCGGACGCTGCATGGAGGCGCAGCGCGAGCGCGCCCGTGCGGCCAACACGAAGGACGCCGAGGCCGCGTGGAGCACCTACGGCGGCGTGCATGCCGACATCCTGGAGGCGACGGGTCCCACGCGGTTCGTCGGCTACGGGCAGTTGGAAAGCCCGGCGCAGGTGCTGGCCCTCGTCAAGGACGGCAAGCGGGTTGAGCGCCTGGAAGCGGGCGAGAGCGGCGAGGTCGTGCTGGACGCGACGCCGTTCTACGCCGAAATGGGCGGCGAAGTGGGCGACACAGGCACCATCTTCGCCGATGGCCTGGTGTTGGAGGTGCAGGACACGGTCGCGCCGGAAAAGGGTTTGTCCGTGCATCGCGTGAAGGTGGCCGAAGGCGCCGTGGCACGAGGCGACGACGTGACCGCCGCCGTGGACGCCCTGCGCCGCGCGCGCATCACGCGCAACCACACCGCGACGCACATCCTGCATGCCGCGTTGCGCCAGGTGCTGGGCGACCACGTGAAGCAGGCGGGCAGCTACGTGGGCCCCGACCGGCTGCGGTTCGACTTCACGCATTTCGAGGCCATGACGCCCGAGCAGGTGGCCGAGGTGGAGCGCGTGGCCAACGACGTCATCATGCGGGCCATACCCACGGACATCTACGAGACGTCGCTCGACGCCGCACGCGAGGCGGGCGTCACGGCGCTCTTCGGCGAGAAGTACGGCGAAGTGGTGCGCGTGGTGACGTGCGGGGACTTCTCCCGCGAGCTGTGCGGCGGCTGCCATGTGGGCAACACGGCCGAGATCGGTCTGGTGAAGATCACCTCCGAAACCAGCGTGGGCGCCAACCTGCGCCGCATCGAGGCGGTGACCAGCTTCGGCGCTCTCGAATACCTGAACCGCGTGGAGGCCGAGCTGAAGGAGGCGGCCGACACGCTGCGCGTGCCGCTGTTCGACGTGAGCGAGCGTACCGCCGCCAACGTCCGCACGATCAAAGAGTTCCAGCAACAGCGCAAGCGCGGCAAGGAAGTGGTGGCAGAAGACGGCATCACGAAGCTGGTGTCGGCGGCCGTGGACGCGAAGGCGGGCTATCCCGTCATCGTCGCCAACGCCTCCGGCGACGAGGCGGGCTTGGATGCGGGCGGCCTGCGCAACGCCTGGGACGTCCTGCGGGCGCGCCTGGGCCGCCCGGGCGCGGTGGTCCTTGCGGCCGAAAAGGACGGCAAGCCTATCGTGCTGGCCGCGGGCACGCCGGAAGCGGTGGAGGCCGGGTTCGACGCCGGAGCCCTCATCAAGGCCATGGCGCCTCACATCAAAGGCGGTGGCGGCGGCAAGCCCGCCATGGCGCAGGCCGGCGGCAAGGATGCTTCTGGCATCGACGCCGCGCTGCAGGCTGCGCGGGACCTGCTGCTGTAAGGCGGCCCGGCCGGCGAAGGATCTGCGACAAGGAGAACGCGGTGCGAATCATGGCGCTCGACATCGGCAACGCGCGCGTGGGGGTGGCGGTGAGCGACCCGGCGGAGCGGGTGGCGTCCCCGGTATGCGTGTTGCCGGCCGGCGACGTCGTGGGCTGCGCCAAGCCGTTCAAGCGCCTGCTGGAGGACTGGGAACCCGAACTGCTGTTATGCGGCCTGCCCTACACGCTGGCTGGGGAAGAGGGCCCGCAGGCCGCCCACGTGCGCGACGTGGCGCAGCGCATCGGGCGTGCGTGCGGCCTGCCGGTGGCGTTCGCGGACGAGCGCCTCAGTTCGCGCGAGGCCAAACGGAGTTTGCGTGAAAAGGGCATGGACGAGAAAGCCATGCGGGGCAAAATAGATATGATAGCGGCGAGTTTGTTCTTGCAGGCGTGGCTCGACGCACGCGTCGGCACCGAAGCGGAAAGGTGAGAGCGCGTATGCCTTCGCACAGGAAACAGGTCACGTACTCGTCGCGTCCGAACCATGCGGCGCGTTCCGCCCACGCCAAGGGCGAACGCCAGTTCAGAACGTACGACACGAGCTACATCCGCCCGAAAAGGAGCAAGGCTCCCCTCGTGTTCGCCGCCGTGCTGGCCGTCGTGGTCGTCGGTGGGTTGGCATGGGGCGCGCTCACGCTGTTCAACAGCTGTTCCGGAACCCCGGCGGAACTGCTTGCCGAAGGCGAGGAGGCCACCATCGTGGTGTCCGAGGGATCGGGTGCCCAGGCCGTCGGGTCCGACCTGCAGCGGGCCCGCCTGGTGGGCACGGTCGCGGAATTCACGAAGCGCGTGACCGAGCTGGGCATGGAGTCGTCGCTCAAACCGGGCACGTACACGTTTGCCGGCGGCACCTCCCTCGACGACATCATCGCCCGTCTGGCGGCAGGGCCGGAGGCCAGCGGCGCGTCCTTGACCATTCCCGAAGGGTTCACGCTGGCGAACACGGCGGCACGTGTGGCCGAGGTGACCGAAGGCCGCATCACGGCGGAGGACTTCGCGGCGGCAGCCAGCGACGCGAGCGTCTATGCTGCCGACTTCCCGTTTCTGGCCGAGGGCGGCACTCACTCGCTCGAAGGCTTCCTGTTCCCCAAGACCTACACGGTGACCGAAGGGGCCACGGCCGACTCGCTCGTTCGCGCCATGCTCACCCAGTACCAGAGCGAGGTTGCCGGCTTGGACTACTCCTATGCCGAAAGCCAGGGGCTTACCGCCTACGACGTCCTCAAACTGGCCTCCATCGTGGAGCGCGAGTCCGACCCCGAGCATTTCGCGACCGTCGCCTCGGTGTTCTACAACCGGTTGGCGTCGGACCGTCCCTATCTGGAATCGGACGCGACGACCGCCTACGAGGTGGGACGCACGCCCACGGCGGACGAGGTGCATGCCGACACGCCGTACAGCACGTATGCGAATCCCGGCCTGCCGCCCACGCCCATCTGCGCGCCCAGCATCGAGGCCTTGAAGGCCGTGTGTGCGCCCGAGCAGACGGACTACCTCTACTTCTATACGAAGCCGCTCGAGGACGGAGGCGCCGAATACCACTTCAGCGTCACCTACGAAGAGCACCAAGACGCGATCAATTCGTAAGCGCCGCACGCCGAAAGCGCAAACAGACATGACGTTCCTGGAGCCAGACCGCTATTTCTCGCGCCTGTCGCACGTGGACATCGAGCGTGACATCCTGGCGCTGGGCTTTCGCCACGTGCTCCTTGACGTGGACAACACCATCCTCACGCGCGACACCCATGAGGTGCCGCGCGACGTGGGCGTCTGGCTGGGGCGTGCGCGCGACGCCGGCATCGCGTTTTGCCTGGTCTCGAACAACTGGCATCATGGCGTCTACGAGCTGGCCGGGCGCCTGGAGCTGCCCATCGTGGCCAAGGCCGTGAAGCCTTTGCCTCCGGCGTTCATGTACGCCATGCACAAGATTCAGGCGAACCGCAAGAACACGCTGGTGATCGGAGACCAGTTGGTCACGGACGTGCTGGGGGCGCATGCCTTGGGCATGAAGGCGTACCTGCTGGCGCCGCTGGTGGAACAGGACCTGCCGCACACGCTGCTGCTGCGCAACCTGGAGCGCGTCATCATGGGCGAGCGGAAGCCCGAGAAGGCCCCGACGGGCGCGAACGCGAGCGGGATGGAGGAACGTCATGAGTGAGGCGGCCTGCGAGCAGCGCCTGTTCCTGCTGGGCCATCCCGTCGGGCATTCCAAGTCCCCGGCCATGTACAACGCCCTGTACGCATGGCTGGGCCTGCCGTGGCGCTACGACCTCATGGACTGTGCGACCGACGAGGAGGCGCGCGGCTTCCTGCAGGCGCGCGACTTCCTGTCCGTCAACGTCACCACGCCTTACAAGCCGCACGCGTTCGAGGCCGCCACGGCGCGGGCCGCGTCTGCGAAGCTGGCGCAGGGGGCGAACCTGCTCGTGCGCAAGGACGATGCGCTCATCGCCTACAACACCGACGGGCAGGGATGCGTGGCCTTCCTGGAACGTGCCGGCGTGGACTTCGCGGGCGCGCGGGTGGCCGTCTGCGGCACGGGCCCCACGGCGCTCGCCATCGTGCATGCGACCGCCTTGGCCGGCGCCGACGAGATCGTGCTTTTGGGGCGCGACAAGCAGCGTTGCCGCGCCGTGTTGGAGACCTACGTCCGCGATTTCGGGACGCTGGCGCACGCCACCATCGACCTGCCCGCGGCCGACGACGGCCGCCGAAGCTTCCGCGAGGCCTTCGAGGACACTGCATTCAGGTTCGGCAGCTACGCCACGTCCACGCAGGCCATCTCGGCGGCCGACGTGGTGGTGAACGCCACGCCCTTGGGCATGGGCGCAGGCGATCCCGCACCGTTCGACCCTGCGCTGTTCCGGCCGGGCCAGACGGCGTTCGACGTCGTGTACGGTCACGGGGACACTGCGTTCGTGGCCGCCGCGCGCGGTACGGGATGTCGCGCGTTCGACGGCTCGGGCATGCTGGTGGGGCAGGCGGTCGTCACGGCGCAGACGGTCTGCGACATCGTGGGCGCGTCGCTTGTGCCTTCCTTCGACGAGTTGTTCGCGTTCATGGCGGATGCCGCCGGCTTCTCCCTCCCTGCGGCCTGACGCTCGGGGGCGAGGAGGCGTCTGCCGCCAAGGAGAAGGCGGGCGGCGTTGCAGCCCGTGCGAAGGTGTGGCGGCGGCTTCCGGCTGCGCGCCGCGGCGTTGCCAATCGTGGGAGTGCTTGCCGCCCGTGCGGGGAATTGCCGGAGCCGGGGGCTTGTTGCCGACCACGTGGGATGCGTGGTATACAATGAGCGGCGGACTACTGGAACCACCGCGGAAAGCGAAGCCACCATGCACTACATCACAGCAGGCGAAAGCCACGGGCCGGAACTCACGGCCATCGTGTCCGGCGTGCCGGCGGGACTGAAGGTGTCGGCCGACCAGATCAACAGCGACTTGAGCCGCCGCCAGTCGGGCTATGGCCGCGGAGGCCGTCAGAAGATCGAGCGCGACCTGGTGGAGGTGCGAAGCGGCGTGCGGTTCGGCCGCACCTTGGGCACGCCCTTGTCCCTGGTGGTGAAGAACCGCGACTGGGAGAACTGGGCCGGCCGTATGGCGGCGTTCGGCGAGCCTCCCGCCGACCTGGTGCGCGAGGTGACGCCCCGCCCGGGGCATGCCGACCTGGTGGGCGCGCTGAAGACCAACACCGACGACTGCCGCAACGTCCTCGAGCGGGCGAGCGCGCGGGAGACGGCCGCGCGCGTGGCGGCCACGGGCGTTGCGCGCGAGTTCTTGGCCGAACTGGGCGTGGAAGTGTTCTCGTACGTGGTGTCCATCGGCGACGTGGAGTTGTGCGAAGACGACGCGCTGTTGGCGGCACCCGACTACAAGCCGCTCGACATCGAAATGAGCGAGGTGCGCTGCCCTGATCCCGCCACGACCGAGGCCATGAAGAAGGCCATCGACGCGGCGCGCGAGGCAGGGGAGAGCCTGGGTGGCGTCTTCCGTGTCGTGGCGACGGGTCTTCTGCCTGGCTTGGGAGGCTATGCCACGTCGTCCGAGCGCCTGACGTCGCGCATCGGCGCGGCGGTGCTGTCCATCCCTGCCATCAAGGGCGTGGAGTTCGGGCTGGGCTTCGAAGCGGCCCGGCGGCCCGGCTCGCAGGTGCACGACCCCATCGTGGCGGACGAGACCGGGTTCACGCGTGCGGGCAACAACGCAGGCGGCTTGGAAGGCGGCATGACCACAGGAATGCCGCTCATCGTGACGGCGGCCATGAAGCCCATCCCCACGCTCATGCAGCCGCTGGCAACCGTGAACATGGACACGCTGGAAGCGGCGCAGGCCTCGCGCGAGCGCAGCGACGTGTGCGCCGTGCCCGCGTGCGCCGTGGTGGCCGAAGGGGAGGTGGCCTTCGCGCTGGCGAACGCCTACCAGGAAGCGTTCGGCTGCACGAACATGACCGACATCAAGGCTTCCATCCGGGCCTACAAGCAGCGCATCCGCACGATGTCGCGGTAGGCGGCAGCGGCTTGCCAGCCGCCGTGACCTTGCGGGCGCCGCGAGGCGAGGGCGCCTCGCCTTGACGATCCAAGCCCTCGTCGCGTGAGGCAGCATGCGCCTTCGGGCCTTCCCGCCAATCCGGGACGCCCCGGCGCTTCTCGCCGACAGCGTTTCGACCCGTGGTAAAGTAAGAACGAAGGAGGTGTGCATGTCCGACAGGTACGA
>CAJFVW010000233.1 GCA_904420575.1 uncultured Gordonibacter sp.
CAGTCCCATGTCCTTCGGGCTGACGGTCACGGGGATGAAAGTCTTCGTTGCGGATTTCCGAGATAGAACCGCAACCGTCTCCACGTGGTAGGTCTGCGGGAACAGGTCCACGGGGCGCACGCGCGCGAGCCGGTAGCCGCTGCGCTCGAAACGGGCCACGTCGCGAGCCCAGGTGGCCGGGTCGCAGCTCACGTACGCCACGCGCTCGGGCGCAGCGTCGGCGATGCTCTCCACCACCCCGTCGGCCAGCCCCGCGCGCGGCGGGTCCACCACGAGCGCGTCCAGCTCGCCCATCTCGGGCAGTTCGCGGGCCGCGTCGCCGCCGATGACCTCGATGTCGGCCCCGTTGCGCTCGGCGTTGCGCCGCAGGTCGCGCACCGCCGTGCCGGCGGACTCCACGGCCATCACGTCCGCGCCGGCCAGGGCGAGCGGCACCGAGAACGTGCCCGCCCCGGCGTACAGGTCGGCCACGAGCGCGCCGGCCAGGGCGTCCTTCCCTCCCAGCCCTTCCAGCACGTCGGCGACCAGGCATTCGGCCTGGGCCGTGTTCACCTGGAAGAACGACGGCGCCGTGGCCACCAGCCGCGCGCCGCCCACCTGCTCTTCCCACCATCCGCGGCCTTCGAGCGCCTCCACGCCCTTGATGGCGCGCGCCTTGCCGGGATCGGCCAGCACCCGCACGACGCTCGTGGCCTTGAGGGCGCTTTTGACCATCCCCGCCACGTGCGTGCGGGGAAAGGGTCCCGGAGGCGTCCAGAGGGCCACCTCCACGTCGTTCGTGCGCACGCTGCCGCGCACGCCCACCCGGAAGATGCCCAGGTCCTGCGCTCCCTGCGCGAACCGCAGCGCGCCGCGGAGCGCCTTGGGGGCCCGCGCGATGTTCTTGTGCGCGAGCGGGCAGGAGTCGGGCGTCTCCAGGTCGTGTGTCCCTTCCCGATAGAAGCCCAGCATGAAGCGACCGTTCTCGCCGGTGCACGCGCCCAGTTCCAGCTTGTTGCGGTAGCCCCAGGTGCGCTTGCTGGGCGCGCAGGACGCCACCAGGCCTTCCACGCGCGCCGCGTCCAGATGCGCCGTGCGCACGAGCGCGTCGGCCACGTTGGCGCGCTTCGCTTCGAGCTGCGCCTCGTAGGAAAGGTGCGCCCACGGGCAGCCGCCGCACAGCGCCAGGCACCCCTGTCCGGCATCGGCGCGCATGGGCGACGCCTCGAGGATGCTCGCGACGCGGGCGCGGGCGAACGAGGGCTTCTCCTCGACGATCTCCGCCTCCACCACGTCGCCCGGCGCGGCCCCCTCCACGAACACCGTCTTGCCGTCGGCCCGTCTCCCCACGGCCGCCGGGCCGTAGCTCATGCGCTCCAGCGCTATGCGTTCCGTCATGTCGTGCGCTCCTCACCGGCTTGCGCGCGGCGTGGCGACAGTCGCCCGCCGCGCCCGCCGCGCCGCGAAAAAAGGCCAGACGCGCTGGTCTGGCCTCGTGAACTTCTCTGCTGGTGCCCTTGACAGGATTCGAACCTGCGGCTTTCTGCTCCGGAGGCAGACGCTCTATCCCCTGAGCTACAAGGGCACGGCTGAGACATTATACGCCATCATGGCGGAAATGGCGAAACAAACCGAAGGTCTTCACGACCGGCGGAACAAGGCCCTCGCGGGGGTGAGCGATCCCGGCGAAACGATGGGGACGTAGGCGGGTTCGGGCCAGGCCGCACGTCGAACCGAACGCCCGATCCAACTTACTTTTGGCGAGCAATCTCCGCAGTCGTCCGTCCGCTGCGCCTTTGTCGGCAGGTTGGACGAAATCGTCTCGATTCTTTATCTTTTCTTGGAAATAAAAGAATTGACTCTTCGCTGAACAGGTATTTTCCCAGAAGGCGTCCGACGGTGGAACTCAATGGACCGCGAAATCTACGGAATCGGGACGATTCTGTCCACAGCCGTCTTACTTGCATATCGAAGCGCGTCTGCAAGGTGGCGGCTTGCAGGCGGCCGTCCGGCTTCCCTGGCGGTCCCGCTACTCGACGTCGCTCAGGATCTCGGCGGGATCGTCGCCGGCGTCCAAGAACTTCTTGCGGGTCACGAAGTTCCACACCATGACGACGAAGGTGGCAACGATCTTCACCACCAGGTAATGGGCGCCCAGAAGCTCCACGCCCGCCCACATGCATCCGTTGTTGATGCCCAGGCCGACGACCGACAGCACCACGAAGACGACGAACTCGCGCCGGCGGCTCATGCCTTCTTTGTGACGGAAGACGTAACGCATGGACGCCACATAGTTGAACACGACCGAGGCCGTGAACGAGACGGTGGCGCTGACGAGGTAGTTGACGCCGAACGCCTCCGTGAGCAGGGCAAGAAGCCCATAGTCGATGACGAACGCGACGGCGCCCACCACGCCGAACTTCATGATCTGTGCGAGAAGCCTCTTCATGCGCCCCTTCCTGAATTGCCGCCTGCGCCTTTCCCCGGCCTTGCGGCGTGCGCCTGCCCGCCACGGGCTAGCGTTTCATGAACCCGTTCATTGTGTCATAAAACGTGCGCACATCAAGGGGTTTGCTGATATGCCCATCCATTCCATGCGCGCGGCTTTCGGCCACGTCCTGCGAGAAGGCGTTCGCCGTCATGGCGATGACGGCGACCGTGCGCGCATCGGGGCGGTCGAGCGCGCGCAGGGCTTCCGTGGCCGTGTAGCCGTCCATGACAGGCATCTGCACGTCCATGAGCACGGCGTCGAAATGCCCCGCCGGGGAGGACGCGAAGGCGTCCAGCGCCTCACGGCCGTTGGTGGCCGTCTCCACCTCCGCCCCGCCCAAGGCCAGCAGTTCCTCGGCTATTTCGAGGTTCAGAGGCGCATCCTCCGCCACGAGGATACTCCGCCCCGCCAAAGGCGCAGGTTCCGACGGCGCGGAAGCGGTGGGGCGCCCGGACGGAGAATCGCACGCAGACGGAAGGCCGGAAGGCTCAAAGAGAGGGACGGCGGGCGGGATGTTTTCGGGAAGCGGCGCGACGGAGGACGCGCGTGTTGGCTCTGCCGCGGGGGCGTTCGCAGAAGAGGATCCGCCTGCGGGGCCTTCCGCGGACGGGCCGTCTCCCATCGGCGTGGTGGCTGGCGGGTCGCCTTCGGCAGGCGTGGGCGTTCCGACCTGGTGCGGGCCCACGCCGAACGGCACGTCCACCGTGAACGTCGAGCCCTTCCCCACCTCGCTTTCCACCCCGATGGTGCCGCCCATGAGCTCGACGAGCGCCTTCGTGATGGCAAGGCCCAGTCCGGTACCGCCATGCAGGCGGGTCACCTGGTCGTCCTCCTGCTCGAACGAATCGAACACGCGCGCCAGGTTCTCGGGATGGATGCCGCAGCCCGTGTCGGAAACGGCCAGGCGCAGCCAGCGCCGCTCGTCGGCATCGGCCGGCTTCCCCTCGTCGCCTGCTCCGGCGGGCGGCGCGGCGTTGCTGACGCTCAGAACCACCTGCCCGCCCGGCCCGGTGAACTTGAGCGCGTTGCCCACCAGGTTGTAGACGATCTGGCTGAGCCGCAACCCGTCCCCTACCAGGCTCGTCCCGACGTCGCCGGCGACGTCGGCGCGGTAACGGATGCCACGCTCGCGCGCCTGGGCGCAAAACTGCGCGTCCTGCGACCTGACGAGCTCCGCCAGGTCGAAAGGCTCGCTGGAAAGCGCCAGCTTGCCGCTTTCGACCTTGCTCATGTCCAAAACGTCGTTGACCAGCAGAAGCAGGTGCTGCGAAGAGGCGTCCACCTTCTCGAGGCACGATCGCACCTTCTCATCGTCGCCCAGGCTGCGCTGGGCGATGGCCGTCATGCCCATGATGCCGTTCAGCGGCGTGCGGATCTCGTGGGACATGCGCGAAAGGAACTCGCTTTTCGCCCTGCTGGCCTCGCGCGCCTGGGAAAGCGCCTGCTCGGCCCGGTCGCGTTCCTCGGCGAGCAGCCGCTCGTTCTTGCGCGTCAGACGATAGAACGCAAAGAAGACGGCGCAGACGATGGCCGCGAGCACCGCGACGGTCACGAGGCCGCCCGTCGCCGGATCCTTCGGCACGACGCCTCCCCCGGCCGCCTCGCCGCCGCCCTGCCCTCTGCCGGCGTTGGAACCCACGGAAACGGTGCCGGTCGCCGCGTCCTGCTCCCAGAAGGACGCGCCCGGGCTGCCTGACCCGCCGCCGAATTCGGCGGCGAGGTCGGCAGACACGTGATAGGCGACCAGGAACACCACCACCAGCAGTATGGCTGCGGTCATCAGAGCGGCCAGGATCGGAAAGGCCACCGCCCGCCTGTTCGTTGCCGCACGTATGTCCAACCAGGGCCACCTCCTCGTGCCTTTGGATTCGTCACCCATTCTAGCATCGGGCTCGCCGGCGCCTTCATAACTGGTTGGAAACGGGTCGGTCACCGTCTGTCGTCCTTTTGCTCGCCTTTGTCCTGCAAGCGCGTATCGTGGCGGTGTCGGGACGCGTTTTTCGATTTCGAGGAATTTGCATGCGGCCGTATGGCGCGACCGTCCCCCATCGGTTAGCATGGCACTTTGAAAAGGCGAGAGGCCTGGGCGAACGCAGAACGCACGAGGAGAGGCATATGAACGAGGGAGCGAAGGACACCTTTGGCACGGCAGCGGCGCGCAGGGTCCCGCGCATCGCCGTGCTCGTCCCCTGCTACAACGAGGCCGTGACCATCGCCAAGGTGGTGGACGACTTCCACGCCGCCCTGCCGGATGCCGAGGTGTACGTATACGACAACAACTCCACGGACGGCACCGGTGCCATCGCGCGCGAGCATGGGGCCACCGTGCGCACGGAGCGGCGGCAAGGCAAGGGCAACGTCGTGCGCCAGATGCTGCGCGACGTGGACGCCGACTACTACGTCATGGTGGACGGCGACGACACCTATCCCGCCGAGGCCGCACCGGCGCTGCTCGCCCCGCTTGTGGCCGACGAGGCCGACATGAGCGTGGGCGACCGCCTGTCAAACGGCACGTACGGCGAAGAGAACGACCGCGCCTTCCATGGTTTCGGGAACAATCTCGTGCGTTGGCTCATCAAGCGGATCTACGGCTTCGAGTTCAAGGACGTCATGACCGGCTACCGCGCCTTCAACGCCGTGTTCGCCAAGACCATGCCCGTGCTCTCGCCTGGATTCGAGATAGAGACGGAACTTTCTATCCATGCCGTCGACAAGCGCTGGCGCATCGCCGAGGTGCCGATCGACTACCGCGACCGTCCCGCTGGCAGCGTCTCGAAGCTGTCCACGTTCTCCGACGGAACGAAGGTGCTGCTCACCATCCTGTCGCTTTTCAAGGACTACCGCCCGCTCGTGCTGTTCAGCTGGCTGGCGCTGCTGTTCTGCGTCCTGGGCCTGTTCGCAGGCGTGCCCGTGGTGGTGGAGTTCATGCAGACGGGATTGGTCCCGAAGCTGCCGAGCGCCCTTCTGGCCGTGGCGCTCGTGTTCGTGGGCGTGCTCTGCTTCGCCTCCGGGCTCATCCTGGACACGGTGGTCAAAGGCACGCGCAAGGAGTACGAGCTGGAGGTCACCCGCGCCTACGAGCGATACGCGCGCCGCTGAAGTGCGAGGCAAGGCGGAATCGGGCAAAGGTCGAATGGGTGATGCGCCGCTCCCTTACTGCTATGGGCCTTGCCTCGGTTAAGCATTGTAGCAAGCAGCTCCTTTCAATGGCAGACGTGATTTATCCTGTTCAAGGCGCGAAAATGAAGATTATCGAAAAGGAAAACGTAACCTGTGGGTTACGTTTTCCTGCCTGGTTGCGGCGTCGCCGGCAACCAGGCAGGAAAACGGCACGCGGGCTTCCCATGCAGGCCCCTGTCCCCGTGCGGCGTCCGCACGGGCAAGCGGGACGGCCGGGCCCGTAGGCCGGACAGGACATGCGGCCGGCGCGCCTCGCAGCCGGCGCGCCATGATGCCCGCCGACGGACAAGCTTCGGCCTGGGGCGTGGTGCAGCGTCCCACGGTCCGTGGGACGCGCGCATGCCCGCCGCTGTCGATGCGCTCGAACCGGCGATGCTGTTCGCGGCCGGAAGCGCGCATGCCCGTTTCCGGCCGCCTACGAACGCGAGGCGTGATAGGCCGCCAGGATGGCCTTTTCCAGAGAGGCGCGCTCGGCGGCGGCGAAGCGGTAGCGGACGCACTGGGGCTCCGCAGGATCGTCCGGGTCCTGCTGCTCCACGCGCACGAACACGGCTTCCACCGCCTCGTACCCCTGGCAGAGCACGACGTAGGCATAGCACGTGGCCTGCAGCAGGTGCTTTTCGTGCAGATGGGCGGGATCCTCGTCGGGACGCCCTCCCGTCTTGTAGTCCACGACGAGCGCCACGCCCGAACCCGCCGCGCCGGACGCCAGCAGGTCGATCTCGCCTTCCAGGTAGACGGGAGCACCTTCGTCGTCGATGAGCTGGAAGAACGGCACTTCGGCGCGAACGTTCGCACAGCCGGCCACACGCGTCGCCACCGAGGAGCCGAACCAGCGGCCGAGCGCCGCCTCCAGCCGCGCACGCTGCCCGGCCGCCAGGCCGCAGCTGCGGCAAATCGCCGTCACCCGCTCGTCGGAAGGACGCGCAAGCCGGCCGCCTTCGCGGCGGATCACGGCGTATTGCGCAAGCCGATGGAACGCCGTGCCCAGGTCGGTGGCGGCCGCATCGCCCGAAAGGCTGGCGCAGATGGCCGCCCAGGCGTCGTCGTCGCCGTCCGCCCCTCCCTCGTCGCAGGCCCACGCGTCGTCGTTGCCGCGGGTCCACACGCCCCCGAAGGAAACCCGTGGCGCCTCGTCGGCGTCTTCGGCCCCGCCATCCGCCGCAGGCGCGATGGACGAATAGCTGAACACCCCGTCCCGCGCCGAACGCAGCGGCACATCCCAGCGCGGCGCGTATTCCGCGACCTCGCAGACGTCGAACAGGCCGGGCTCGGCCGCGCCGCCCAGAGCCGTCACGCCCTGCTTCGGCGCGGCGACCTCTCCCGCACCTCCGAAGCCTTCGGCTTCCACCCCCTCTTTGGCTCTTTCCACGCGCTCAGGTTCTTCCACGTTCAGATCCACGCGTTCGAACGCGCAGGGGCGGGTGCCGCCGAAATCGAACGCGGCCCTCCCTTCCGGGAACAGGCCTTCCGGCCCGCACAGCGCCGACTGCACGTCGGCAGCGAGGCCTTTCGCGCCCGAAGGGTTGTCCTTGGTGCGCTTGCCGGAAAGCGACAGGACGAGCGCCTCCTTGGCGCGGGTGAGCGCCACGTACAGGAGCCGGCGCGCCTCCTGCTCCTCCCCCGCCGCCTGCAGGGCGCGGATGGCCGCGTGACGGCTCGCCGCGCTCGGACGGTCCTCCACGACTTGCGCAAGTTCCTGCTCGTCCAGATCCTCGCACCCGAGCGTTGCCTTCGCGCACTTGGCCAGAAGCGACGAGTCCTTGATGCCGGACACCGAGCCGCCCAGATCGAGCGACGCGTACACGGCGCCGTTCACGCGCTCCGTCAGCAGCTTGTCTCCGCGGCCCACCCCCTGCCCCAGCTCCGCCACGGCCACGATGGGGAATTCGAGGCCCTTGCTGGCGTGCACGGTCATGATGCGCACGAAGTCGCCGCCTTCGGCGGAAAGCGCGCCGGGCGCCTCCTTGGCCGCCTCCACCCGCTCGGCCAGGCGCGCGGCCACGCTCGCCGGGCCCGCCGCGCCCGCACGCTCGACGTCCTCGGCCATGCGGACCGCCTTCAGCACGTTCGCCGCGCGCGCCTGTCCTTCGGCACCCGCCTGCTCCATGCGCGAGAACCAGCCGGAATCGCGCACCATCCCTTCCATGATGGCCGACAGGGGCATCCGTCCCGTGGCGCGCCCCATCTTCTCCACGATGCGCGCGGCCGCGGCCAGCGGAGGCGACGGCTCCACGCCGCCCTCGCCACCCGCGACAGCCATGAGGCCGTACAAGAGCGGGCGGCGCCGATACGCGCCCGATTCCTCGTCGCGGCCCGTGGTCAGCACCAGGAAGTCGTCCGCGGAAAGCGCGAACAACTCGCTCGAAAGCACCTCGAACAGGGCGAGCGAATCCAACGGGTTCGCGACGGCCTGCGCCAGTCGCACCATGAGCCTCACCTCCGGCGCCCGGTTGAAGATGGAGCCCTTCACCACCACGCACGGGAAGCCCTCGCGCCGCAACTCCTCGGCATACACGCCCGCCCGCGTGGTGGAGCCCAGCAGCAGCACCATGTCCCCCGCCGCATGCCCCGCGTCGCGCAGCGCCGCGAACCGGCGCGCTATGCCCTGCGCGGCCACGCGGCAGGCCTGCTCGGCAGGGACGCCGCGGTGCGGGCACGTGACCATCTGCACGTCGATGCGCGGACCGGTCCCCAGAAACGGGCGCGCCACGCGGGACTCGTCGCGCGCGGGAGCGAGCGACATGAACGAGGACCCGAACGTCTGGGGCTGCTCGAAGACGCGGTCCACGAACGCCAGCACGTCGGCATGGCTGCGGAAGTTGTCGGGCAGCAGGACGAGCCCGTTGGGGTTCGCCTTCCGCGTCTCTTCGACGTGGCGGTGATACACGGAAACGTCGGCGCCACGGAAGCGGTAGATGCTCTGCTGCGCGTCGCCCACCGTGCACAAACGCTCGCAGGCGGGGCCCGCCATGCGCTTGATCATGTCCACCTGCAGCTGGTCGGTGTCCTGGAACTCGTCCACCATGACCAGCTGGAAGCGGTCGGCGTAGTCGGCGGCCAGGCCGGGTAGGCGCTCGAAGGCCCGCGCCGTCTCCACCAGCAAATCGTCGTTGTCGAGCCCGCCCGCCTCGCGCTTGCGGCGCCGGTAGGCGGCAAGCACCCGCTCGGCGAGAAGGAGCGCGTCGCTCAAAAGCGGCACGGCGCGGCCGAAGCGCGCCTCGGCCATGCAGGCGCAGTATTCCTCGGCCGCCTCCGCGGCCAGTTCCTTGAACTCCGGCGTGCCGAAGGTGCGCCCCGGCACGGGGAATTGCCCCAACAGCCCGAGCGCCTCCCCGTCGCGCAGACCGCGCGCGTGCGCTTCGGCGCACGCCTCCAGCGCCGTGCGCGTGCCGTCGACCAGCGTGTCGCGCGACTTGCCTGGCTTCTGCAGCTCGGCGGCGGCCAGGACGCCTTCCGCAGAGGCCATCATGCGCCGCACGATCTCCTTCTCATCGACGGCCTGGGGAAGGACGAGCGCGCCCATTCCCTGCGGGTTCGCCGAGGCGGCCGTCACCAGCGTGCGCACCAGGTCGTCCACCGAGCCGCCGCCGCGCGGGCCGCGCGAGCGGGCGGGGTATTCCGCGAACAGCGCGTCGAGACCGTCGGGCGCCACCAGGTCGTTCGCCGAGGCAAGCACCTCGTTCACGGCGGCGTCCAGAAGCGGGCGCGCCGCGGCCTCGTCCAGCACGGCGAACGAAGGGTCCACGCCCACCTCGAGCGCATGGGCGCGCAGGATGCGCGCGCACATGCCGTGGATGGTCGAGATCCACGCCGCGTCCACCTTGAGCGCCTGGTCGATCATGCCCTCGGCGCGAAGCGCGCCCTTCACGCGCGACTTGAGCTCGGCGGCGGCCTTCGTCGTGAACGTGATGGCCAGCACCCGGCCGATGTCGTCCACGGCGCCGCTTTCCAACGCGTGCACGATGCGACGCGTGAGCGTGAACGTCTTGCCGCTGCCCGCCCCCGCCGAGACCGCCAGCGAGGAGTCGAGCGTCTGGATGCATTTGACCTGACCCGGCTTGAGCGCCATCAGTCCTCCCTCGACAAACAGGCCGTGACCGGGCACCACGCGCAGGACGCAGGGCCGGCGGGGGCAGGATCCACCTGGCCGGCCAAAAGCGCGCGCACGGCAGAGGCTGCCCGCTTTTCCGTCTCGTCCAAAAGGCGGACGAACGAGCGCTCCCCCTCGGGCGGGCACGCGCACCTCTCGTGGCGCATGTTCGGCAGGTGCGGCGTTTCCAGCACGCGGCCGTCGTAGGCGCCCGCCACCTTGGGCGCCCGTCCGTAGCTCACGTACAGGGCGCCCACCACGTCGAGCCCCAGCAGGCGCTTGACCACCTGCGCGTAGACGAGCGTCTGCACCTTGGCGGGCGGCCTCCCCTCCGTGGCGAAGGGCTCGTAGTCCGCGGAGAGCGAGCCTTTGTAGTCGATGACCACCGCCCGCCCCGCGCCGTCGACGTCGATGCGGTCGATGCGGCCGGCCAGCCGCACGCCCGCGTACTCGACGCTCTCCTTCGTCCCCACCTCGTATTCCCGGAAGAGGGGACGAAAGCCCGGCAGGAGCTGCGCCTCGAAGTCCAGATAGCGCACCAGGTTCGCCTTGAGAGCGTCCACCTCGCGCGCCTCCAGCTCCGTGCGGGGAACCAGCCGGTTGTCCGAGGGCGAAAGCGCCTGCTGGGCGGCTTCCTGCTCGGCGAGCACGGCGGACATGACTTCCCTCGCCTGCAAAAGCGACTCCGGCGTCACTTTCCGCAGGCCGGTCTTCTGGGAAAACGCCTCGTAGAACCGGTCGAGCGCGCGATGCGCGAAGTCGCCCATCTGCAGGGGGCCGAACTCCTCGTCCAGCGACTCGGCGCGCAGGCGGCGCTGCACGAACCAAAGGTACGGGCAGGCCAGATAGCTTTCGATCTGCGAGGCCGAAAGGCAGGGCCGCGCCGCCTGGCCGTCCTTCCCCCTGCGCGGCAGCACCACCAAGGGACGCCGCTCGGGCCGAATCGTCCCGACGGGAGGGCGTTCGACCTGCGTGGCAACCGGCTGTTCGCCCCGCGCGACGCCAAGGTTCTCGTACAGGCGTTCCTCTCCGCGTTCCAGCATGCCGCGCCGCAACGCGGGCGGGAGCAGGTAGGGGTTGTCGATGTCGTCGGTCGCCGACGGGTCGTCCCGATAGCAGTCCACCAGCTCCTCGACGACCATGGCGGGATACGTGGGTTCGGCTGCGGCGTCGAAGAGGCACCGCTCGATCACCAGCTGCGCCGTGGGAACCCCTTCGAGCGCGTGGAACTCGCGGCGTGCCTGGGACAGCGCGTCGTCGGCCTGTCGGATGCCCAACTTGCCCAGAAGCGCCGTGCCCGCGTCCTCGCGGTCGGCCACCGGGCGGCATGCGTTCGTCATGTCGCAGAGCACGAGCACGTCGCACGAACGGGGAGGCAGGGTGGCCGCGAACGCCAGGTCGCAGACGAGCACGTCGGCATCCGCCACGCCCACGCCCGACGTGCCCGCGCGCGAGACGTCCACCGACGCCTGCGCGAGCACGGCCATGCAGGCGTCCGCCCCCTTCCCCATGCGGGTCGCGGCCTGCAGGACCTCGCGCGCAACCCCCAGCGCGGCCAGCTGTTCGTGCCGATAGGCCTCCGACACGCCGGGCAGCGCGCGGATGGCGTCCTCCAGCGCGCCTGCGACCACCGCCGCCTCGGGATCGGACGCCAGGTCCTCCAGGTACGAGAACGTCTCGCTCGCGGCGCGCAGCTCCGCGCATTTCTCGCGCGGGTCCGCCAAACGGTCGGCGCGCAGCTCCGCGTCGATGCGGCGCGCCCGCATGACGGGCACACCCGCAATCGGCGAGAACAGCACGTCGGCCAGGTCCTCGCGGCAGGCCGCCCCGTCGGTCGCCAGCCGGTGCAGGGCGAACAGCGCACGGCCGAAGTCCGTGTCGCCGAACCTCGCGCGTGCCCGCAGGGCGCACGTCCTCCCCTCGCGCTCGAGCGTCGCAGCGACGTCCGCATACGTCCCCGGCGCGTCCTTGCACGCCAAGACGACGCGGTCCAGCCCGCGTCCGTGCAGTTCGCCCACCAGGTCGACCAGCAGGCGCGGCCGGGCATAGCGCCCCGAAGGGAACGCGAAGCGCACGTCCACCCCCTCCGGAGGGGCCGCGACGCCCTCCGCGCCCGGAGCCGAACGTTCTGTTGCGCGCAGCCACGGGCAGGCGGCGAAGAACCTGCGGCGCTGCTCGCCCGGCGGCGGGAAGCCCTCCAACAGCACGGAAAGGTGCCTGTCGGCTGGCATGGCCTGCGGCAGCGCCGCCAACGCCGAGCCCGGCTCCACGAGCCCCAGGCCGTCCAGCAGGTCGAAGTAGCGCGCCATGACGCCGAGGAACGCGGCTTCCGCCGACTCCAGCTTCGGCGCGAACGCGGCCAGGCTTCCTGCCCGGGCCGCGGCGCAGGCCCCGTCGAACTCGCGCAGGCCGGCGGCCTGCCGCGCGCAGCGCGCCGCCAGGTTCGCGGTTCCGCCCCCCTCCGCGAAGCCGACGAAGCCGTGCACGGCCGAAAGGCCGCCTTCGCGGGCCGCGGCGGCGCTCGCCGGGAAGTCTCCCGTCAGGCCGTCGGCGGAAGAGGCCGCCGGCGCTGACGCTGACACCTCCTCTGCGCGGCCTGCGGCCCGCGCAGAAGCCGGGAGTTCCTCGCGCGCCTCTTCGAACGCGACCGTCATGGCCATCGCGCGCTCGACGGGCGTCACCAGCGACCGCCCGTCGCCATACAGCTCCCAAAGGTCGGCCAGCCACGCGTCGAACGTGGTCACCGTGGTGCCGAAAAGAGGGTCGCCCGCCCGGGAAACCGAGCCACAGCCGGAAGCAGGGCTGCGACCAGCAGCCGAACCGCGGCCGGAAGCCTCTTCGCCTCCCCCGAAGGCCCGAGCCGCCGCCTGCGCCGCACGCTTGCGATATTCGATGACCTGGCCGTGCGTCGGCAACAGGACGACGTCGTACGCGGGCGCGCCCATCGGCCCTGTGGCGTCCGCCGACGCCAGCATATCCTGTCTGTTTTCTCTCATGCCTTCATTATAAGGTTACCGGCTTTCGCCGAACCTCAGAATGGCTCGGCCGGCAAAAAGTGAACAGGACGACGGCCACCGAGGTGGCAAGCGGCCCGCTGTGATTTCCGAATGGCAAGGCCGCGCGCTAGTGGTTCCCGAATGGCAAGGCCGACCGCTATGGCTTCTGAATGGCAAGGCCGACCGTTATGGCACGAAAAACAGCCGTTTCGCGCAGCCGTGATTTGCACGACCTGGGGTTATTCCGTGCATGTCGTGAAATCGGGCGCTTCGGAACGCAAAAACCGTGCCATAACGGTCGGCCTTGCCATTCGGGAACCACAGCAGTCAGCCTTGCCACCGGGTTCGCGGGATAGCGGGCTTACGACCCGAACTTGCAGGGTCTCGGCTGGCAAGTTCGCAGCTCGCGCGCCTTGCAGGCCTGCGGCCCGCCGCTTGAGGGTTCGCGGGTTCCTAGCTTGTAGGCTTGCGACCTGCGACTTCCAGGCCCGCAACCCGAGCTTGCAGGGTCTCGGCCTGCGACTTGCAGTTCCGCGGCCCGAACTTGCGGGCTCACGGCAGGCAGGGTCTCGGCGCGCGCCTTGCGGGCCTGCGACCCGAACTTGCGGGCCCATGGGACCGCGGTTCGCAAGACTCCCAAGAGGACTCCGCCCAACCGCAACGGGCACCAGGAAGCCCGATGTCCCTTGCTTCGGACCCGTGTCACCTGCACAAAAAAGGTCGGAGGCTTCGCGCCTCCGACCTGCTTGTTTATGGTAGCTCCGACCGGGCTCGAACCGGCGATCTCCGCCTTGAAAGGGCGGCGTCCTAACCACTAGACGACGGAGCCATGCATGGCGTCCCCGAAAGGACAGCCCGAACATTATCACAAAGAGCACCGACATTTGCAAGAATTATTTCTCGCGTTTTCATACGTTTTCGAACCACGGCGGACCCGTCTTCGCGAAATAGGGTATGATGAACGTCATGGATTCGAACGAAGCGGCCTCTCCGCGGCTCCCACATACCTTGGACACCAGGAACGACATCGGCGGCCGGGACGGCATCGGCCCGGCCGAGCCTTCCGCACCCGCGAGCGATCCCGCTTCCGACGCGCCCGCGCTTCCCGAGCGGCCGCGCACCACCGTCATCGTCATGCACGCCTCCGTCGGCTCGGGCCATCGCAGCGCGGCCAACGCCGTCGCGCAGGCGCTCGAGCTTCTGCGCGACACCGAGGACGAGTCGCTGCGCGACGGCACGATCGTCCCGGCAGACCTGAGCATCGAGGTGCTCGACGTGCTGGACTTCGGCCGCATCAAGTTCGACGGGGACAAGACGGCTTCCATGTTCACGGGCGCAACGCGTCCCATCTATGACCTGACCTGGCGCTACACGCTTACCGGTCGGCTTTTGTGGGGCGGCGGCACCGTCTGGTCGCGCGTGATGTTCCCCGCCTTCACCGAACACGTGCGCGAGGTGCGTCCCTTGGCCGTCGTGTGCACGCACATCACGGCGGCGAACGTCGCCGTGGGGGCGCGGATGCTCCTGGACGACGACTTCCCCATCGTGTGCGTGCCTACCGACTACGAGACCGAAGGGCTCTGGCCCCATCTCCACGCCGACCTGTTCTGCGTGGCGAACGAGTCCATGGCCGAAACGCTGCGCCCGCGCAAGGTTCCCGAGGACCGCATACTCATCACGGGCATTCCCACACGCCCCGCGTTCCGCGAGTCCTACGACAAACGGCTCATCAGGGAATCGCGGGGGCTGCCGCAGGACAAGCGCGTCGTGCTGGCGCTGGCGGGCGCCTACCTGCCCCGCCCCTACGTGCATTTCCGAGAGGCGCTCGACCGTTTGCTGCCATACCTGCACGCCTTCGAGAGCATGCACGTCGTGTTCGTGGCCGGAAGCGACAGCGACTATGCGCGCCACCTGCGCCGCGGATGCGAGGACCTGGGGCTGTCCAACGTCACCGTGCTCGACTACGTGGAGGACATGGCGGCGCTCATGGCCGCAAGCGACCTGATCATCTGCAAGTCGGGCGGCCTCACCGTGACCGAATGCCTGTGCGCGCAGGTTCCCATGATCCTTTTGGGCAAGGCCTACGGGCAGGAGAAGGCCAACGTGGTCATGCTCACGTCGATGGGGGCGGCCCTGCACGTGACCACGTGGCGCGAGCTCCTGGACGCGCTGCGCCACATCGACCACAACCCCGCGAGCACCGAAGCCATGCTGGTCAACGGGTCGTTCCTCCGCCGACCCGACGCGTCGCTCGACATCGCGCGCGCCACGCTGCAACTCGTTCGGCGCGAGGCGCGGCACGACCGAGGGGGGCGCCGCAAACGATTCATGCACTTCTATTGGGGACGCAAGCCCGCGCACACGCGCTGACGCCGCGCCCGCGACCGAAAACGAACACGACCTTTTCGAAAGGAACCTCGCACTTCCATGGAAAACTTCAACGAACTCGGCCTGTCCGAGAAGACCCTGGGCGCCGTCGCGCGTCTGGGCTACGAAGCCCCCACGCCCGTCCAAGAGCAGGCCATCCCCCTCGTGCTGGAAGGGCGCGACCTCATCGCCGCCGCCAAGACCGGCACGGGCAAGACGGCGGCCTTCTCGCTGCCGGCCATGGACCGTCTGGGACACGCCAAGGGCAAGCAGGGCCCGCTCATGCTGGTGGTCACGCCTACACGCGAACTGGCCCAGCAGATCGGCGAAGTATGCACCGCCATCGCCGTGTCCACGCATCACCGCATCCTCACCGTGGTGGGGGGCCTGTCCTATGAGCCGCAGATCAAGCGGCTGAGGCATGGCGTCGACGTGCTCATCGCCACGCCCGGGCGCCTCATCGACCTCATGGAGCAGCAGGCCGTCCATCTGAACGACGTGGGCGTGCTGGTGCTGGACGAGGCCGACCGCATGCTCGACATGGGTTTCTGGCCGTCCATGAAGAAGATCGTGGCCGCCACCCCCGCCGAGAGGCAGACGCTTCTGTTCTCCGCCACCATCGACCGCTCCATCCAGAACAGCGTGGGGAAGCTGCTGCGCGACCCGGCGCTCGTCGAGATCGCCCACAAGGGAGACACGGCCGACACCGTGGACCAGTACATCGTGCGCGTGCCGCAGACGCTCAAGCCCGACCTTTTGCGCGCCGTGCTGAAGGAACGCGGCTCGAAGCGCGTCATCGTGTTCGCACGCACCCGCAGCCGCGCCGACTCCACCTGCCGCCGCCTCAAGCGCGCCGGTTTCGCCGCCGAGGCCATCCACTCCGACCGCAGCCAGAACCAGCGCCGCCGCGCGCTCGACAACTTCGCCTCCGGCGCCACCGACGTCATCGTGGCAACCGACGTGCTGGCCCGCGGCATCGACGTGGAAGAGGTGGACTACGTGGTCAACTACGACCTGCCCACCCAGCCGGAAGACTACGTGCACCGCATCGGCCGCACCGGCCGGGCCGGCGCGAGCGGGTATGCCATCTCCTTCGTGAGCCCCGAAACGGAAGATGCCCTGCGCGACATCGAGAAGCTCATCAAGCGGGAGATACCCGAGATGGAGATCACGAGCTTCGACGCGGACGAGGCCGCGTCGGAAGCGGCCGCCCGCGCCACGCGCGCCAATGCACGCAAGGACCCCGAGCTGGCCCAGGCCGCACGCGAGCTGGCCCGCAAGGAGCGCAAAAAGGCACAGGCGAAGGAAGCCAGCCCCGGCGAGAACGTGGCGGGAGGAACGGCCACCGGAAGCGGCCGGGCACCTTCGGGCGGGGCGAAGAAGAGGCAGGCCGGCGCGCGCGGGCCGCTGCCGAACCGCCAGCGGCCCGCCCAGCAGTCAGGGCGCAAGCCGGCCGCAACCGGCGGGCGCAAGCCCGGCGCGCCAGGCGGCGCTAAGGGGAAGGCGGGAACCGCCGCGAAGACAGGGGCTCCCGCACGCGGGCAGGCGAAGGCATCCGGCGGCGCGAAGCCCCAGGGAACGGGTGCGCGGGGGTCCAAGCAGGGCACGCCGCACGTGAACGGCGGCGCCCCCAAGCGGTCCGGCGCCGACCTGCGCCCCGGGCGCGCCCATCGCGCCGCCGTCGCCAAGCAGCGCCGTCCCCGCTAGCAGGGCGGCAGGCGCGCCCGCAAGGCAGCGCGGGAGGGCGCCGAAAACGTCGCGGCCGGAAAGCACGCAAAGCGAACCGTGTCCGGAAGCCTTTGTGGACGCCTGCCGCCAGACGCGGCAGGCGAAGAAGCCGGCCGGCCGCTTCACCTGCCGCAAAGGCGCCTATTTCGCCGCCAGCGCCTTGCCTACCATACGGCCAAAGGTGGCGCAGCGGCCGGCGTTGATGCCCACGGCCAGGTTCGGGTACGTGCCTGCGTAGAACCCGCCCTGGTCGTTGCCCACCACGTACACGCCCTCGATGGGGGCGCCGTCCTCGCCATAGGGTTGCAGGCTCTCGTTCACCTGGATGCCGTCGAGCGTGCAGAGAGTGAGCCCGCAGGACTTGGTGGTGCCGTAGAACGGCGGGGTGCGCAGCTCGGTCAGACGGAAAGGTTCCTTGCCGAAGTCGGGATCGACCTGCGCGTCGAAGTTTTCGTTTTGGCGCTCGCACGTGGCAAGGAACGTCTCTTTCGCCGCGCCTTCGAATCCCAGCTTGTCTGCCAGCTCGTCGAGCGTGTCGGCCTTCTGGATGTAGCCGGCCTCGACGAACTGCTCCATCTCGGGCGCGATCCATTCGTCCACCATCTCCGGCCAGGCGTCGTGGTCGGCGCCTTCGCGATAGCAGATGGTCGAGCAGCCCGTCGTGTGCAGGCGGTAGATGTCGTCCTTCCAGTTCGCATCCCAAATCTGATGCCAGTAGCGCTGCCCTTCCGGACGCTTGGACGACGCGTTCATCACAAAGTCGTAAGGAGCGCTCTCGTTGTGGAAGCGGGCGCCCGCCGGATCGACCCGCAGAAACGGCTGGGAGCTGAAGAAGTAGTAGCCGTAATCCGCCCCCACCTGGTAAGGATCACCAACCTTTTGGTCGGCCGCAAGCAGACAGCGGTTGAACGTGAGCGAGGTGTGCACGGCATCCATGCGCGCGCCGATGCGCAGGAGAGCCTTGATGCCATCGCCCGTGCAGCTGGGGAACGCGTCGAACGTGCCCAGGCACGACAGGCGCGTCGGCTGCAACGCCGCGTACATGTCCTGGTTGTAGGCATAGCCGCCTGTGGCCACCACGACGCCCTTGGAGGCGTTGATGCGCAGGTAGCTCTCGTCTCCCGCCTGGGCGTAGACGCCCACAACCCTGCCGTCTTCGACGATGAGGCTCTGCATGGTCGTTTCGAAGCGCTCTTCGCACCCGTCGAACGAGGTGATGTAGGCGTCGATCACCTTGGCCACGTCCTGCTCGCGGGAAGGGTACTCGCCGTTGGTGCCGTGGCCGGTCGCCCATTCCTTGTAATAGGTGCCTTCGGGCATGTTCCATTCCAGCTGCACCTCCATGCCGCTTTCGGCAAGGAGGTCGGTGTACCAGTCAACCGCCTCTCCCGAGTTCTCCGCCCACAGGCGCACGAGACGTGCATCGATCTGACCGAGAGCGTAATGGTCCATGTCGTTCACGATGGCGGCAACGTCGATGTCGACGCCTTTCTCCTGCTGCTGCCGGGAGCCGACCGCCCCGAGCGCGGAAGATCGCACCGAATTGCCCGACGCCGACTTCTCGATGAGCAGCACCTTGGCCCCGCTCTCGGCGGCGGAGGCGGCGGCGAAGTAGCCTGCCGTCCCTGCGCCCACCACCAGCACTTCGGTGTCGATCGTATCGGCGCAGTCGGCATCGGTGATCTGCGGCTCCTCTCCCAGCCAGGCGTCTGCGGACGCCGGTGCTGCGGGAGAGGCGGCCTGCGGCTCCGTGCCGGCCGTCTCCCCCTTGGCCTGCGGCGCGCACCCCGTCGCAAGGCCGGCCGCAGCAAGCGCGCCCGCAGCGGCTGCCCCCGTCAGAAACGACCGGCGGGTGAGCGTCGAGGACGCCTTCGGTTCCTTTTTCATGCGAGTCCCTCCATCTGGTTGACGTTGTTCCTGTCTGTCCCGCCCCCACGACCCGTCGTGCGGGCGGCACGCCTATGGTGCCCCCGTCCGCGCAGAAAAGAATCGCCTGAAAGCGGGGCGAAGCGTTTTTCACCTACAATAGGTGACGGAGGGAATGCGGCGAAGCCGTATGATTCCGATCGGGAGCGACGCACGTTCGGACAGGGGAGCACATGGGATCGTCGAATCGACTGGGAAAGACCGCACGGATGCGCCAGGGCGCGCGATCGGCCATGGCCAGGCTCGAAGAGTCGTTCAAGCTGCGCTATCTGGGCGTAGGCTTCATATGGGCCTGGGTCTACTGCTCCTACGAGACCTCCGCCCTCTATCCCGACCGCGAAGGCATTGGGATCAACGCCGACCCGTCGTGGCTCGCCTCGGCCACGGCCGTCGTGGTGGCCCTGTTCGCCTGCGGGCTGCTGCTCCGCCGCACGGACCTTTCCCGGTCCCGCACGCTCCGCTCGCTTGCCATGGCCTTCGTCGCCACGGGCACGGTGCTCTCCGCCATCGTCGGCATCGTCCCGCTCCCGGCAGGCATCGTGTACGGCCTGAGCGGCGCCCTGTCAGGAACGGGAACGGCGCTTCTGTGCCTCATGTGGGGCGACGCCCTCTCGCGTCTGGACGTGGAGCAGATGGAGATCGCCGTGCCGGCCGCCTCGCTCGCCACGTTCCTCTGCGTGCTTGTGTTCCCCTACCTGCAAGGCGTCGTCGGCGTGGTGGCGGTGACCTCGCTCCCGCTGCTGTCGGGAGGCATGCTGGCTGCCACCTACCACGGGCTGGCGGCGAAGAGGATGCTGCAGCCCGCAGGCAAGGCGTCCAAAGGGGTCAGGTCCGAATTCGGCCGCATTGCCGTCATCCTGTTCGTGGCCTACTTCGTCATCGGGTGCATCGGGGCGCTTCAGGAAGCCGAGGAGCCGTTCGTGCAGGTGTTCGGATTCGACCTGCCCACGTTCATCGGGTCGGGATTCGGCATCGTGCTGGTGGTGTGCTTCATCTTCTTCTCCCTGAAGATAGACTTCGCGTCGCTGTTCCGCTGGCTTGCGCCGCTCGTGGTGCTGTCGCTGGCGCTGTTCCCCTGGCAGGACGTGCTTCCCAGCTTCGTGTCGTCCACGATCATGGCCATCGCCGACACGTGCCTGCAGGCCGTATCGTACCTGTACGTCATCGCGTTGGCCAAGCGCCGGTTCATCTCGGTCGCCGTCGGCATCGGCACAAGCCAAGGAGCGCTCCAGCTTGGCGTGCTGGCAGGCAACCTGGCAGGAGAGGCCGCTTCCCCGCTCGTCGCTTCGGGAAGTCTGAACGTGTTCGTCGTCGTGCTGGCACTGATCTGCCTGTTCTCGTTCTCCCTCGCCTTGCTGCCCGCCCGCGGCGGCAAGGCGCCGATGCGGGCGGCGGCCGGCGGGTCCGAACCGGCGGAAAGCGCGTTCGCGGCGACCTGCCGCCAGCTGGCCGCCGCGAACGGCCTGTCCGCACGCGAGGAAGAGGTACTCGGGTACCTGGCGAAGGGCCGTTCGCAGCCCTACATCCGCGAGGAGCTGCTGCTTTCGAAGAACACGGTGGCCACGCACGTGAAGCACATCTACCAAAAGCTCGACGTGCATTCGCGCCAAGAGTTGCTGGACCTGTTCGAGACGAAAGGCTAGCGGGCAGGGGCGAGCCCCTAGCGCGCCGTCGCCAAGCAGCGCCGTCCCGCTAGGGGCGGCCGCCGGGTAGCCTAACGGCAGGAAGCCCGCGCGCTCCCCGCCGCGCGCGGGAACCTGGGGTTCCTACCTGACGCTCTTGGTGGCCACCACGTCCACGCCGGTGGCGCAGACGTCTGCCAGCAGCACGTCTCCCGCCGCCACCGGCGGCAGGGCGCGCAGGTCGCGCAGGGCGGCCAGCACGTCGGCCATGCGCTCCTTGGGAACGGGAGACGCCGTCTTCACGCTGACGGGTTCGAGCCGGCCTTCCACCTGGGCGAGCCCCGTCACCATGCGCGAAGGCGCCGTGGCTTCCTCCACGGCATAGGCCGCACCGCGGGCGCAGGTGTTCCCCTCCACCTCCACCTGGCCGTCCTCGCCGAAAGACACCTCCAGCCTGCAGCCCAGAGGGCAGCAGATGCAGGTGAACGTCGTTATCTCGGTGGCTACCTGCATCTAGTCCGCACCTCCCCCCGCCGACGGGCGGTCCGGGGCCGTCTTGCTCCCCTGCTCGGGCTCCAAGGCGCGGCCCTCCACGCGCACGCGCACGGCCGAAAGCCCCGACACGTCGATGCCCGCGACGTTGACCTGCACCATTTCGGCGGGGACGGCCACCACGGCCTTCGCCTTGCGCAGCTCGCGCGCCCGCCCTTCGCCGTCGACGCCCTCGACGACGAAGCGGGGCGCATGGAGCGCCTGGGCGACGCGGAACGAGAGCGACACGGTTTCGTCCGGTCCCGTGGCGCGCACGAGGGCCTGCGGCACGATGGCGCGCACGCCTTCCCCCGCGACGACCGGAACCGTCGCCGGCACGTCGCCGGCCGCACCCTCGGCACGCCCGAGCGCGAAGAGGGCCGCCGAGCGCCCCGCCGTCTCGCCTTCGGTGGAGGCGTAGTCCACCAGGTCGTGGATGTGCAAGGCGTTTCCACAGGCGAACAGGCCTTCCACGCTCGTGGCAAGATGGTTGTCGACGCGCGGGCCGCCCGTGGCGTCGTCCAGCTGCACGCCGGCGCTCTTCGCCACCTCGTTTTCTGGCAGCAGGCCCACCGACAGGAGCAGCGTGTCACAGGGCACGCGCGTTTCGGTGCCGGGGATCACCTGCAAGGTCCCGGGATCCACGCGCGACACGTACACGGCGGTCAGGCGGCCTTCGCCCTCGAGGCGCGTGACGGTGGAGCTCAGATGCAGGGGAATGCCGAAGTCGTCGAGGCACTGCACGATGTTGCGGCGCAGGCCGGACGGATGGGGCATGATCTCGAACACACCCACCACCTGGGCGCCCTGGCACACCATGCGCCGCGCCATGATGAGGCCGATGTCGCCCGAACCCAGCACGACCACACGGCGGCCGGGCAGGCATCCTTGCAGGTTCATGAAGTTCTGCGCGCTTCCGGCCGAATGCACGCCCGACGGGCGGCTGCCCGCCACGTTGAGCGCGCCGAGGCCCCGCTCGCGCGATCCGGTGGCCAGCACCACGGCGCGCGCCTCCACCTGGTAGGCGCCCTGCTCGCTCACGGCGCTCACCACATGCGCGCCGCCGTCGCCCGCATGGGCGTTCACGTTCATGACCGACGCGCCCGTCAGCACCGTCACCGCGCCGGACGCGGCAGGGGCCGCTCCTTGGCCGCGTTCCACGGCGTCGCGCAGGGCTTCGCCGCAGGCTCCTGTGGCATCTCCGCCACAAAGGGCTGAGGGTTCTCCGCCGTGCGGAGGCCCTCCCTGCGCCCCGGCGGCCTCCGGCGCGAGCTCCAGCCCGGCGGCCTCGCGCGCGGCGTATTCGGGCCCGGTGAGCTCCACGCCGAAACGATGGAGGCCGAACCCGTTGTGCACGCACTGCTTGAGGATGCCGCCGAGACGCGCCTCCCTGTCCACCAGCACCACGCGCGCGCCCGACAAGGCGGCGGCGCGCGCCGCCGCCATGCCCGCGGCGCCGCCGCCCACGACCGCCACGTCGCAGGCCTCGCGGCGGGCGCCCGCGCCGCGCGGCGCGGGCACGGCCTCGCGGCGCACCAGGTCGACGTAGTCGCGCCGCGCGTCCACCACCACGGGCGAGTCGACGCCGCGCTTGTCGAGCGCCTGCGGCGGCAGCCCCGTCTCGCGCGCCATGACCTTCACGGCCTCCGGCGAGCAGAACCCTCCATGGCAGCGACCCATCATGGCGCGCGTGCGCCACTTGAGCGCGTCGAGCGACAGCACGGGCACGGGTCCGTGCAGGGCGGCCACCAGCTCCGCCTCGGTCACCTCGCAGCAGCGGCACACCACGTGCCCCCAACGCGGGTCGGCGGCGATGGCGCGCGCCCGCTCGTCCTCGGACAGGTCGGAGAAGGGCCGAACGTGCGTGCGCCGCGGATCGAACGTGGTGCGCTCCCCCGCCTCCAACAGGTCGGCCACGTCACGCGCCACCTGCACGGCCACGGCAGGCGCCGACGTGAGGCCCGGGGAGTCGAAGCAGGCCACGTTGAAGAATCCGGGGGCGTCAGGCGCCTCGCCGATCACGAAGTCTCCCTCGGAGCCGCTTGCGCGCAGGCCGGCGAAGTTCGTGATCAGGCCGCGCTTGCCCACGCCCGCCCACGTCTTGCGCGCGGCGTCCATGACGAAGCGCAGACCCTCTTCGGTGGTGGACACGTCGGTCTTGGAGAACTGCTCCACGGCATTGGGGCCCACGAGCAGGTTGCCATGCACCGTGGGCGCCACCAGCACGCCCTTGCCCACCGACGACGGCGCCTGGAACATGGTGCGGGAGAACGTCGACCCCCATTCCGTGTCGTACAGGCAGTATTCGCCCCTTCGGGGCGTGATGCGAAGCCTCCGCTCGCTCACCAGGTTGTTGATCTCGTCGGCGAACACCCCCGCCGCGTTCACCACGGCGCGCGCCACGAAGCGCTCCCCGGCCTCGGTGGTCACGACGTAGCGGAACGGCCCGCGAGCCGCCTGTCCGCCATCCGAAGCCTTGGCGGCGTTCGAAGTCCCTGCGGCGTCTGCGGCTCCCACAGCGTCCGCATCCGCGCGGAGGCGCGCCTTCGCGTCCGCCCAGAAACGCGCGTCGTCTTCCTCGACGGGGCGCACGGCGCGCACCCGCGCGTTGAAGCGAAACCGCACGCCATGGAGGGCCGCTTGCTCGGCGCACGCCAGCGTCACCTCGTACGGGTCGCAGATGGCTCCCGTCTCGGCCAGCAAGGCGCCCTTCACCGACGGGTTCACGTGCGGCTCCATGGCGCGCACGGCCTCGCCCGAAAGCTCGCTCACACCTTCGACGCCATTGCTTCTCGCACGGGCGGCCAGCGACCTGACGGCGGCCATCTCCTCTTCGGAGAACGCCAGCACGAGCGAGCCGTTGCGCCGGTACGCGAAGCCGAGCTCGTCGGCCCACCGCGGATACAGCCGCGAACCCTCCACGTTGAAGCGTGCCTTGAGCGTCCCGGGCAGCGGGTCGTAGCCGGCATGCACGATGCCGGAGTTGGCGCGCGTCGCGCCACAGGCGAGGTCGTTGCCCGCCTCCACGACGCAGACGCGGAGGTCGAAGCGGCACAGTTCGCGGGCGACGGCCGATCCCGCCACCCCCGCCCCCACGACGACCACGTCGTAAAATGTCTCGTTCGCATGATTCATGTCGTTCAGCTTACTATTTCTCCCCGTTGGGCGAAAGGGCGCGCACGCAAACGGCAGAAGACGCTATGGTTTCCTCGAATAGATTTTGACGAAAGGAATGCCCATGAGGATTGCGGTGGCGAGCGAAGGCCTCGAAGTGTCCCCCCATGCCGGGCATTGTTCGAGCTTCATGTGCTATACCGTCAACCGCGGCGTCATCACGGAATGCCAGAACCTTCCGAACCCCGGCGTCCCCGGCGCGACGATGGCCGAGCTGTTCCAGGACGTCGGCGTCGACGTGCTCGTCTGCGGCGGCATCGACATGGACATGGCCAACGCCTTCTGCCATGCCGGCATCGAAGTGGTGGCCGGTGCCGCAGGGAGCGTCCGCCGCGTGGCGGAATCGTACCTGAACCACACGCTCATCGGAACCGAGGAGCTGTGCCACCTGCTTGACGAGGCGGCGGATGCGGACGACGAAGAGCTGGAGAGCGCGTTCGGCCGCATCGAGAAGCAATTGGAGTCGGCGAGCCGCTGAGCGAGCCGCGAGGCGGTCGGCACCGGCCGCCGATATCCACCCCCGAACGCCCTGTCCACCCAGCAAGCAAAAAAGCCCCCGAAGGGGCTTTTGATTTCTTACCGGTCGAACTCACGTCAGCGAGAAGGGCCGTGGTGCCCGAGATTGCCCCGCCGCGCGGCCGAACGTGCTTCGCACGCGAGGGAAAGCGCACAAGGGGCAAGATTGGGTGCCACGGCCCTTCGCAGCGTCGGCTCATTTCGTCGTTCGTCAGAACGGCGAAACCCTAAGGCCCTTCGCAGCGTCGAACCCGTTGCGCCGTTCGGAGAACGGCGCAACCTGAAGCTACAGGGCCTTCTTGGCAACCTCGGCCACGGCGGAGAACGCCGCGGGGTCGTTGATGGCCATGTCCGAGAGCACCTTGCGGTCCAGCTGCACGCCGGCCTTCTTGAGGCCGTTCATCAGCACGGAATAGGAGAGGCCGTTCAAACGGGCGGCCGCGTTGATGCGGGTGATCCACAGACGGCGGATCTCGCGCTTCTTGTTGCGACGGTCGCGGTACATGTACTGGAGCGAATGCTGCACCTGCTCCTTCGCCGCACGGTAGGAGCGGGACTTCGCGCCATAGTAACCCTTGGCACGCTTGAGGACGGTGCGACGCTTCTTGTGCGCGTTGACCGCGCGCTTCACACGGGACATGTCAGATCACTCCTATCGGTTAGCGAAGTCCGAGGTTGCGGGCGACGACCTTCTGGTCGGCCTTGGAAATCTCGGTCTCGTGGCGGAAATTGCGCTTGCGCTTCTGGCTCTTCTTGGTCATGATATGGCTCTTGAACGCCTTGGCGCGCATGATCTTGCCGGAACCGGTGACGCGGAAACGCTTGGCGGTGCCGCGATGGGTCTTCATCTTGGGCATTACTCGTCCTTCCCTTCTTCGTCCTTCTTCTCGGTCTCTTTCTTCTTCTTCGCCGCCACCGCAGAAGGCAGGGGGGCGATGAGCATGTGCATGTTGCGGCCTTCCATCTTGGGCTGGTTCTCGATGACCGCGACGTCCTTCAGGTCGTCGGCCAAACGCTCCAGGATGGTGAGGCCCTGCTCCGGGTGAGCCATCTCGCGCCCGCGGAACATGATGGTGATCTTCACCTTGTTGCCGTCGTCGAGGAAGCGCAGCACGTGCTTCTTCTTCGTCGTGTAGTCGCCCACGTCGATCTTCGGACGGAACTTCATTTCCTTGGTCTCGATCTTGCTCTGGTTCTTGCGAGCCTGTTTGGCCTTGATGGCCTGATCGTACTTGAACTTGCCGTAGTCCATGATGCGGCAGACGGGAGGTTCGGCGTTAGGTGCTATCTCCACCAGGTCGAGCCCTTCGTTGTCGGCGACCCGCTGGGCTTCCGCCGTGGTGTAGATGCCCATCTGAGTGCCGTCGAAACCGATCAACCGGCATTCCCGGACAGTGATTTCTTCGTTGAGCCTAGGCTCCTGAGCAGCTATCGCGCTCACCTTCCTTTCCTTCGCGCCTGCGCGCTTCGATGAAAAAACCCGCGGCACACGGCCACGGGTTCGCTTGCGACACAGAGGCTGCGCGCATGTGCGCGTTGCCGGTATTCGAGCGACCCATCAGCAGCCGAAGCGCCGAATCAGGTGGAGGGCTTTCCCTCGCTTGAGTAAACAGCCTGCTTATTCTAGCACGGTTTCCATTGCGCGCAAGAGGCTGATCGAACGTTTTCCGATAAATCAAGACGCAGCGAGGGGCAACGCGGGCGGGCGGGCGGGAGCCTGTTGGAATCTCCCGGCGCCGCGCCCGGCCTCTGTCGCCGTTGCCATGCGGCCCTTAGTTTTTGTCCTCGTAGAGTTCGATGACGGCGCCGTCCTTCTCGACGAAGGCCAGCCGCACGCCCGGGCCGGCGTCCATGGGGCCGCAGATGACGCGGTCGGCGTCGTCGGCGTAGTGGTCGAGGTCGTCCACCGCGTAGGCCACGTGCCAGCGGCGGTGCAGCTCCTCGGGGAACGGCGTGCCTTCCTCGAACTTGAGGTATTCGACCTTGTAGTCGTAATCGTCGACGTTCGACACCCAGAACTTCATGTCCTCGTTGTAGGTCATGTTCGGCTTCTTCTCCGTGATGGGGATGCCGATGTGCATATAGGTTGCGGTCATGGGGTCTCCTTTCATGTCTCGATTGTCATCCTGAGCGAGCGAAGCGAGTCGAAGGATCCTCTGCGGTTCCAACCGCGAGGCTTCCTGCTGGCGCCGCCCAGGATCCTTCGACTCCGCGCTTCGCGCTCCGCTCAGGATGGCAGAAGGAAGGGCTCCGCGCGCGCCGAGGTTGCGAACTCTCACTTCATAGAGAACATTTCCATAGCACTTTCCGCGTCGGCTTGCATGGCTTTGGTGGCGGCGTTGGCGAGAGCGTGGAAGTACTTCGGATGCTGCTCGGCGATGAGCGCCTCCACGGCGCGCACGCCAGCGTTGCTCATGTAGCTGAAGTAGTTGATCTTGCGGATGCCGGCGGCGATGGCGGCGCGGGTGTCCCCGCGCGAAAGGCCGCTGCCGCCGTGCATGACGAGCGGCACGCCACAGACGCGCTTGAGCTCGGCGATGCGTTCGAAGTCGAGCTTGGGTTCCGCCTGATAGAAGCCGTGCACAGTGCCCACGGACGCAGCCAGGGCGTCGATGCCCGTGTCAGCCACGAAGCGGGCGGCGTCGGCCGGGTCGGTGTAGACGTTCTCGCGGTCGTCGTCGGCGTTTTCCAGCCCCTCGTGACCGGTCGTGAAGCCTATCTCGGCCTCCACGTCCGCGTCGTAGCCATGCGCCAGCTCCACGGCGGCGCACGTGAGCGCCACGTTCTCGTCGTAGGGCAGCTGCGAGCCGTCGATCATGATGGCCGAGAAGCCCAGGTCGAGCGCACGGCGCACGTAATCAAGGTCCTCGCCGTGGTCGAGCATGACGCACACGGGCACGCGCGCGGCCTCGGCGCGCATGACCATGATGGGACCGATCACGTCGATGGACGTCTCGCTTTCGTGCAGCTGGGCATGCTGGACGATGACGGGCTCGTCGCGCGCCTCGGCCGCCCCGATGGCGGCCAGCAAAAGCTCCAGGTTCGGCGTGTCGAAGGCGGCCGCCGCGCAGCCGCGCTCCTCGGCCCAGGCGAGCACCGTGTTCATGGATGCGAGCATGGCATCCCCCGCTTTCTCGTTCGTCGTCTGCCGGAAGCGGGCACGCCTGCGCAGGCGTGCCCGGCACGTTCGCTACTTCTTCAGGTACGGCGTGTTGCAGGGGGCGTTCCACAGGCGCAGCAGCTCGTCGTCCATGCGGGCCATGAACATCTGGAAGCCGGCCTGTTCCTGCACGGTGAGCATCTCGCCCACGAAGTTCGCCACCACCTCGATGTCCTGCTTCGCCAACTCCTTCACGGCCGCGCGGTACACGATGAGCTGCTCCATGAGCGTGGTGGCGCCCGAGCCGTTGATGATGAGCATGACCTTCTCGCCCGGCTGGATGCCGATATCGTTCACCAGCGCGTTCACCATGATGGCGGCCGTCTCGTCGGCGGACTTCATGGGCTGGCGGCCGCCGCCCTCCTCGCCGTGCTGGCCCATGCCTATTTCCATCTCGTCGTCGCCGAGCTCGGCCAGAAGCGTGCCCGTCTGCGGATGCGTCGCGCCGCGCACGGCCACGGCCAGCGTCGCCATGTTGTCGGCGAAGCGCTGCGCGACGGCGGCCACCTCTTCGAGGCTCATGCCCTCGGCGGCCGCGGCGCCCGCGATCTTGTACGTGGGGATGCAGCCCACCAGGCCGCGGCGGTCGTCGGCGTTCTCGCGCGGAGCGTTCGACACGTCCTCCTGCGTGACCACTTTGACCACGTTCAGGCCCTGTTTCTTGCACTGCTTCATGGTCATGTTGCCGGTGAGCATGTCGCCGGCGTGGTTGAGCACGATGTAGAGCACGCCCTTGCCCTTGTCGGCCAGCTTGATGGCGTCGACGCAGGCC
>CAJFVW010000234.1 GCA_904420575.1 uncultured Gordonibacter sp.
CCTGCCCTTTCTGCACGTATTCTGTAGGTCATTGATTATACGGCCTTATTGCTTCATAATAAATCATAAGTTTTTACTTTGCTTGGGTCGTGCGAGAATTTCACCTTGCAACGCAAGCGAGAAAGGCTGAAACCATGCGCGACCTCATCAGGAAAGTACCCATCCCCGCCGCGGGAGTCGCGCTCGGGCTGGCGGCGCTCGGCAACTTGCTGCAGCCCCATGCCGAGGCGTTGCATGTGGCGTGCGGCGTGTGCGCGCTTTTCCTGGTCGTCCTGCTGCTGGCAAAGATTATCCTGTTCCCGCTGGACATTCGCAAGGACATGCGCAATTCCATCCTTGCCAGCGTGAGCGCCACCCTGTTCATGTCCCTCATGCAGATCGCGACGTACCTGGCGCCGTTCGCGTACCTGCCCGCTTTCGTGCTGTGGGGCGACGCCGTGGCAGCCCACGCGATCCTCATCGTGTGGTTCACCGCCCGCTTCATCACGAAGTTCAAGCTGAACGAGGTGTTCCCCACCTACTTCATCTGCTATGTGGGCATCGTCGTGGCGTCCGCCACCGCCCCCACGTTCGGCATGGAGGCGTTCGGCCACGCGGTGTTCTGGTTCGGATTCGTCTGCTATCTGGTGTTGCTGGTGGTGGTGACGCTGCGCTACCTGCGCCACGAGGCGCCTGAAAGCGCCCGGCCGCTCTTCTGCATCTACACCGCGCCCATGAGCCTGTCCATCGTCGGATATCTGGCCACCGCCGACCAGCCGTCGTTGGCGTTCGTCGGCGTCATGCTGGTGTTGGCACAGCTGTTCTTCGTCGTCGTGCTCACACGGGTGCCGCAGTTCATGCGCCTGTCCTTCTATCCCAGCTTCGCCGCCATGACCTTTCCGTTCGTCATCACGGCCACCGCGCTGGGACAGGCCGTCGCGTTCTTCCGCGAGAGCGGCGTCTACGTGCACCAGGCGTTCGACGTGCTGGTGACGGTCGAGACGCTGATCGCCATTGCCATGGTGCTGTTCGTGTTCGCCCATTACCTGCGCTATTTGTTCCGCGCTCCTCAGGAAGCGGCCGTCGCGTCCCGTCGCGCCCGCCTGTCCGCGTGGCTTCTCAACCGGATGTAGGCTCCGGGCACAGCCGAGGGTGCCGTCCCTGCGCTTGAGCTGGAAGCGCGGATGCAGGCGGCAGCCGAAGGCGTCGCCGCGGCGGGCAGGACGTCGCTTCGGGCAGGACGTCGCTTCGGGCAGGGCGCAGGTCAGGACCCGCCGATCAGATCTCCCGGCAGGACTCCCAGACCTTGGGCGATTCTGGCAAGGGTGGCGACACTGATGGTCCGGGAGCCGTCCTCGACTTCGTCCAAGCAGGATGCGCTCAGACCCACCATCATCGCGAAGCTGCGGCGGGAGATGCCGTTGCTTTTCCTCAGCGCCTTTATTCGCACACCTATCTCAGACTCCACGCCCTCCATCGGCAGCCCACCTTTTCACCATGCCTGATGGCACTACTATTATGATCAAAAATTATCGATATCGTACAAGAAATAGACGGTATTGTACTAGAAAACAAATCGATAGTATAGCCTTGAATGCAACGGGAGCGCGGATCGTCCGCCTCAAGCCAGCAGGCCGCGCTTCAACGCGCCGATGAGGATGCGAAGAAGATGCTATCAGTCTTGCCGCAGGGAAGAGCACCCGCGCAAAACGCGGGAGCTACGAGAAGTCGAAGTTGTAGATCTGCTCGGGCCCCAGAATGGCCACGATGTCGTGGGCGCCGAAATACGCGTGGTAATAACCGCTCTCCTGCTCTTCGTAGACCCGGTCGTCGGGAATGCGCAGGCGCTCCGCTATCTCTGCCACCGCATCGGGATCGGCATCGGCGGTATAAGCCATCGACGAGGGCTCTTTCTCGAAGATCACGTTCGCGGCAATGCCTTTCTCGTCGTCAGCGGGACTCAAGGTGTTTCCCGCCTGGACGTTGCTGTAGCCCATGGACTCGAACTCTTCGAGGACCTTCCTGGCAAAGCCTTCCTCTCCGAATCCGTTGAGCAGGAGTATCCGATCGTCACGTGAAAAGCTGCTGGACGCGTCGTCTGGAAATAGGTCGTGTCCGAGGACGTCAGCGGAAGAGCGGTCTTCCGATTCGGGCGAATCGGAAGAATCGGATGTGTCACCGCGAGATGCTTGACTCTCTGTCATCGAACACGCCGAAAGCAAGCAGCACAAGGTTGTCAGGCCGCAAAGGATCATCACGAGCGTACGGCGCCTCAAGCGAGCCGTCCTCGTGGCCCTCCCCGTCCTCATGGCCTTTAGGCCGCATTGCTTTGTCTTCATCGAAGATCCCCTTCATGACTTCGAATCGGTCTCTGGCGTTTCGTCGTCAAGCAAAACCGAAGCAAAATTCCGAAGCGCACAGCCCCAGCCTCATACGACCACGAAGAACGTCTGACCATTTATGAAGCATGGCATCTTCAACGCGAAGAGTCAATGCCTGCAAGCTTGCGGCTGCGTCTGGGCGACATTCTCTCACGGGCCTTGGGCGATACGCGCCCCTAGTTCGGGGGCCCTCTTTGGACGATATGCCTTCGGACCGCAGAATCGGCTCCCCTACAAGCCTCTGAACAGGTCTTCCAGCGACACGCCGAGACCGTTTGCGATTTTTTGGAGGTTGGTGATGCTGATGTTGCGCAATCCGTTCTCGACGCCGCTCAGGTAGGTGCGGTTCATTCCTATCATCATGGCGAAACGACGCTGGGAGAGATTGCTGTTCTCTCTGAGCATCTTGATGCGCGCACCTATTTCCTGCATGAGATTAGCCATAAGCTAAGCATGGCATATTGCGAGTAACATGCCATGCACGGTGCAGCGCATCCGCAGCGGTGCGTTTTTGGCGGCGATGCGCTATTCGCGCGCTTTCGCCTGCTTCCAAAGAGCTTCCATCTCGGACATGGCCAGGTCTTCCACCGCGCGGCCCTGCGCTTCTGCCGCGCCTTCGATGAACGACCAGCGTTCGCGGAACTTCGCGGTACTGGCACGCAGTGCGCTTTCGGCGTCCACGCCCATGCGGCGCGCGACGTTCGTCAGCGCGAACAACACGTCGCCGAACTCCATTTCGACGGCGGCAGCCAAACCGGACGTGACCGACGACGTCGAAGCCGCATCTCCCTCGGTTCCGGCAGTCGCGCCGCAAGGCGCCGCTGCGGCGGCATCGTCCTTCACCAGCTTCCCGTCGGGCGTCTTCGGCGCGGCGGCATACGCTTCGCGCAGCTCGGCCACCTCTTCGCCCACCTTGCTCCACACGTCATCGAGCGTGTCCCATTCGAATCCCACGGCCGCCGCCTTGCGCGACACCTTCTGCGCTTCCATGAGCGCCGGGAAGCTGCGCGGCACGCCATCGAGCAAGCCGGCCTGCCGGGCCTGCGTCCCCGCTCCTTCGTCTGCTCCTTCGGAAGTCCCTTCGCCTGTTTCTTCGGCGCTGCGCCTCTCGGCAAGCTTCACCTGGTCCCACAGGCCCAGCACGTCGTTGGCGTTTTCCGCCGTGGCCTCCCCGAAAACATGGGGATGGCGGCGGATCATCTTCGCGTTCACGTCGGCACACACGTCGTCGATGGTGAACTCGCCCGCATCGGACGCTATCTGGCTGTGCAGGACCACCTGCAGCAGTACGTCGCCCAGTTCCTCGCGCAGATGAGGCACGTCGGTGGATTCGATGGCGTCCACGGCCTCGTAGGCCTCCTCGATCATGTTGTGCGCGATGCTCTCATGCGTCTGCTCGCGGTCCCACGGGCAGCCATCAGGCGCACGCAATGCGGCAATGGTGGCAACGAACTGGTCGAATGCGGGATGATCCACCGGATGTTCGAAAAGATGCCGGGCTGCGGGAGAGGCGGGGCCGGACACGGCGCTTGGCGTGGCGGGATTCTCGTTCATGGCGGTCCTTTCGTCGTTTGCACAACGGAAGTATACCGCCCTTCCGCCTCGTGGTATGCTGCAAAGCGCCGCCAGCCCTACGAGAAGAGAGGAAACATGGCCCGCACCGAACCGCACCGCTCGCCACGGGCAGCCGTCATCGCCACACGGGTGGCGTTCGCGCTCGTGTTCGCGATCAACGTGCAGTGCGCGCTGTCGTTCGTGATGTGGCCGGACGCGTACGCGGCCTCGTACGAGCTCTCCGGGGTGCCGGGCGCGGCCGCCGTGCAGGGACTGGGCGTCGCCTTCCTCATGTGGAACGCCACGTATCCTGCCGTCATCGTCAGCCCGCGGCGCTTTCGCGCGCTGGGCGTCGTGGTCATCGTGCAGCAATTCGTCGGGCTGGTGGGAGAAACGTGGATCCTCGCGACGTTGCCCGCCGGCCATGCCCTGCTTTCAGCCAGCATAGAGCGCTTCATCGCCTTCGATGCCTTGGGCCTCGTGCTCATGGCCGTCACGTTCGGCTGGCTGGCGGCGAGCGACCGCCGTTTCGGCAAGGCCTGACCCCGCCCACCGAGTCGAGACGGGCAAGCGCGAGCGGCACCAAGAATCCTCCCCTCCGCGCCTGCAAGCCCGCGGCCATGCGCGCCTCCCTTGGGCGGCTTCACCTGCTCGTGCCCGCATGCCTGTGCGTTCCTGCGCCCGCTTTCACGGCTGCTGACCTGCCGAGGCGTTTCCGCTATACTGAGCAGTCGCACCCGATTTGCGACCACATCACCAAGGAGCACACCATGCCATCAGAGGCGCCCTCGTCCAAACCCGACATGCACGCCACGCCGAACGGCGCCCCGGCCACCACCGACAAACCAACTGCGGCCGACAACCCGTCCGGCGAAAACACCGCCACCGCCGAACGCGCCGCCGACAGTGCAGCCGCTTGCCCCACGCCTGCGCCCGCAGACACAGGCGCCGTGGCGCCCACGCAGCTTTCGGACGCCGCGCTCGAGCAGATCCTCGTTTTCCAGCAGAACGAGGTCACGGAAGCGGAAGTGTATCGCCGCATCGCCGAACACACGAAAGACGAGGCGAACCGCACCACGCTGCTGCGCATAGCCGACGAAGAAGCGCACCATGCACAAATATGGGAGCGTTACACCGGGCGCTGCCTGCTGCCCCAGCGCGGCAAGGTGCGCCGTTTCGCGCTCATCGCGCGCGTGTTCGGCTTCACGTTCGCCGTCAAGCTCATGGAGAAGGGCGAAGCGAACGCGCAGCTCTCCTACGAGGCGCTGGCCCGCGAAGTCCCCGAGGCCCTGGCCATCCGCGAAGACGAGGAAGCGCATGAAGCGGCGCTGCTCGACATGCTGGACGAAGAGCGGCTGGCCTACGTGGGCAGCATGGTGTTGGGCATGAACGACGCCATGGTGGAGATGACGGGCACGTTGGCAGGCCTGACGCTGGCCATGCAGAACACGCAATTGATCGCACTGTCTGGCCTGATCACCGGCATTGCGGCGACGCTTTCCATGGCATCGAGCGAGTTTCTGTCCTCCAAGAGCGAGGGCAGGCCGGACGCACTGAAGTCGGCCACGTACACCGGCGTGGCGTACCTGGTGACCGTGGCGCTGCTCATCCTGCCCTACCTGCTGTTCGACGCGTCGCACTACCTGTGGGCGCTCGGCACCATGATACTCATCGTGCTGGCCATCCTGGTGGTGTTCAACTACTACCTCTCGGTAGCGCAGGACCTGTCGTTCAAGAAACGCTTCGGGCAGATGGCGGGCATCAGCCTGGGCGTGGCGGCGCTGTCGTTCGTCATCGGCATCCTGGTGAAGCAGTTCTTGGGCGTGGATATCTAGGCCCGGTCGGCGAAAGGAGGGAACGGGCATGATCGACTCTTGCACGGCAGCGTTGCTGCAGATAGACATGCAGCATGGGTTCATCGACACGGATTCGCCCCTGTGCGTGGCGGGCGCGGCGGCCACGGTTCCCGCCTGCGCTTCGGCGCTCGTTCGGGCACGCAAGTTGGGCATGCCCGTGTTCCACGTGGTGCGCGACTATGCGCCCGACGGCAGCGACGTGGAAGCCGTGCGCTACGGCGCGTGGGCGGCGGGCGGAAAGCCGGTTTCGCGCGGGTGCGCCGACGCGCGTTCGGTGGAAGAGCCCGCGGTGCTGGCTCCCGCTCCCGGCGACCGCGTGCTGACGAAACCGCGTTTCTCGGCGTTCTTCGGTACCGGGCTCGACCTGGCGCTGCGCCGTTTGGGCGTGCGCACGGTGGTGCTCACCGGCACCACGACGCCGAACTGCATCCGCTCCACCTGCTTCGACGCGCTGTCGCTGGGCTACAACGTGGTGGTGGTGGAAGACTGCACGTCGTCGCGCACGCCCGAGGTTCAGACAGCGAACATCGCGGACATGGCGCACATCGGCGCGCAGGTCATCACGTGCGCGCAGTTCTGCGATCGTGGGCTTGCGGACGTGCAGGACGTGGAAGCCGAGGTGGCGGACGCCGTCGCACAGAGGGCCGCAAGCGCGGTGAGTGCGCAATGATCGTGCGGGTGGAGTCGCTGGACGACCCGCGGCTCGACGCGTATGCGCGGCTGACCGAAGTGCAGCTGCGCAGCAAGCTCGAACCCGAGCAGGGCATCTTCATCGCCGAGTCCGACAAGGTGGTGAAGCGCGCACTCGCCGGCGGGATGGAGCCGCTGTCGCTGCTCATGGAAGAGAAGTGGCTGCCCGTCATGCAGCCCGTCATCGACGACATGACGCAGCGTTTTCCCGACGCCCCTGCGTTCGTGGCTCCCGAAGGCGAACTGCGCAAGCTGACAGGCTACGAGCTGACGCGCGGGGCTTTGGGCGCGTTCCGCCGCCCGCCTCTGCCCACCGTCGCCGACGTGTGCGCCGGCGCGCGCCGCATAGCGGTGCTCGAGAACATCACGAACCACACGAACGTCGGCGCCATCTTCCGTTCCGCCGCGGCGTTGGGCCTCGACGGCGTGCTGGTCACGCCCGCCTGCTACGACCCCCTGTACCGCCGAGCCGTGCGCGTGTCCATGGGCACCGTGTTCCAGATCCCTTGGACGCGCATCGAGGGGTCTTGGCCGTACGACGGCGTTTCCTTGCTGCACGACCTGGGATTCAAGTTGGCTGCAATGGCACTGTCGGACGACTCCCTTGCGCTTGACGACCCGCGCCTTGCCGCCGAAGGCCGTCTCGCGATCGTGCTGGGCACCGAAGGCGACGGCCTTGCGCCCGCTACCATCGCGCAGTGCGACTACACCGTGCGCATCCCTATGCATCACGGCGTCGATTCCCTCAACGTCGCCGCCGCCAGCGCCGTGGCGTTCTGGGAACTGAGAGTGCGCTGAATGAGGTGAAATTGCAAACAGTGCTTACTTTATGGTCATAAATGGGTATAATCTAAGCATGAAAACGTCTCGCAACATATCCGAACTCGAACTTCTGGCCGCATCTCAATGGGGGCTCTTTACCGCCGCCCAGGCGGTTCAGATGGGAGTGAGTCGCAAGCAGCTATCCCGCATGGTTGGCGATGGGCGCATTCTTTTCGAATCCTATGGAGTCTACCGCTTCGCGTCCAGCACCGGATCGCAATTCTCAGATGTAAAGGCAGCGTGGCTTTCCGTCTATCCTCAAGAAACCGCATACGAAAGGATCAGAAAGAGGCCGTTCGACGCCGTCGTTGCCGGCAGAACGGCCGCAGTGCTGCACGGCGCAGGCGACTTCTATCCTTCCCCCTTCGTATTCGCCACCCCAAAAAGGCGACAGACAGCACGCGAAGATATGGAATTCCATACCTGGACGATTTCCGAAAAAGACGTTGATTTCCTTGATGGCCTGCCGACGACCTCGCCAGAAAGAACCACGGCCGACCTGATAAGGCTTGGCGAAGATCCGAGCCTCGTGGACAATTTCGTGCGCCAAATCCACCAAAGGGGAGGCTCCATGGACGGCACCCGCCTCGCCCTGCTCCTGAATCCTCTCGCAGAACGCAACGGGTACAAAAGGAATGACGGCCAGGCTTTCGCAAACGACCTGCTCGCGCGAAACGCTTCTGCAACCCAGCTCGCAAAGGGAACGAAAGCGATAGCCCAGGCCATTATGCCCCTGGCGAAAAAGAACCTCGAAGTGGCAGAGCGTCCTATCGACGACCGGCTTGCCGCAATCCAAGAGGAAGCCAGGAGAATCCTAGCCGATTCCGGACTGACGAAAACCCAAGAAGCAACGGCGGCCGCTTTGAAAAACCCGAGAATCGCAGAGGCGCAAGCAACGGCAAAGGCCGTTATGGAAAACGAGGCCCTGCACGCTCTTGCTGCCTCGTACATGCAAGGCAAGGACGAGAGGGATGAACGCGATGGCAAGATATAGGACAGCAGAAGCGCTCGGTATGGCCGTGAAGTCCGCTGCAAGGAAATCGCCCCTGGATACCAGCATGGCCATTCGTGGATTCTATTATGACCGGTTCCTTTGCCGCGTGTTCAGCGAAGACGAGCCGGCCTTCATTCTCAAAGGCGGGCAAGGAATGCTCGCCAGAACGACAAGTGCCCGTTCCACTACAGACGTCGATCTTTTGTATCGAAAAACCGATATCAACGAAGCGGTAGAGCGACTGAAGCGCATAGCCGCGATCGATCTCGGCGATTACATGGAATTCCGCTTCAAAAGCATCGCTCCTATTGCTGAAGCCCAAGAATACCGCGAAGGTTTCCGGATCACGTTTGAAGCTGTTCTCGGCGTCCGCAAAGTTGATGACGTCTCCGTCGATCTTGTGACCGACAGAGTAGCCTGCGAAAACCCCGACGTCATCGCATCCGAAAGTCGTTTGGACATCGAAGGCCTCGCCACCTTTGACTATCTGGTCTATCCCGTGGAATACATGATCGTCGATAAAATCTGCGCCACGATGGGAGGCTATGCGGACGGCTCCCCCTCTTCTCGCGTGAAGGACCTGGTCGATCTCGTTACGATTCTCAGCACGCAAACGTTCGAATCAACCGTTCTCGCCAAAAAGCTTGTCGAAGAGTTCACCTTCGTACGCAAACTCGGCGAATACACAAGGTTCAAGGTGCCCGCACTTTGGTTAGAGCAATATACCACCAACTACCAAAAGCTGGCGCGCAAGGCGCATCTTGTCCAACGGTTCGAATCCATTGGAGAAGCCGAAGAACTGGTCCAGGCCTGTTTGGCAGAAGCCTTAGCCATCGGCGAAAGCACATGGAACCCCGAGAAGCTTATCTGGGTTTCCCAGGAAGGGCGCTGAATCCCCTCTACGAATTCGCGGGGCAAGCGGCACATGCCCGCCGCCTGGTTCTACAGATCGTCGTCGCTGGGGTGGCCGGTGTGGTTGACGTTGGTGGCGAGCGGGTTTTCCTTCAACAAGGCCATAATGACGGCGCCCACCAGCAGAAGCGGCACGATGTAGAGGAACAGCGGCACCAGCGCGTCGCTGTACGACGACGTGATGATGGAACGCGCCGGTTCCTCCAAATGCTGCACGAAGTTGGGCGTGATGTCGTTCATGTTGATGTTGTCCACCTTCGGCAGCCGCGCCAGCAAATCGGCCGAGGTACCGTCAAGAATCTTGCGCACTTTTCCGACAGCCTCATAAGCCCGCCGTCCGGTGCGGCTACCCCTCCAGCAGAGTCA
>CAJFVW010000235.1 GCA_904420575.1 uncultured Gordonibacter sp.
GGCGCCGACCTGGCGCAGTTCGTGCGCGACCTGGCCGAGCACATCCGCAACATGTACGTGTTGGCGTTGGCTGGCGACGACGTGGCGCTGGAAGTGGGCGAGTCGGTGCGGCGCGAACTGGCAGACGAGCTGCCGCTGTTCGGTCCCGACCGTCTGGCCCGCATGCTCGGCGTGCTGGGCGACGTGTCGGCGGAGCTGAAGACGTCCACGAATCCGCGCCTGTCCTTCGAGATCGCGCTCACGCGCATGGTGCGGCCCGATTCCGACCTGACGCTGGAATCGCTGGCGGAACGGGTGGAGGCGCTGGAAGCCGGGCATTCGGCCGTGGCGCATGTCGTGTCCGCCGCTGCGCCGTCGGGCGTGTCGGGGCAGGCGGCGGTAAGCGGTTTCGCTGCGCAGGCAGCGGGAGCCACCGGCGGTCGGGCCGCGTCCGTGGCGGGGGCGTCCGCAACGGAGGGCGCGACCCATCCGGCTGGTGGGTTTGCGGAAGGTGCCGCCGCATCTGCGGGGGCTGCTGCCGGCGGGGTGGAGCCTGCTGCGCAGGCGGCAGCGTCCCTGGCCGGAGCCTCTTCGCTCTCGGGCGCGCATGAAGCGTCGGCTGCCGGTCTCGCCGCGGCCGTTGTGGGAGGCGCCGCCGTTGCGCCTGCCCCCGCCTCTGAGGCGCCTGCCCCCGCAACGGGCAACGCCCCTTCGGGGAGCCTGCTTGACAACCTGCAGAACCCGGCCGCGCTGCAGCGCGTCTGGCAGGCGGCGCTGACCACGCTCAAGAAGAGCAAGGCCGCCTACGGCGTGCTGTTCCTGAATACCAAGGCAGCGTTCGACGCCGCGCGCGCGACCCTGGTCGTGGAGTTTCCCGCCGAGAACACGTTCGCGTTCAAGGCCGTGCAGAAGCCCGACGTGCAGGATGCGCTTGCCGAGGCCCTGCGTCAGGCGTGCGGGGAGCAGCTGGCGTTCGTCTTCGCGCAGGCGGGGTCGGCCTCGTCCGCCGGCAGCGCGGCGGGGGCGGGCTGCACGGCGGCCTCTGACGGCGCGGCGCAGGCTTTGGGCAGCGTCCGGCCTGCCGCCGAGGCGCGCGCGGCCATCCAGCAACAGCCGCCGCGCGACGACAGGCAGCCGCAGGCTGCCGTTCAGTCCGCTGCCGCGTCGCAGGTTGGGTCGGCGGCCGAGCCGGCAAGCCGGCCTTCGCCACGTGCCGGGTTCGAGCCTCCTGCGCCCGAGCCGACGCCCGTCGACCTCTACGACGAGATGCCGCCGTACGACGACGAGCCCTTTGCCTACGACGACTATGCGCCGGCTGCGGCCACGCGGCCGGCGTCTTCCGCGCCGTCCGGAACGGCGAACGCCCTCTCGCCCGATACCCCTGCGGCGTCCGGCGCTGTCGCGTCTGCGCCGCCGTCTTCCGCAGCTTTGGCCACCGGCGAGGGCGCGCCTTCGTCCGCCGACCTGGAAGCCATTCTTGCCACCAGTTTTGGTGACGGCGTGGTGATCGAAGAAGTGAGAGAATAGCAAGCAGCACGAAAGCCGATGGGTGGCAGCCAGGAAGCAGCGGCCGACACGCGGCGTGCGCGGTCAGTGGGCGACCACCCCGCAACGGCCTGCGACCAGCAAGCAAGCCCTGCCGACCGCGGCAGGCACCGAACCGCCAGGAAACGAAGGAGTCAACCGCAATGGACATGAAGAAGATGATGAAGCAGGCCCAGCGCATGCAGGCCGAACTCGCCAAGGCCCAGGACGAGATCAAGGACATGGAGTTCGAAGCCACGGCCGGAGGCGGGATGGTGAAGGTGGTGGCCACGGGCGACATGGCCGTCAAGAGCATCGCCATCGACCCGGAAGCGGTCGACCCGGAAGACGTGGAGATGCTGGAAGACCTGGTGCTCGCGGCGGTGAACGAGGCGCTGCGCGGCGTGTCCGACATCAGCGCTCAGCGCCTGAACGCCGCCACGGGCGGCATGAGCATCCCTGGCCTCATGTAGCCGGGACGCGGGAAGGAAAGGGAGCCTCCGTGTATGCCGCACCTTCCATCCAGAAGCTGCTCGACGAGCTTGAACGGCTGCCCGGCGTGGGACCCAAGTCGGCGCAGCGCATAGCGTACTGGATCCTCAATGCCGACCGCGCGACGGCGTTGCGCCTGTCCGACGCCATCGCCGAGGTCAAGGACACGGTGCGCTTCTGCTCGCGTTGCTTCAACTACGCCGAAGGCGACGTGTGCGACATCTGCGGCTCGAGCAAGCGCGACCAAAGCGTCATCTGCGTGGTCAGCGAGCCACGCGACATCCCGCCTATCGAGCGCACCGCCGTCTTCTCTGGCGTGTATCACGTGCTGGGTGGCGCGCTTTCGCCCATGGAGGGCATCGGTCCCAACGACCTGCATATCGCCGAGCTGATGAAGCGCTTGGCGTCCGAAGAGGTAGAAGAAGTGGTGCTGGCCACGAACCCCAACGTGGAAGGCGAAACGACGGCCTCCTACCTGGCGCGCCTCATCAAGCCGCTCGGCATTGCCGTGACGCGTCCGGCCAGCGGGCTTCCTGTGGGGGGCGACTTGGAATTTGCCGACGAGGTGACCCTGGGCCGGGCCATCGAGGCGCGTCGTCCGCTGTAGGGCGTACGCGCCGCCATGGGGGCGGTGGAGGCCCGAGAAAAACGAAGGACCCGCGCATGCGCGGGTCCAAACTGCTCCGAGCGAAGATGAGGGCTCTGTCCCCTCCAAAAACAAAGCCTTCGCCTTTACCGAAGCCTGAGAATGCTCATTAAAAGGCATCGGCTAGTATAGCATCTTTCTCCATAAAATAACAAAACTATTTTTCGGGGGGCGGTGACCCTCAACGAGGAGGCAAGCATGTTCGATCCCATCGCCTACATCAACGAGCCGCGTTGGCAACAGTCGCGGCTGGGACTTGACCGCATCCGTGAGCTGCTCGATCGGCTGGGTCGCCCGCAGGACCGGTTGCGGTTCGTCCATGTGGCGGGCACGAACGGCAAGGGTTCCACCTGTGCGTACCTGGCATCCATCCTGCAGGCGGCCGGCTATCGCACGGGCTTGTTCACGAGCCCCTACCTCGAGGCGTTCGAGGAACGCATCCGCGTGGATGGCGAAAACATCTCCGCAGCCGACTTGCTCGAGGCGACGCTCGAAGTCAGGGAGCAGGCCGAGGCCCTGACCGACCATCCTACCGAGTTCGAGCTCATGTTCGCCGTCGCGCTCGTCCACTTCGCGCGCAGCGCGTGCGACATGGTGGTGCTGGAGGTGGGTCTGGGCGGCCGCTTCGACGCGACGAACGTCATCGACGCTCCCGAGGCATGCGTCATCGCGCGCATCGGCCTTGACCACACGAAGCTTCTGGGGAACACGCTGACAGCCATCGCGAAGGAGAAGGCCGGCATCGTCAAGCATGGCGCGCCCGTGGTGTCCTATCCGCAGGACCCCGAGGCCATGGCCGTCATCGAGCGGGCGGCGGCCGAAGCGGGCGACGAGCTGGCGGTGGCCGACTTCGCGCAGCTTTCCTGTGGGAAGGTGGCATGGGATGCGTCCTCGCCGCTGACGGGTGCCGACAAGGGTGCCCGGGCGGCGGACTCCGGTGCGGGTGCGCCGTGCCGGCAGTTCTCCTATCGGGAGTTCCGCGACCTGCAGACCGCCCTGCTGGGGTCGTACCAGCCCTCGAACGCGGCGCTGGCCATCGAAACCGTGCGCGTGTTGCGCGAGCGTGGCTGGAACATCCCCGACGAAGCGGTGCGCGAAGGCGTGGCCGACGCGCGTTGGCCGGGCCGTTTCGAGATCGTGGGACGTGACCCGCTGTTCGTCGTGGATGGAGGCCACAATCCCCAGGGGGCCCGTGCGCTCGTGGACACGCTGCACGAGCTCATGGACGATTCGGCCGCTTCTCGGCAGGCCGCCAGGCCGCGCGTAGTGTTCGTCATCGGCGTGTTGGAGGACAAGGACTATCCGAGCATGCTGGAGGCCGTGCTGCCAGAGGGAGACGCGTTCGTCGCCCTGACGCCGGACAACCCGCGTGCCCTTCCTGCCGACAAGCTGGCGCGTGCGATTCGCTGGACGGGTCAGGACCTGCTGGGATGCTCGGCTTGCGTGAAGCCGTACGTGTCGCGCGACGCGCAGGACGCCGTGAGGCAGGCGCGCGAGCTTGCGGGGGACGAAGGGATCGTGGTGGCTTTCGGCAGCCTGTACTCCGTGGCCGCCCTCAAGGCGGCGCTGTAAAAGGAGGCACGGCAACGCCTGCGGGCTCGGGGTGCGCGGGGCTTCGGTTCACGACGCCCGTGTGCGCAGGCTCGCAGGTTTCGGTCGTATCCCCTGTGCCGCCGGCCTGCCTGCCTGCCCGGCGTTCGCCGCTGGGCAGGCAGCTTGGGCGTTCTACAGGCTGTCGACGTACTTAACCAGGTCGCCGACGGTTTCCAGGTTCTCGGGCTCCCCGAAGTCCACTTCGCAGGCCTCTTCGAGGTCGCAGATGAGCTCCACCATGTCGAGCGAGTCGATGCCGAGCGATTCGAAGGTGGACTCTTCCCCGACGGTTTCCGGGTCGATGTCCAGGTTCTCGTTGAGGATGTTCTTGATGGTGTCCAGTGTTGCCATGGGGCGTTCCTTTTCTCGCGGTTGAAGAACAACGGGGCACATTGTACTACGCTTCCACAAGCTCCTTTTGCTTGAGCAAGCCGTAGCCCCCGTCGTCGCGCCGATACAGCACGTTGACCATGCCGCTGTCGCGGTCGGTGTAGGCGAAGAAGTCGTGGCCGAGAAGGTCGATCTTCACCAGCGCCTCTTCCTCGGTCAAGGGTTCGAACTCGATCTCCTTCACGCGCAGCACTTCGTCTTCGTTCAGTTCCTCCATCAGGTGGTCCAGGTCGGTCTTTTCGGCCGGGGCGTCGCGGATGACGTCGGCTGCCTTTTCGGTGGCACGCACCTTGCGGTCGATGACCTTTGTCTTGTATTTGCGCAGCTGGCGCACGACCTTTGCAGCGGCCACATCGATGGCCGCGTACATGTCCTCTTCGCTCTCTTCCACGCGGATGATATGGCCCTTGGTGCGCAGGGTGACTTCGCATACGGCAGGTCGGGGGTTGGCGGGGTTCTTCTCCACGTATAGAACCACTTCGGCCACGAGCGGATCGATGTCCATGACCTTCATGGAGTTACCGATCTTTTCTTCGGCGTACTGACGCAACGCATCGGTGACGGGCATTCTGCGTCCAGTTACGGTAATGCTCATAGCGCTCACCTCTTACCTCGTGACGAATAAAAAAACAGCCCGATCTGCAGGCGTCGGCAATGTCATGCGCGGCAGGTGATGATTCCGTATCGCACGTCCAAGCCGACTCCTTCCGTCAAGCTGATGGCTACAGGATAGCGCAAAATGCACGGCGTTGACCTCCTTATCTAGAAATTTCACCGATGCGTTCGGAATCGTCGTCCGCAGGCGGGTCCGGCAAGTCGAAATGCCTACGTTGTGAAATCGGTTTAAAAACATGCCGCCTTTGACAGGCGGCCACGCCGTTTTCGAGGATAATAACGAAGATATGGCAAAGCGCGCCGCGTGCCGCAGAGGACGGGGCTTTCAGGCGCGCGGGACAAAGACAGGGACGCGACGCATGCCGAACGATCAGAATCCATCGAAAAAAGAGGCCTCGCAGCAAATCCACCACGGCTCTTCCTCGGCGCACACGCCGGCTTCCGAGCCCGCATCCCCAAAGCCTGCGGCGGCCCCTGATGCCGCTTCCCCGGAGCCCGCACGCATCTACATCAAGGAAGTGGAAGGCCATCAGGCCCGGTACCGCAAGCTCATCCAGCTCACGCATTCGTCCACCAAGGCCGCCGGCGCCATGCTGCTGGCCGCCGTGGTGGCGCTCGTGGTGGCGAACGCGGGGGCCTACGAGGGCTTTCTTGCGTTCTGGCAAACCGAGGTGGGCGTCTTCTTCGGCAGCATGGAAGCCGAAATGTCGCTGGCGCACATCATCAACGACATCTTCATGGCGGTGTTCTTCCTTCTGGTGGGCCTGGAGATCAAGTACGAGATGACGGTGGGCGAGCTGACGAACATTCGCCAGGCGTTGCTCCCCATCGTGGCGGCTTGCGGCGGCGTGGTGGCGCCTATCCTCATCTACCTGGCGTTCAACGGCGGCAACCCCGACACGTCGCATGGATGGGGCGTGCCGACCGCCACCGACATCGCCTTCGCGCTCGGCATCATGGCGCTTCTGGGCAACCGCGTGCCCAACGGCGTGCGCGTGTTCTTGAGCACGCTGGCCGTGGCCGACGACATCATCGCCATCCTGGTCATCGCCATCTTCTACGGCCACAGCCCTTCGCTGTTCTGGCTGGGGTGCGCGGCGGGGGTGTTCGTGGTCCTGCTGATAATGAACCGGAGCCATATCTACTCGCTGGTGCCGTACCTCTTGGTAGGCGTCGCGCTGTGGTACTGCGTGTTCATGTCGGGCGTCCATTCCACCATTGCCGGCGTGCTGCTGGCGTTCGCCATCCCCACGGGCTCGCGCGTCAACCTGAAAAGCTTCATATCCTGGTCGGGCGGCAAAGTGCGCGAAGCGCGCGACGCGTTCGACGACGCCACGCCCGTCATGGGCCAGCAGGACTACCTCAAGACCGTGCAGAGCCTGAGCAACGTGGCGCGCCAGGTGGTGCCGCCCGCCACGCGTCTGGAGCACAAGCTGTACCCGTGGGTGTACTTCGGCATCCTGCCGCTGTTCGCTCTCACGAACGCCGACGTCAGCTTCGTCGGCGGCGATTTGGGGGCCATGTTCTCCAACCCGGTGCTCTACGGGGTGTTCTTCGGCCTTTTGGTGGGCAAGCCCGTGGGCATCATGCTGTTCAGCTTCATCGTGGTGAAGCTGAAGGTGGCCTCGCTGCCCCAGAACGTCAACTGGATACACATGCTGGGCGCGGCCATTCTGGGAGGCGTGGGATTCACCATGGCCATCTTCGTGGCGAACCTGGCGTTTGCCGACGAGCAGCTGGTGACGGCCGCGAAGCTGGGCATCCTGTCCGCCTCGCTTCTGGCCGGCGTGCTCGGGTTCGTCTTTTTGTACCTGCAGGCACGCGCCGCGAAAAAGCATGGCGTGGCGTACCTGACCACCGATTCCGACGACGAATGCTTGCAGACCGCCGACGTGGAGGCGGCGCGCCAGGCGGAGAAGCTGTTGGAAGAGATAGAAAGCCCGCTTCTGAAAGAGGAGATCACCGCCGCGAAGCGCGAGAGAGGCGTGGCGGAAGTGGTGGTCGATCTGGGGGAGGACGAGATGCGCAGCGACGCATTGGCCGAAGAGGCCGAAGACGTCGTGGGCATGTCGGGCACGGACGAGAGAGAGAAACGGTAGGGAAGTCCCATGGAAGCAGCAGCCATCGTGTTGGCGGCGGGTGCAGGAACCCGCATGAAGTCCAAGAAGCCGAAGGTCGCCCACGAGGTGCTGGGCAAGCCGCTCGTGCGCTGGGTGGTGGACGCCGCGCACGAAGTGGGGATCGAGCACGTGGTGTGCGTGGTGGGTCATGCCCGCGAACAGGTGATTCCGCTGGTGGAGCACGACACGCAGGTGGTGGTGCAGGCCGAGCAGCGCGGCACGGCAGACGCGGTGGCCGCCTGCAAGGACGCGCTGGCCGGCTTCGACGGGTCCCTCGTGGTGTTGTCGGGCGACTGCCCGCTCATCACGTCCGACACCATCCGCAGCCTGGTGGACATGCGCGAGAAGTCGGGTGCCGCCGTGGTGGTGCTGACCATGCAACCGGAAGACCCCTTCGGCTATGGGCGCATCGTGCGTGACGGGGGCGGTTCGGTGGCGCGCATCGTCGAGCAGAAGGACGCCACGCCGGAGGAAGCCGCCCTCACCGAATGCAATTCGGGCTTCTACTGCTTCGATTCCCAGGCGCTGTTTCAGGCGCTCGACCAGGTGAGCAGCAACAACGCCCAAAGCGAGTTCTACCTGACCGACGTGCTTGAGATCTGCCGCACCGCCGGGCGTTCCGTGCTGGCCATGAGGTGCGACGATCCCGACGAGTGCCTGGGCGTGAACTCGCGCATCCAGTTGGCCGAGGCCGCCAAGCACCTGCAGCGCCGCATCAACCAGGCGCACATGGCCGCCGGCGTGACCATGACCGACCCCGACCAGGTGTGGATAGGCCCGGACGTGGTCATCGACCAGGACGTGGAACTGCTGCCGCAGACGTTCTTGCTGGGGACGACACGCGTGGGTGAGGACAGCGTCGTAGGGCCGAACAGCCGCCTGACCGACACCGTGGTGGGCCGTGGCTGCGTCGTGGACGAGACCGTGGCCGTGGAGGCCTGCATCGACGACGGCGCCACGTGCGGCCCGCGCGCCTACCTGCGTCCCGGCGCGCACCTGTGCGAAGGCGCGAAGGCGGGCACGCACGTGGAGATCAAGAAGTCCACGGTGGGCAAGGGCTCGAAGGTGCCGCACCTCAGCTACATCGGCGACTGCACCATCGGCGAAGGCGTGAACATCGGCGCGGGCTCCATCACGTGCAACTACGACGGCGTGCACAAGCACGCCACCACCATCGGCGACGGTGCCTTCGTGGGCAGCGACACCATGCTGGTGGCCCCGGTAAACGTGGGCGCGCATGCCGTCGTGGGCGCCGGTTCCACCATCACGCGCGACGTTTCCGAAGGCGCGCTCGGCCTGGGCCGCGCCCGCCAGACCGAAATCCCCGACTGGGCCACCAAGCACTTCGGCGCGCAGAAGGGATAGGGAGGGCGGCGTTCCCCTCGTGCAGGACGCGCGCATCGGCCGCGGGGGCGTGCGCGCCGGGCATTCGCGGTTGCGTGCGAAAGGCCCAGAAGCGAGGGCTTTCTGCGGGCGCAGCGGTTCTTCCCTTGCGCCCGTTTCGTTCTTCCATCCAACTTCCCGCGTTCGCCGCGGGGCTTCCGATATGCAATAATATGCGTTGACATGACAGGGACGGTCGAAGAAGGGGCGGTTCATGGACTCGCAAGAAACCATGCTTTTGTTTTCGGGCTCGGTGAACCACGAGCTTGCCGAAGAGATTGCCGCGGAGCTGGGAAGCACGCTGGGCAACGTCAAGCTCGAGAAGTTCGCCAACGGCGAGATCTATGCCCGCTATCTGGAAAGCGTGCGCGGCGCAGACGTGTTTCTCGTGCAGTCGGTGTGTTCGGGCAACGGCTACGACGTGAACGACGCGCTCATGGAACTGCTCATCATGGTGGATGCCGCCAAGCGCGCGTCGGCCCACAACGTGTGCGCGGTGGTGACCCACTATGGCTATGCGCGCCAGGACCGCAAGGCCGCCTCGCGCGAGCCCATCAGCGCCAAGCTGGTGGCCGACCTGCTGACGGTCGCCGGCGTGGACAACGTCATCGCCATCGACCTGCACCAGGACGCCATCCAAGGCTTCTTCGACCTGCCGGTGAACCACATGACGGCCATGCCCATCTTCGTGGACTACTACAAGAACAAGGGCTTCGACCCCGACCAGCTGTGCGTCGTCTCGCCCGACGTGGGCCGTGCCAAGGCGGCGAAGAAGTTCTCGAACATGCTGGACTGCGACCTGGCCATCATGCACAAGGACCGCCCCAAGCACAACCAGGCCGAGATCACGGCGCTTATCGGCGACGTGACCGGCAAGATATGCATCCTGAACGACGACATGATCGACACGGGCGGTTCGCTGGTGGCCGCGGCGGCCACGCTCAAGGCCAAAGGTGCGGCCGAAGTGTACGCCTGCGCCACGCATGGCCTGTTCAGCGGGCCGGCCTACGAGCGCATGGAGAATTCCCCCATCGAAGAGGTGGTGGTGACCAACGCCGTGCCCGTGCCGCTGGAACGCCAGACCGGCAAGATCAAGGTGCTGTCGCTGGCTCCGCTGCTTGCGAAGACCATCAGCAACGTGTACTCCAACGGCAGCGTCTCGGCGCTGTTCGACTGACAGGTTCCGGCGGCCGGAAAGGCCGCCGGAACCTGCCGACGCTGCGAAGGGCTGTGGTGCCCAATCTTCATGCGATCCCGCGGGCTCGCGTACTCCAGTACGCGTCGTCCGTGCGATCCCACGAATCTCGGGCACCACAGCCTCTCTCGCTGACGTTACGAACGACCTGTGAGCATAAGAAAGTGATGGCATGTATTTGATCGTGGGCCTGGGCAATCCGGGCGAAGAGTACGCGCATACCCGGCACAATGCCGGGTTCGACGCCGTGGACGCGCTGGCCGGGGAAATCGGCGTGCGCTACTGGAAGAACGAGTGCGGCGCGCTGACGGGCAAAGGCACATGGCGCGACCACGACCTGGTGCTGGCGAAGCCGCAAAGCTTCATGAACACCTCGGGCGGACCAGTGAAGCAGCTGATGAACGCCTACGGCGTGGACGCGGAGCATCTCGTCGTCATCCACGACGAGCTGGACATCGATCCGGGCACCATCCGCGTGAAGTTCGGCGGCGGCCACGCCGGCCACAACGGGCTGCGCTCCATCTGCGACAAGACCGGCACGCGCGACTGGTACCGGGTGCGTGTGGGCATCGGCCGTCCCCCGGGACGCATGCCCGTGGTGGACTGGGTGCTGTCGCAGCCGAAGAAGGAAGCGGCCGAAGACTTCGCGTACGCCGTCGACCGTGCGGCGCAAGCGGCGCTTTCCCTGGTGAACGTGGGTTTGGAGAAGACGCAGCAGGCATTCAACTAGGGGCCGTGCTGGGTCGCGTGGCGATAGGTGCCGATGCGTCGGCATCGAAGGATGCGGGAATGGGATCAGCGAGCGAAAACGAAGGCAGTATGACGCAGGGACGTCGGGACAAAGGGCAGAAGGCCATGTACGGCCTGTTCGCCATCGTGGTGCTGGGCTCGGCGTTGGGAAACCTTTCCCAGACCGCCGTGAACGCCATGCTGTCCGAGATCATGCTCGAATTCGACATGAGCGTGGATCTGGGGCAATGGCTCACGACCAGCTACATGCTGGTGCTCGGCGTCACGGTGCCGGTGGCCACCTATCTCTCGCGCCGCTTCTCGGTGCGGCAGCACGTGTTCATCGGGCTCGCGTTCTTCCTGGTGGGAGCGGTGCTCGATCTGCTGGCGCCGAACTTCGGCGTGATGCTGGCGGGGCGCGTGTGCCAGGCCATGTCCACCGGCATGCTCATGCCGCTTCTGCAGACCATCGCCATGA
>CAJFVW010000236.1 GCA_904420575.1 uncultured Gordonibacter sp.
GATCATCCAGAACATCTCGAAGGACGGCATCACCGACATCAGCTTCACGTGCCCTGGTGCCGACGAGAAGCGCGCCCGCGAGACCGTCGAGCGCATCCTGCCGGACATCAACGCCCGCGAATACGAGGTTGACCAGGACATTGCGAAGGTGAGCCTGGTGGGCACGGGCATGAAGTCGTCGCCGGGCGTGGCGGCCCGCGCGTTTTCGACGCTGGGGGAGAACAACATCAACATCCTGGCGATCTCCACGTCTCCCATCCGCTTGTCGGTGGTGGTGGACGCGGCGCAGGCCGCCGCTGCCGTGCGCTGCCTGCACACGGCCTTCGAGCTGGATTCCGACAGCGTGTTCGAAGAGACGCAGCTTTCCGCCGAAGAGATCGCCGCAAAGATGAACAAGGGTCGCTGACGTTCCCCCGGCCTGCCGGCCGGAGGAACTGCTTGACGCTGCGAAGGGCCGGTGCACACCGCCTTCGCGGGATCGCGGAGGTTCGCGCACCGAAGCGCGCTTCGTCTCCGCGATCCCGCGAACTCGACGCATATCCAGCCCTCTCGCTGACTGACTACGCCAACCTGCAAGTTTGGAAGAAGGGGAATGCTGATGACGTGGACGAAGGAGATGCCGGCGAACCCGGTGGTGGCCATTGCGGGGGCGACCGGCGCGGTAGGCGCCGAATTCCTGCAGGTGCTGCATGACGTGGACTTCCCGGCGAGCGAGGTGCGGGCTTTGGCGTCCGCGCGTTCGGCGGGCAAGACGCTGCCCTTTGCCGGCTGCGGCCAGGTGCCGGCGGGCGAGCTCGTGGTGCAGGAGATGCGCCCGGAGTCGTTCGAGGGCGTGGACATCGCGCTGTTCAGCTGTGGTGCGGGCGTTTCCAGGGAGATGCGCGAGGCCGTGGCGGCGTCGGGCGCCGTGATGATCGACAACTCGAGCGCGTTCCGCATGGACGAGGACGTGCCGCTGGTGGTGCCCGAGGTGAATCCCGGCGACGTGGCCTGGCACAATGGCGTGATCGCGAACCCGAACTGCTCCACCATCCAGATGGTGGTGGCGTTGAAGCCGCTCTATGACCTGTCGCCCATCAAGCGCGTGGTGGTGTCCACGTACCAGGCGGCCAGCGGCGGCGGCGCGCCGGCCATGGCCGAGCTGTACGACCAGACGCGCGCGTTCTTGGGCGGCACGCCGGAGGACGAGCTCAAGGTCGAGGTGTTCCAGCACCGCATCGCGTTCAACTGCATCCCGCACATCGACGTGTTCCTGGACGACGACTCTACGAAGGAAGAGTGGAAGATGGTCGTCGAGACGAAGAAGATCATGGGCGACGAGGGCATCAAGGTGGCCGCTACCTGCGTGCGCGTCCCGGTGCTGCGCTGCCATGCCGAGGCCGTGTACGTGGAGTTTCAGGACGAGGTGAGCGTGGAGGCCGCGCGCGCTGCCTATCAGGGGTTCCCGGGCATCGTGCTCATGGACGACGTCGCCACGAACACGTATCCCATGCCGGGCCTGCTTGCGGGCACGAACGACACCTACGTCGGCCGCCTGCGCAAGGACGACACGGTGGAGCACGGTCTGGCGCTCTGGGTGGTGGCCGACCAGATCCGCAAGGGCGCCGCGCTCAACGCCGTGCAGATCGCCCAGCTGCTGCTGCCGTAACGCCATTCCGCACGTCCGTCCCGCCTGTGCGCGCTCCTGGCGCGGGCGTGCCGGGTCTCGCGTACCACACGCTCCGACGACCGCCCCCCCGGCGGTCGTCGTGCTTCGGCCGCACATGCAGGTTGTCACGTCCGCGCTGCGACGCAACCATGGCGAACGCGGAAACGGGCTTGCTGACGCAAAAATCATCGATGCGAGGCGAAATGGCGCGGCCTTGAAGTGTTCGGTTGGCGGTCCCTTTGCATTTTCCCAGTTCGCCAAGAAGCCGTGGCGGCGATTTTGTCAAAACGGCTTCACGTCGGCAATTATCGTGTGTTCGGGCCGTTTGGCCTATACTGCTCGTATGAAGAAACAACGACTGGATACACTGCTGGTGGAGCAAGGGTACTTCGCGGATGCGGGTGCGGCACTGCGCGCGGTTCTTGCGCACGAGGTGAAGGTGGGCGACGTGTATGCCACGAGCGCCGCGATGCGCGTGGCGCCCGACGCCGAGGTCACGGTGAAGGACCGCAAACGGTTCGTGTCGCGTGGCGGCCACAAGCTGCAGGGCGCGCTCGACGCGTTCGGCCAAGACGTGCGGGGCCTGCGGTGCATCGACATCGGCTCGTCGACGGGCGGGTTCACCGACTGCCTGTTGCAGGCCGGCGCGGCCGGGGTGGCATGCGTCGACGTGAACTACGGGCAACTCGCCTGGTCGCTGCGGCAGGATCCACGCGTGGCCGTGTTCGAGCGCACGAACATCAGGCTGGCCGATGCGGCAGCGCTCGGCGCGCCGTTCGACCTGTTGGTGGCCGATCTCAGCTTCATTGGGCTCGCGGCGCTCGCGCCGGTGTTCGCGCGGTTCTGCAGGAAGGGCACGGTGTTCGTCGGTCTGGTGAAGCCGCAGTTCGAGTCGCGCCCCGGCGAGACCGAGGGCGGCGTCGTGCGCGACGAGGCCGTGCGCGAGCGCGTGGTGGAGGAGGTCCGCGCCGCGCTTGAGGCGGCGGGCTTCCGCACGACCGGCGTCGTGGAGTCGCCCATCACGGGCCCCGAGGGCAACGTGGAGTACCTCGTGCGCGCGGTGTACGGCGCCTAGACGCGCAGGCGGCAAGCCGCGCGGGCGACCGAAGGGCAGCGGCCCGGGCGACCGGGCGTCTGGACGGTCAGACGGGCGGGCAGTCGGATGGGCGGTTGCCTAGGCGGACAGTCGCTCGCTGGCGCGGTCCTTGGGGCCCGCTTCGGCGGCAAAGAGCTTCCGGTACTGGTGTGGGGGCATGCCGAAGCGTTCCCGGAACGCTTCGGAAAAGCTGCCTTGCCGCGAAAAGCCGACGGCGGCGGCAACGGAGGAAAGCGCC
>CAJFVW010000237.1 GCA_904420575.1 uncultured Gordonibacter sp.
CTTCTGGTTCAGGCAGGTGGGGAAGGCCGCCTGGCGCGTGTACGTGGAGGCCGAGGGCTACCTCACCCGGGTGCTGGAGGCGTCCACAGAGGACGAGGACCGCAACATGGGGCCCGTCGCGCTGTACCGGGCCGAATAGACGCAGGAACCGACGGCCCCGCCTCGGTGGCGGGGCCGCGTTCGAAGGCTTCCTTTCCCGACCCCTCCCGACGATGCGGGAAGGGTCGGGAAAGGTGCGACCAAAGCGAACCGACCGTGCGGGAAGGGGGGGTAGGAACGCACGTCGGCTGACAGGGGTATGCCAACGTTCTTCGAGGAGGAGAAACCATGGCTCAAGAAGCGATAACGAAGTTCTTCAGCAGAGAGGGTTTTCTGAACAAGCGGGGTGTGGGCATCGTCATCGGTCTCGTGATCCTCATCGGGGCCATGTTCGTGCCCGAGCAGCCCGACCTTTCCCATCAGGGCATCATGGCCATCGCGTCGCTTCTGTTCGCGGTGTCGCTGTGGGTGTGCGGCACGTTCCCCGTGGGCATCACGGGCATTCTGGCACTCGTCGTCGCCGTGGTCATCGGCGCAGCGGACTACAAGACGGTCTTTTCCGGGTACAGCGTGTCGGTGGTGTTCTACGTCATAGCCATCTTCGCCCTGCCTGCGCTGCTGCTCAAGACCAAATGGGGCGTGCGCCTGGTGGCGCGCCTGTTCAAGATCACGGGCGACAGCTCTGAAAAGCTCATCCTGGCGTTCATGATCGGCACGTGCCTCGTGTCCACCATCATGTCCGACGTGCCGGCGGCGGTGCTGTTCATGGGCATCTCCTACGTCGTGCTCAAGGCGGCCGACGCCCAGCCCGGCAAGTCGCGGCTTGGCAAGTGCATGATGATCGGCATTCCCATCGCGGCCGTCATCGGCGGCGTGGTCACGCCGGCCGGCAGTTCGTTCAACATGGTCGCCATGGGCGTGCTCACCGGTGCCACCGGCGAGACGATCAGCTTCCTGAACTGGATCATCGTGGGCTTGCCCATCGCCATTCTGTGCGTGCCTCTGTGCTGGTTCTCGCTCGTGAAGATCCTCAAGCCCGAACAGCTTGACCAGAAGGCCTTCGACAGCCTGCGCGAAGCGGCCGCCGAGGCGGGCAGGCCGACGAACTACGAGGTGCGTGCGCTCATCATGATCCTCGCCCTGCCCGTGCTGTGGATCCTCGGCACGTGGATCCCGGTGTTGAACGTCACCACCGTGGCCATCATCGGCCTGGCCATCATGTTCATCCCCGGCATCAACCTGCTCACGTGGGAAGAGTTCAGCGCGTCCGTGCCATGGACCATCATCCTCATGGTGGGCGCGGTGCTGTCGCTGGGCAACATGTTCTCCGCCACGGGCGCCGACGTGTTCGTGACGAACCTGTTCATGAGCAGCGGCGTGGCTTCGCTCAATTTCACGCTGTTCCTGCTCATCACCGTGGTGTTCATCTACCTGCTGCACACCATCGCCCCGGTGGGCGCGGCCATCATCAGCCTGTTCTTGCCCATCCTCATCGGCATCTGCACGACGCTCGGCGTCTCGCCGGCCATCCCCACGATGCTGCTCGCCTTCATCGTGGCCGGCAACTTCCTGCTGCCGGTGAATCCCACGCTCATCGTGACGTACGGCGAGGGGTACTACACGTTCGGCGACATGTTCAAGGCAGGCGTCATCCCGGCCATCATCTTCTGCGTCTGCATGACGCTGTGGGTGCCGTTCATCTGCGGCGTGCTGGGCATGTAGTTCGGTAGCTCGGCAAGGCGGGGCGCGGCCCGGTTCCGGCGCCTCGCCCCTTGCAAGGCAGCGCCGCCTCCGTTGCGGGGCGGCGCCGGAAAGAGGGCCCGTTCCGCACGGTGGGGGCTTCCGGTTGCCGGAAGTCCCCACCGTGCTTTGGAGAAGGGGCGCGGAAAAGGCAATCCGAGAGAAGGAGACAGGCGTTGAAGAACGATGCAGCCGAACAGCAAACGGGCGGGTCGGAAGGCAGGCCGCGCTACCAGAACCACGTCGCCGTGGCGATAGTCCTGGTGGTGGCCGGCATCGCCGTCGCCCTGGGACAGTACAAGGTGCCCTCGGTCATGCCCGCCCTCATGGAGACGTTCGGCATGGACATGGCCTCCACCTCGATGCTCATGTCCGTGTTCACGTTCGTCGGCATCGTGCTCGCCTTGCCCGCAGGGTTCCTGGCGCGCCGGATCGGCGCGAAGAACCTCATGGTGATCGCGGTGGCCGTGCTGGTGGTGGGCACGGTGGTGGGGGCGTTCGCCACGTCGGGGACCATGCTGGTGGCCTCGCGTGCCATCGAGGGCGTGGGCCTGGTGACGTGCGGGGTGTGCGCGCCGCTGGTCATCAGGGGCTATTCGGCGCCGACGCGGGTCGGGTTCGTGACTGGCATCTGGGCCTTGTGGATATCGCTCGGGTCGTTCTTCGGCGGCGTGCTGACGCCCTCCCTGTTCGGCGTGGTCGGCTTCCAGGGCACGTGGCTGGTCATGGCCGCCATCGCGGCCGCGGCGGGCGCCATGCTGCTGCTGTATCTGAAGACGCCCGAAGGCGGCATCTTCGAGTCGGTGGCGAAGCGCGCCCCGCAGGACGCCGCCCTGCCGCGTGCGCGCGTGCGCGACCTGTTCACGCGCGACCTGCTGCTCATCCTGGGCGGCTTCCTCATGTTCAACATGGTGCTCATCTCCATGCTCACGTATTCGCCCACGTTCCTGCAGGGCGAGGGCATGGATCCCACGCTTTCCGGCTTCGCCAGCACCTTGCCCATGCTGCTGGCGGTGGTGACCTCGCCCTTGTTCGGCGTGCTGGCCGACAAGACGGGCAGGATCAAGCTTCTGCAGGTGGTCTCGATGCTGGCCATGGGGCCGTGCGCCTGCGTCCTCCTGACCACGGCGAGCCCGGCCTTGTGGGTGGCCGCCGTGGTGATGGGCCTGGTGGGGCTGGGTGCGCCCACCATGTTCCTCATCACCTACCCGCTCTCGGTGAGCAAGGTGGAGCTCATGCCCATCGCCATGGGGCTTCTGGTGATGGTACAGAGCCTGGGACAGTTCCTGGGCGCGCTGGTGGCGCCGATGGTGCTGGCGGGCGGCTGGATGGCGCTGGGATTGTTCGTCATGGTGCTGGGGCTGGTGGGAACCGGGCTTCTGGCGCTCGCGCGCATGAAGGCGGCGTAAGGGGTGTTGAACTGGGAGAATGGTTCAGTTTCATACCGAAATGCTGAAAGGCTTTTTCGCTGAAACCGCATTTCAACATGGCTGCCTGACGCAGGATTTTCCTGAACTCGGTAAGGTGGGGGCAACGGAGCGGGGTGCGACCAGGGAGGGGTAAGGACATGGACGTAGGGCTCACATTGCCTTGGTGGAGCGTCGTGCCGTTTGCGGGGATGCTGCTTTCGATCGCGGTGTTCCCTCTGGTGAAGCCGGTATGGTGGGAGAAGCGCCAGCTGCATGTCGCGGCGTTCTGGTCGGCCGTGTTCCTGGTGCCCTTCGCGCTGGCCTACGGGCTGGAGGAGACCGGCGTGCAGCTGGCCGAGGTGGTCGTCTTGGACTACGTTCCCTTCATCGTGCTGCTGCTGGGGCTGTTCGTGGTGTCGGGTGGCATCCACGTGAAGGGGACCATGGCGGGCACCACGAAGAACAACGTGGTGCTTCTGGCCATCGGCACGCTTTTGGCCAGCTGGGTGGGCACGACCGGCGCGGCCATGCTGCTCATCCGGCCCGTGCTGCGCGCGAACGCCTGGCGGCGCAACAAGACCCACATCGTGGTGTTCTTCATCTTCCTGGTTGCCAACATCGGCGGATGCCTGACGCCTTTGGGCGACCCGCCGCTGTTTTTGGGCTATCTGCGCGGCGTGCCCTTCTTCTGGACGCTCCAGCACATCTGGCCGCTCTTGCTGCTGAACTCCGTGGTGCTCCTCGGCGTGTTCGCGCTCGTCGACCGGCACTTCGTGAAGAAGGAGGGGCGCGAGGGCGAAGAGGCGCTCGAGCTGGAGGAAGAGGCCGTCGAGCGCGTGCCCGTGCGCATCGAGGGTCTGCGCAACCTGTGGTATCTGGCGCTCATCATCGTCGCGGTGGTGCTGAACGGCGCCATTCCGCAGACGCGCGAATGCCTTGACCCGGCGACCGGCCTCGTGTGGGGCGTGGACGTGTGCGAGGGCGTGCATCTGGGCTTCAACTACTTTTTGCAGATAGGGCTCATCGGCCTGGCGGCCATCCTGTCGCTTGCCACGACGCCGCGCGCCCTGCGCGAGAAGAACGACTTCGAGTGGGCGCCCATCGCCGAGGTGGCGAAGCTGTTCATCGGCATCTTCGTCACCATGATACCGGCGCTTGCGCTCCTGCGCGCCTACGGGGCCGAGCTGGGCATCGACACGCCCCTGAAGTTCTTCTGGGCCACAGGCGCGCTCTCGAGCTTCCTGGACAACTCGCCCACCTACGTGGTGTTCCTGACCGCGGCCGGGTCGCTGGGCGCCGGCGGCGCGACGGCCGTGGCCACCACGGTGGGCGCCGTGGCGTCCAACGTGCTTCTGGCCATATCGGCGGGTGCCGTGTTCATGGGAGCCATGACCTACATCGGCAACGCCCCCAACTTCATGGTGAAGTCCATAGCCGAGCGTTCCGGCGTGAAGATGCCCAGCTTCTTCGGGTACATGGGGTGGTCGCTGGCCATTTTGGTGCCCCTCTTCGCGCTGGACACGGTGCTGTTCTTCCTGTGAGAGGGGTACCCTGGGAGGGGAGTGCGGATGGCGACGTGCGGGTGGCGGCGTGAGGCCCCTCGCGCGGCGGGCGTGGCGCGAGGTGCTTGGCGTGGCCGCGGCGCGAAGCCCCTGGCGGGGGCGCGAGCGCGGCGGGCGGCCCCTGGCGTGGGCGCGACCGCGGTGGGCGGGCTGGTCGGCGCGCGCCCTTCCCTTAACCGCGCCGATGGCGTACAATACGCTGACGCGCGCATGCGCTTCGCCGGTGTGGCTCAACGGTAGAGCAACGCACTTGTAATGCGTGGGTTGCGGGTTCGATTCCTGTCACCGGCTCCAGATAATCGCAGGCCAGCCGCATGTTGCGGCTGGCCTTATAGTTTCGAAGGGGTGCGCATGCCCTTTTGGGATCACTGACTTCCGGTCTGCATTTGTTCGCAAGCCGAGGCGGATGCCTGGCTTCCCTCAATCGCTCCACCTGCATTCCTCTGCACATTGTCGCCTTGAAAATGCGCCTCGTGAGCTGAGGCGCATTTTTCGGGCGACAATGTGCAGAGGCCGCAGAGGCCGCATCGTCGGAATGTTGCCAACTGGTCCGCTCCAAGCGCATCTGGTCGGGTGTCGACGTCCACCTTGACGGCGTCGCGCCTGCTGTTTTACGGTATGGTGCGCGCGGTTGTGCCGTGGCTGCGGACGTGGTTGCATGGCAGCCATGGAATACCGCAAGACATACGTGGAAGTGCTGTGCCGCATTGACGTCGACGGCCAGGTGACGCCGCTTTCCATCACCTGGCGCGACGGCCGCACGTTTCCCATCGACCGAGTGGAAGAGGCCATTCGGCGCGCATCGGCGCGCGTGGGCGGCACCGGCGTCCGCTACCGCGTGTCCATCAACGGGCGCGACAAGTACCTGTTCTTCGAGGACCCCCGCTGGTTCGTGGAGGAAGTGGTTCCGACGCCGGCGCGCGCGTGACGGGCGCTATTCGGCGCCGTACTGGGCGTAGTAGGCGTCGAGGGCGGCCTTGACGGCGTCGTCGATGACCACGCGTCCCTGGCAGGGGCGGCCGTGCAGGTGCTCGGTCACTTCGGCCATGTCCACGATGGACGCCGTGGGGAATCCGTAGCGTTCGCTCACCTCGTCGAGCGCGCACTTTTCGCCGCCTTTGCCCACTTCCAGACGGTTGAGCGACACCATGAGGCCCACCACTTCCACGTCGGCCTGCGACATGAGGATGGGATGCGTCTCTTCGATGGACTTGCCCGAGGTGGTGACGTCCTCCACGATGACCACGCGGTCGCCGTCGCGCAGCGCCGAGCCCAGCAGGATGCCCGTGTCGCCGTGGTCCTTCACTTCCTTGCGGTTCGAGCAGTAACGCGCCTGCTTGCCGTAGAGTTCCGACAGTCCCATGACGGTGATGACCGAAAGCGGGATGCCCTTGTAGGCCGGCCCGAACACCACGTCGAAGCCCAGCCCGAAGTTGTCGTGGATGGCGCGCGCGTAGTAGAGCCCCAGGCGGTGCAGCTGCTCGCCCGTCACGTAGGCGCCCGCGTTCATGAAGAAGGGGGACTTCCGGCCGCTCTTGAGCGTGAAGTCGCCGAACTTCAGCACGTCGCTTTCCACCATGAACTCGATGAACTCCTGCTTGTAGGTCTCCATGGGCTTCCTTCCCCGTCGCCTTTCGCGGTTTGCCCGCCGCCCGCAGCGCCTGCGTACACGTCTGCCTTCCATGATACCCGATAGGCGGGGAGGCCGGAAGGAGGAAGGAATAAGGGGAAGGCCGAAGGCGGCGGTGGCGGACGGGCGAATTCGCATCGGCGTTTTTTGCTCGATATCCCGCCTTTTTGCGTATGTGAAAAGGCGGGAAAGGGGCATTGGAGGCTCTTTTGGAAGTGGGCTCGTCGTTGGCTGCGTCGACCGTAAAGGGGTAAAGCGGGGAGGGGATGGCTGTTGGAGACGAGAGGCATGGTCAAGGAGTGTGGGGCAGCGTGCGGCGCGTCTGGGTGTAGATCTCGCGTGCCGGTTGACCGGGAACGCGGAAAGTCAACCGACGTTCGCTTGCGTCAACCGATGGCGTTGTCTCATACTGGAAGGGCGGGGCGCACGACCTTTTCCAGCCGACCACCTTGCAGAATCGGGGTATCCATGCACGACCTCAACATCGGCGCGACCATCGCCCGTAAGCGGCGCGCGTCAGATGGCAGGCCTTCTGCGGAAAACGACATGCGCGCGGCACGTGGCGGAGCTATTGCCGTTGCGGGAGAGGGCGTGGTTCTGCGGGTGGAGGGGCTTGGGTGCTCGTATGCCGGCATGCCGGTGTTCTCGGGTGCGTCCTTCGAGCTGCGGGCAGGCGAGGTCGCGTTCCTGACCGGGCCGAACGGGGCGGGGAAGTCCACGCTGCTGCGCGTGGCCGCCGGATGGGACGCGCCCGCCGAGGGGCACGTGGAGCTATGCGGCAGGCGGTTCGACGGCGCCGACCGCGCGCAGCGCGCCCACGTGGCGTTCGTTCCCGATGCGCCGGCGTTCTACGACGACCTGACCGCCGGCGAGCACGTGGAGTTCGTGCGGCGGGCGAACCGCATCCCCCGGGCCGCCGACCCGTCCGAGCGGCTCATGGACGCGTTCGGCTTGGCGGCGCACCACGACCTTCCGCCCTCGTCGTATTCTCGCGGCATGCGCCAGAAGCTGGCGCTCGTGCTGGCCTTGGCCCGCTCGCCGCGCCTCCTGCTGCTGGACGAGCCGTACGGCCCGCTCGACCCGGAATCCGCCAAGGTGCTGAGCCGGCTTCTGGGCGAGGCGCGCGCAGCGGGCACCGCGGTGCTGGCCAGCTGCCATCATGACGTGCCCGGCCTGCGCCCGGACGCGTGGCTGCGTTTGGAAAGCGGCCGCTTGGAGCAGGAGCCGGCCGATGCTCGCTGACGTGCGTCTGCTGCTGTGGCTGCGCGTGCGCCATGCGCGGTGGTCGGCAGAGCGCGTCATGCACCTGGCCGGCGCGGGCGTGCAGGCAGGCACGCGTTCCGAGCGCGCCTACCAGCTGTACGTGCTGGCCATCGTGTGCGCGTTTCTCGTGGCCATGTGGGCGGCGCTGCTGGATGCCGTGGAGGGGCTTTTCGCGCTCGCTGGAACGGCCGCGTGCGCCATGGCGGTGCAGGCGGCGTTGACGGTGCCGTTCGCGGTGACGGCGGTCCGGGGCCTGCAGGGGCTGCGCACGTCCCCTTTGAAGTTCTCGCATCCCGACAGTGCCTTCCTTGCGGCCAGCCCGCTGGACGCACGGGCGTTGGTGGGCCTGGCCGCCTGCTTTCAGGCGCTCGGCGCCGGCCTGGCGGCAGGCCTGGCCGGCTTCCTGCTGGGGGCCGGGCTGTGCAGCGCGGGCGCGTTGGCGGCCAGCCCTTTCCTGGCGGCCTTGGCGGAGGGCGTCGCCGTCATGGCGGGCACCGTGGCGGGTTGGCTGCCGGGCGTCGTGCGGCTGGCGTGCTTTGCCAGCCGCAGGAAGGTGGCGGCCGTTGCCGTGCCGGTGCTGGTGGCCGTGGTGGCGGCCGGCGTGGCCGCGCTGTGGCTAGCGCGGCCGGACGCTCTGCTCGACGCAGGGTTCTTCGCGGCGGTGGCCGAGGGCTCCGTGGGGCTGCTGGCAGCCACCGCCGTGGCGTTGGGGACGTTGGCGCCGCACGCCGACATGACGGTGGCTTTGCGCGAAAGCGTCTTGTTCGCGGACTTGGGAAGGTTCGGCCCGCTGTCGCCGCTCGGCCAGGACGCCGTCAGGGACTACCGTCGCCGCCGCAAGCTCGCCGCACGGCGGCTGCGGTTCCGCTTGCCGCGGGGCGAAGGGCCTGCCGCGCTGGTGGCGCGCGCCACCCTGGCGCAGGTGCGCCGGTACGACGGGCTGCCGTCCTTGCTGGTGCAGGGCGCGGTGGTGGTGCCGTTCGGCGTGCTGGCGATAGGGGGCGTGGGCGGGCCGGTGCTCTTCCTGTTCTGGCTGCAGGCGCTGCTCATGATGCCGCAGGGAGCGCGCGAGGCGACGCGTGCGTTCAGGGACGACATGCGCAACCGCCTGGTGCGCGACCGCCTGCCGTTCGGGACGCTTTCGCTGCTCGTGTTCGACTCGCTGCCGGCGTTCGTCCTCACGACGGTGCTTGCCTGTGCAGCGTGCGTCCTCGCCGCCCCGCCGGGCATGCCGCCCCTCGCCGCCGTTGGCCTCGCCGTCTTGGTGAACGCCTGCACGCTTGCGGCCTGCGGCCTGGACGCCGTCCGCCTGTACGCGCACGGCCCGCGTCTGTGCTACGAATACGGAGCGCTCGCGCTGGTGGCCGTGGCGTTCGTGCTGTCGCTGTTCGCCTCGCCCGCCGCTGTGGCCGCGGCGTTGGCCGTCTTGTGCGCCGCCCTGGCCGCCCTCGTGCGCTTCGGCGTGGAATGCGCGTGGTGACGGGGCGTTCTCTTTCTCCGGCCTTGTCGCGCTGCGGTAGGTGGCGGAGGCAGCCTCGCGCGACGTGAAACACGGGCGCGACCAATCGATCTGGCCGCTCCATGCGAAGTGTCTTCACGTTTTGTGCGAAACTCGTGCCTGCACGGTTCGTCATGGGAAACCGCTCCTTTATGTCGCTTGTGTACCTGTAGTCAGCTCGTGACCGTTTCTTACTTGTATTGAGTGATTTTACTCAGTAAAATGAGTGAAATCACTCAATAGGATGGGAGAAACCGATGTACGAGCGAAGCATAGTTGCAGTTCTGCGCACTCGCATGAAGGAGCCGCTCGGGCTCATGCAGGTTCTCGTCGGCCCACGGCAAACCGGCAAGAGCACGGCGCTCAAGCAGGCGAGCACCGGTTTGGACATTCCCCTGCATTCGGTGAGTGCCGACTTCGCAGATGCGGATTGGCTGCGCGTGGAGTGGCAACAGGCGCGCAACATCGTGGCTGCGCAGGGAGAGGCCATCCTCATTGTCGACGAAGTGCAAAAGATCGAAGGCTGGTCAAACGTCGTCAAGGAGCTGTGGGACGAGGATCGTCGCAACGACGTCAACCTCAAGGTGTTTCTCAGCGGCTCGTCCTCGCTGCTGTTGAGCAAGGGACTCGATGAGGCGCTGACGGGCCGTTTCGAGATGCTCTACTGCCTGCAGTGGAGGTATGCCGAATGCCGCGACGCGTTCGGCTACACGCTCGACGAGTTCGTCTTCTTCGGCGGTTACCCGCGTGCAGCCTCATTTGCAAAGGACGAAGACCGGTGGCGTCGCTTCATGAAGGAATCCATCATCGAGCCGACCATCTCGCAGGACGTGCTCGCGCTTGCCCCTATCAAGAAGCCGGCGCTTATGCGCGCCCTGTTCACGCTCGGCGTGCAGTATTCGGCGCAGGAGCTTTCGTATACGAAGATGCTGGGACAGCTGCAAGACGCGGGCAACACCGTGACCATCGCCGAGTATTTGAATCTGCTCTCACTGGCGGGAATGCTGTCCGGCTTGCAGAAGTTCGACGAACGCAAGGCGTCGAGTCGGAAGAGCTCTCCGCGACTCATGGCGCACGACAGCTCGCTGCAAAGCGCCATGCTCGACCTTCCCAAGAAGTTCGTGGAGATGGACCGCTCTCGCTGGGGGCATCTGGTGGAGACGGCAGTGGGGGCGTATCTCATCAACCGCGGCAAAGAAGAGGGCTTCGAGGTGTTTTGGTGGCGCGAGGGCTCCGACGAAGTCGATTTCGTCCTGCGCAAAGGCGAGCAGCTCACGGCCATCGAAGTGAAGAGCGGCGCTATCCGCAGCCTCAAGGGGATGGAGAAGTTCCTGCTGCTCTATCCGAGGGCGCACCGCATCGTCGTCGGCTCGCCGGAGACGATGCTCGGCGATTTTCTTGCGGGAGAGGTCGAGTTGTTCTTGCTGTAGGCAACCTGATCAGCGGTTTCTCGGACGTTTTTGCGAGGGTTCCCCTGTCTCGCCGCCTTCGGCGGCGCCTTTTATCATTGTTTCCAAAAAAGAGGCCTCATATTTTGTGACAAGCTCCAACCGGCGTTTTGACAAGGAGTCTAGAATAGCCCCCGTCTTGTGATCGAGACGGCCTATCGTCGCGTATCTTCGGGGGAGGTACACCATGTCAGAACAGCTCTTGGCTACCGATTCGCAGTGCGCTGCAGCTCCTGGCTCTGACGGAAGCACGGTCCGGCATCACGGCTCCACGAAACCGGCGGGGGGGGGGGGTCAATGCGTGGATAATCTACGCGACCATCCTTCTGACTGCCATCATCTTCGCCATCGGGCAGTTCAAGGTGCCCCCGACGATGACGGCGGCCATGGCCGATTTGGGGATCGGCCTGACGCAGGGCGGGCTGCTCATGTCCATCGTGGCCATCACGGCCATCGTCCTGGCCCTGTTCGGCGGCATGCTCACGGTGCGGTTCCGGCCGAAGACCCTGGCCATCGCGGCCATCTGCTGCGCGCTTGCCGGTAACCTGGTGGGCTATGCGGCCCCCTCGTTCGAGCTCCTTCTTTTCAGCCGGCTGCTGGAAGGCCTGGGCTATGGCCTGCAGACCGCCATCATGCCCACCATCATCGCCGAGATATTCCCGGAGAACAAGAGAAGCATTCCCATGGCGCTGTACTCCATGTGGGTGTCCATCGGCATGCTGTTCATCTTCAACTTCTCCAACGTCCTTTCGGTGTCCTGGGGATGGAGGTCGTGCTGGTTGTTCTGCGCCGCCCTGTTCCTGGTCGCCCTCGTGCTGTTCGCCTTCGTCGTGAAGGAGCCGCAGGACTCCGCCCTAGGTGCGGACGGAACCACATGGCAGGAACAGAAGCGCGCCATCGGCATCGAGGCGAAGAACCCCTCCATCTGGTGCCTCACGTTGGTGTTCACCATCTTCGGGCTGGGATGCTCGGCATTCTCCACGTTCGCGCCCACGTTCTGCGTGCAGGCATTGGGCATGGACCCGGCTGCGGCCAACACCGACACCGGCTTCCTGACGTTCGGCATGATCGCCGGCGCCCTGATGATGACCGGCATTCTTGCCGTGTACCGCCGTTCCCGCTCCGTCCTGCTCATCGTGGCCACCGTGATCACCGGCGTGTTCTTCGCGCTGTCGTTCCTTCTGAACGCGCCTTGGCAGGTCATTCCCTTCTGCTTGGTCAACGGCGTCGTCCTGCAGACCATACCGCCCATCGTGTTCGCCGTGTGCCCGTCGGCCGCCATGCAGCCCAGGACGGTGGGCATGGCTCTGGGCATCGCGACGGCGGGCGACCATCTGGGCGCCTTCGTGGGCACGGTCGCCTTGGGCGCCATCGTCGAGTCGGCGGGCAACGACTGGCTCGCGGCGGTTCCCGCCATGGCCGTCTTCGCCGTCGTCGGCGTGCTGGGCGCCATCGGGTTCCACTACTTCATGAAGAAGCGCGCCGCCCAGGCGTTTACCGCGGAACCCGCAGAAGCGTGACCGCGTAGCGGGCGCGCGGGGCGCGTGCCGGTGCGCCCCAGACCGGAGCCCGCAGAAGGAAGCGTGACCGCGCGGCGGGCGTGACCGCCGCGCGCGGGACGCCTTCGTCCCTGCAAGAGGCATGCGGTTTTGGGCTTGCTTCGCGTTCAGGGTCGCGCACGGCCCGAGGCCCGATCGTTCCCGGGCAGCCCGCAACGCGGGACCCGTGCGCAACTTGGGACCCGCGCGCAACCTGCGGTCCGCGTGCGACCCGGGACCCGTTCGCAACCCGGAACCCGTGCGCGACCCGTGGCCCGCATGCAGCCCCGCCGCCGTTCTTTAGGTTTTCCGCCCAAAACTTTAGGGAGGCGCGCGCAGTTCTTCCGATTCGCCCGGGAGGCGCCCCGGGGCCAAAGGCGCTTCCTACAATGGCGGCGTCTGCGAAAGCGGCAGGCGGGAAAGGGCCATCCCCTTCCCGCAGGGGTTCGGCAGTTCGAACGATCGATTGGAGGAGAACATGGTGAAGAAAGGCGTAGGTGCCGACAAGACGGTCTATGACAACATAGACTGGTGCGGCTTCGGCACCGGATGCAACGTCTCGCGGGTCGACGTCAAGGACAACAGGATCCTGCGTGTGCGCCCGCTCAAGTACGACGAGGCCTACGACATGGAGAGGTTCCGTCCTTGGCGACTCGAACACGAAGGCAAGGTCTTCGAGCAGCCCATGCACTCGCTCATCCCGCCCACGTCCGTGGCCTACAAGAAGCACGCGTTCTCGCGCAACCGCATCCCGTACCCGCTCATCCGCGAGGACTGGGACCCGGAGGGGGACCGCCACCCGGAAACGCGCGGCATCGCCAAGTACAAGCGCATCAGCTGGGACGAGGCCACCGACATCATCGCCAAGGAAGTCAAGCGCCAGTACGACGTGCACGGCGCCGGCTCCATCCTGGTGCAGCAGGACGGCCACGGCGAGACGAAGATCGTGCACCCGTGCCACGGCGCCATGGTGAAGCTGCTGGAGCTTCTGGGCGGCTCCACGCTGCAGGCGCGCCAGCCCGACTCGTGGGAAGGCTGGTACTGGGGAGCGAAGCACACGTGGGGCACCGAGCCGCTTGGCCAGGGCTATGACCAGAACCTCCTCTTCGACATCACCAAGAACACGAAGATGCTTCTGTACTGGGGCTGCGACAACGAGACCACCACGTGGGGCTGGGGCGGGCAGATGCCCTCGCGCCTTTCCTACTGGTTCAGCGACTGCGGCATCACCAGCGTGGCCATCGCGCCCGACCTGAACTACTCGGCCGCCGTGCACGCCGACAAGTGGATCCCGGTGTACCCGAACACCGACCTGGCCCTGCAGATGGCCATCGCGCACGTGTGGATCAAGGAAGATCTGTACGACAAGGAATACATAGAGACGCACACCATCGGGTTCGACTGGCTGGTCTACGAGGTCATGGGCGGCGAGGGCGGCGTCGAGAAGACGCCGGAATGGGCGGAGCCCCTGTGCGGCGTGCCCGCCCGCACCATCAAGGCGCTCGCCCGCAAGTGGGCCCGGGAAGCCACGACCACCTGCCACTGCAACGGCGGATCCTACATCCGCTCCTGCTACGCGCACGAGCCCGCCCGCATGGAAGTGTGCCTGCTGGCCATGCAGGGCCTGGGCAAGCCCGGCTGCAACTTCATGAAGTTCATCGAGTGGAACATCTACGAGAACCCGAACTATTCCCCCATGCCGCGCGACGAGGCGTACCTGACCGGCTGGGCCGGCTACAACGCGGCGTTCCTGGACAAGACCGACCGCTTCATCCCCAAGACGCTCATCCCCGAAGGCATCATGGCGACCGAGCCCATCAAATGGCACGGCCACGTCATCTGCATGATGCCCGCCGAAGACCAGATGGACGAGTTCCAGTTCCCGCGCGAAGGCGAGCCGTTCCTGCACATGATCTGGTCCGACACGCCCTGCTGGTCCACCTGCTGGAACGGCGGCAACGAGTACCTGAAGGCCCTGCGCAGCGAGAACCTTGAGTTCGTGCTGCTGCAGCATCCGTGGTACGAGAACGACGCCCATTTCGCCGACATCGTGCTGCCCGTCACCTCGCGCTTCGAGGTGGAGGACTGCGCCATCGACAACCAGAGCGGCATCCAGAACACCATCCTCCACTGCGAGCAGTGCGTCGACCCGGTCGGCGAGGCCAAGAGCGACTGGGAGTGCGTGCAGGAAGTGGCCAAGAAGCTGGAAGCCCTCTACGGCGCCGAAGACGAGAAGTACGCGGACCTGTTCCACCGCTACACGGACGGCCGCACGGTCGAGAGCAGCATCGAGCTCACCTTCAAGAACTCGAGCGCCCAGAACTACACCAGCTACGAGGAGTTCATGGACAAGGGCTACGCCATGATCCCCCACGTGGAGAACTGGCAGGACGACGTCGCGGGATTCTACGAGTTCTATGCCGACCCCGAGGCGCATCCGCTTCCCACGCCTTCCGGCAAGATCGAAATCTACTCCACCCGCCTGGCCGAGAACTTCCCGGACGACCAGGAGCGCACGCCCTACCCGCACTACATCGCGGCCACCGAGCGCTTCC
>CAJFVW010000238.1 GCA_904420575.1 uncultured Gordonibacter sp.
CAAGTCCGACCTGCAGATCATGCTCGACCTCGACCACCGCATCAACCCCGACCGCACCGAGGACGCGGAGAAGTGGTCCAACGAGCATGCCTACCTGGACGCCAAGATCCAGAGCATCCCCTACACCGAGAACCCCGAGACCGGGGAGGCCATGACCTACGAGACGCTCAAGGAATGGGTGTACGGCCGCTACGAGATCCCGTACTACCAGTACGAGCTGGGCACGCTGCGCGCCGACGGCAAGCCGGGCTTCAAGTCGCCCACCGGGCGCGTGGAGCTGTGGAGCACCGTCAAGCAGCATCTGGGCGAGGACCCGCTGCCCTACTACGAAGAGCCCCGCTTCTCCAAGCGCTCCCGCCCCGAATGGACCGAGGAATACCCGCTCGACTTCGTGACCGGCGCCCGCCGTCCCACGTCGTTCCACACCGAGCACCGCATGATCGACTCGCTGCGCGAGATCCGCAAGAACGCCACGGTCGAGATCAACCCCGCCACGGCCGAGAAGCACGGCATCGGCCAGGGAGACTGGGTCACCATCGAGAACCCGTGGGGCAAGTGCCAGATGGTCGCCGACATCACGCCCATCGTGAAGGAGGGCGTCATCGGCTGCGACCACGGCTGGTGGTATCCGGAAGACAAGGACGCCGAGCTGTTCAGCGTCCGCAAGTCCTCCATCAACTCGCTCATGCCGTGGAAAGAGATCGGCAAGCTGGGCCTGGGCTCGCACTACGGCGCGCTGCCCTGCAAGATCTATCGGACCGAGAACCAGTAGAGGAAGGGGGCAACGAAATGGCAACCTACGGATTGATGATCGACAACGAATACTGCACCGGCTGCCACACCTGCGAGATCGCCTGCCGCAACGAATTGGGCCTGCCCTTGGGCCAGTGGGGCATCAAGCTTCTGGAAATGGGGCCATGGCGCAAGGAAGACGGCTCCTGGGAGGGGAAGTACGTCCCGGTTCCCACCACGTCGTGCGACCTGTGCGAGGGCCGCGTCGCGGAAGGCGGCGTGCCGTCGTGCGTGCTCCACTGCCTTTCGAACTCCATCGAGTACGGCACGCTCGAAGAGCTGGCCGGCAAGATGGCCGAAAGGGGAGCGCAGTGCTCGCTGTTCTTGCCGTAGCGCGGTAGCGGCTGCGCTTTGCGCAGGCGCCTCGCGGCAAGGCGCGACCCCGGCTGCACGAGGCCGGGGTCGCTTTCGTGAGGGCGGCCGTTCGCGGGGCGGCTGCCTTTCGTTTCCAAGGACGCTTTTCGTGTGGAGGTGTGGCGGGCATGGGCAAGGAACGGTTGTGGAACCGCAGATTCGCGAAGCTGCTCTGCATCGAGACGATGCTGCAGTTCGGGCTGTACCTCACGCGCCCCATCATATCGAGCTACGCGGTCTCCCTGGGGGCCTCCTTTGCCGTGGCGGGGTTTCTGGCGGGGCTTCTCGCGACGGCGGCGCTGGCCGTCCGCCCGGTGAGCGGCGTCGTCTCCGACCGGTTGAGCAAGAAGGGGCTGTTGGTGGTTTCGTGCGCGCTGTTCGCCATTTCCGCGGTGGGATGCGCGGCGTTCCGATCGCTTCCGCTTTTGGGCGTGTTCTTGTCGCTGCAGGGATTCTCCTTCGCTTTCAAGTCGACGATCGCGGTCTCGCTGGCGTCGTTGGTGGTGCCCCAGGCCAAGGTCGGCGCGGGCGTGGGATGGCTGGGCCTGGCGTACACGGTCGCCTGCGCGGCTGCGCCGGCCGTTGGGTCCGTGGTCAGCGCAGCCTGGGGCTATCCCGCCACGTTCGCCGTGTCGGGCGTCCTTCTGTCCGTGGGACTCGTCCTCGCCGTGTCGTTCAAGGCCCCTGCGGCCGCCCAGGTTCCTGCGGGTCGTCCGGCGTCCCGCCCGGCGCGCATGCGCGGGGGATGGCTCTACCGGCCCGTGCTGTTCCTGTCGTGCGTGGCGGGCCTGCTCATGGTGGCCCAGGGCGTCACCTCGTCGTTCGTGGTGCTGGTGGGCGAACTGCGCGGCATCCCGGGCGCGTCGCTGTACTTCTTCGTGTACTCGCTGGCCACACTGGCCGCGCGGCCTCTGGCCGGCAAGGCGAGCGACCGGTGGGGCGTGCGCGTGGTCGCCCCGCCCGCGATGCTCGTCGCAGCGGCGGGGATGGTGGTCATGGCGTTTTCCGACGGCCTTGCGGGCGTGGTCGTGGCCGGGGCGTGCATGGGGGTGGGGCAGGGCTCGGCCTACTGCGCCCTGCAGGCGGAATCCGTGCGCGGCGTGCCCGAAGACCGGCTGGGGCGGGCCGCGAACACGTTCTACCTGGGCCCCGACCTGTGCATGGGCCTGGGGCCGGTGGTGGGAGGCTTCATCCTGCAGAGGGCAGGCGCGAGCGCGATGTTTCTGTTCAACGCCGTCGCCGTGCTAGCGGGCCTGGGATTGCTTGCGGCGCATGAAGCGAGGTGCGGCAGCCTGCACGCCTCCTGACGCGCCCCGCGGTTCCGAAGAGCGCGGCGCGCCTCTTCCGGCCCGCGGCGTTCCCTCGGCGGCCGCCGTGCCTTGTGCGGCTTGCCTGTCGCTCGTCCTCTCCAAGGAGTATACTTTCCTCAGGCAGCCGCCCGCACGGGCGGCACGAGAGAAAGGAAGCGTTATGGCGGTCATGTCCCGGGAAGTGAAGGACCTCTTCGAGAAGGTGCCCACGGCGGTGTTCTCCACGTCGTCTTTGGAAGGGCAGCCCAACGCCGCCCCCGTGGGCATGAAGAAGGTCGTCGACGACGAGACCGTGTACGTGTCCGACCAGTTCTTCCGGAAGACGCTCGCGAACGTCCGCGCCAACGCCAAGGTGTCGCTCGTGTTCTGGGGCGACGAGGGCGCCTACCAGCTCCACGGCACGGCGCGCTACGTGAACGAGGGAGACGAGTTCGCCGAGCAGAAGAAGTGGGCCGACGGGGCCTTCGCGGCCATGGGCGTGCCCATCCAGGCCAAGGGCGGCTGCTTCGTGCACGTGGACGCCGTGTACACGTCGAAGGCCGGCGAGCACGCAGGCGAGCGCCTGGCCTAGGTTCTGGCGGGGCCCTCCGTCCGGCGGTCTGGCGGAGGGCCCGTGCCTTGTTGCTTCCGAGGATGCGGCTTGAAGCGGTCTCGTCCGCGGCCTTCCGCGCGGGGCTTGCCGCCAGCGGGCGCCGGCCGCGTCGGGCCGCCTACCTGGCGACGACCACCAGGTGCTTGCCCTTGTGCTTGGCTTCGTAGAGGGCGCCGTCGGCGCGGCGGTACAGGTCGTCGTAAGATTCGTCGGGCCGCACGTGCGCTATGCCGATGCTCACGGTGACGGCGTCGCTCAGGCCGTCGTGCTCGGCGATGACGCGGGTCACGTCGTCCAGCAGCTTCTCCGAGAGCCTGACGGCCTCGTCTTCTTCCACCGACCAGAACGCCAGGAACTCGTCGCCGCCCAGGCGGCCGGCGAAGCCGACGCCGCTGGAAGCCGCCTTCAAGGCATTCGCCACGGCCTTCAGGGCGCAATCCCCCTCGTAGTGGCCAAAGCGGTCGTTCACCTTCTTGAAGTCGTCGATGTCGATGACGAGCAGGCTGCGCTCCGAGCGCTGCGAAGGTCCAAGCGACTTCTCGACGCGCTTGCGGAACGCTGCGGAATTGTACAGCTGGGTGAGCGAGTCGCGCTTGGCCGCCTGCGCACGCGTGAAGGCGAACAGCGCGAGGCCACCTACCACCAGCACGAACGGTATGCTCATGACAAGGGCGAACAGTCCGGGGTGCTCGGCCACGAGGTCGCCCAGGGTTATGGTCCTTTCGGGGAACGAATGCGCATAGACCATGGACGCCATCTCTCGCGACGAGACGTCCTGGATTCCCTTGTTGAACACGCTCAGCAGGTTGGGGTCGATGGGCTGCAGCAGGCCGAAGCAGGTCCGCGTCTCCTGGAACGACGCGTCGGCCGTCTTCACGTTCTTGTAGTTCGAAGCTGCCAGGTAGTAGGAGACCAGGTACATGTCGTCGTACGTGAAGTCGGCTTCGCCCCGGTCGACGGCGTCCAGGCACTCCTTCATGTTGGGGTAGGCGTTCACGCGGTACCCCTGCTCCTCGAGGATGGCTTTGCGCTCGTAAGGCGCGGCCATGACCATGTCTGCGCGCAGGTCCTCGTAGGAAAGCGAGCCGTTGAACGCGATCATGTTGCGTGCCGACGAGAAGGGCATGGTCAGCGACAGGCCGTTGTCCTTCGCGTATGTCAGCGAATGGTCGATCCCGGCCACCACGTCCAAGTCCAGCTCGGCGATCTGCTCCTTGACATTCTTGCTGTCGTCGAGCGCCACGTACTCGAAGGAGAGGCCCGTCGTGGCCGCGATGCGGTCGAGCATGTCGACGGTGGCGCCCGTCATCTCCCCGGTGCCCGGGTCGACGGAGCTCATGGGAGCACGGTTGGGAAACAGCCCTACGCGCAGCGTGCCCGCGTTCTCGATGCAGGCGCGCTCGGTGTCGCTGAATTCGAGCATCGACCCGTCTTCCGGGAAATAGTGCGAGAACAGGTCGGAGGCGAACGTGGGCTCGCTCTGTTCGATGCGGTCAAGCACCAGGTCGAGGTCGTCCGCAAGGCCCGAGGCCTTCGGGGTGGCGAAGTAGAAGGGCCGGGGCGTGAAGCGCAGGACGGTGCGGAACCCGTCGGGAACCGACACGCCCACGCCCAGCCCCACGTCGGCCTTTCCTTCTTCCAGCGTCTCGAAGACCTCGAGTCCGCCTTCGCAAGGCACCAGCTCGTAGGAAAGATTCACGAGCGAGGCGTAGGACTCGAAGTCGGCCAGGCGAAAGACCGAGTTCTTCCAAGTGGCGACCCGCAAGGGGTTGATCCGGTCGATGGTCGAGGCGCTTATGCGGTCTTCGCCGATAGGAGCGAACAGCACCGTGTAGGTGTGCCCGTAGCTGTGGACCGGGTAGTCGAACAGCTCCTCCAGGTCCTTGGAGTAGCTCATGGCGCCCAAAACGTCGATGCGCCCCGCCATCAGGTCGTCGAGCGCAGCCGAGATCTGCTCGTCGTCGGTGCCCTCGTAGTCGACGTACTCGAATTCCCAGCCGGTGTACTGGGCCACTTCCTGCAGGTAGTCGTAGGTGTATCCCGAACGCGTCCCGTCTTCTGCGATCTCCGTGAGGCCGGGCTGCACGGGAAAGCCCACCCTCACCACGCGCTTCTCGGCCGAAGCCGCCGAGTCCGCGGCGCCTTCGCCGGCCGGCTGCGCGGAGGCGCTTCCAAGGGGCAGGAGAAGCAGCGCGACGGCGCAGGCGAGAACCGCACCGACAAGCGTCCGCCCGCACCGTCTCCGTGCGGGCGCCACGTGTTTTTGATGCGGCGCGTGGCCGCAATGGTCCTGCATCGTGCTCCTTCGGCTGTCAGGAACTGCAATTGCGAGAAAAACAGAAACGATTATACCGGAAAAACCGGAGAAGCGAGGCGCGGGGGCAAGTTGCAGAAATTATGCAGAGGGGGGGGGTGCCGATGGTGCCTCTCCCTGCACGGCGGCGAAGGAGGCGCGCATGGATGGGGAGGCGGCCATCGTCCCGTCCGCCGGAGGCTGCGTTTTATGGAACGCTGCGTCCTGCCGCGCTGAGAAGCCTTCCGTTCCGCTATCATGTACAGGTTGTGCCTGCCCCGTGCTGGCACGGCAGCTTCGCCGCCTTCGGGCGTGGCTCCGTGCCCCGTGCGAGGCGGTTTCGACGAACCGAACCGACGAAACGACACAGAAAGCACGCGAAGCACCATGATCATGCAGCTGGAACACATAACGAAGTCATTCGGCGGCCGCACGCTCTTCGAGGACGTGACGTTCCGCCTGGAAGAGTACGAGCGCCTGGCGCTCGTGGGTCCCAACGGGGCCGGCAAGACCACCCTGCTCAATGTCGTTTCCGGCCAGGAGGACCCCGACGAAGGCCGGGTGCTGTTCGCCAAAGGCGCGCGCGTGGGGTACCTGGAGCAGGAAGCCATCGAGATGGAG
>CAJFVW010000239.1 GCA_904420575.1 uncultured Gordonibacter sp.
GGTTCCCGAGCAGGTGAAGCGAACCGTCGGCATCGCTGCGAACCTGCTGTGCGACAACGCCACGTACCTGCTCGGCATCGACGCCAAGGGCAAGCCCGAGCGGGCACGCCAATGCTTCGAGGCGGCGAAGGAGCGGCATCTCGCGTTCCTCGCCGACGTGGACTCGCCTGCGGCAACGGCCGTCCGCAGTTTCTTCGAGACGTGGGATCCCCAGGAGGCGGCCGACGATGCAGCCGTGGTTGCGGCGGGAGAGGCGCTTCTTGCGGGCGGCAACCTCGTGTTTCGCGTGGCTGGCCGCGAAGTGCTTGAAGATTCCGCCGTTGCAAAAGCATGGGACCGCGTTTACCTGCAGCCGTCCGACGATTCGGCCGTCATGACCTGTCTCGTCTCCGGCGAGAAAGCGCCTATCGCGCGTCTACACCCCTCCATCAAGGGGGTCATGGGCGCGCAGGCAATGGGAGCGTCGCTCGTCGGGTTCAACGCGCGGGCGTTCGAGTCGTACGGCCATGACGAGGAGCAAGGCCTCAACGCCCCGGTAAGCGAGCGGGCGACGTTCGCCTACACGACGGCGCTCAACTACCTGCTTTCCGACCGAAAGCATCACGTGCGCCTTGGTGACACGACGGTGGTGTACTGGGCCGACAAGACCGACGATGCTTGTGCCGAAATAGTGTGCGACTTCTTCGACGCCCGCCCTCGTGAAACGGCCGAGGCGGAAGGGGTCGAGAGCGATCCTGACCAGCTGATCGACGACGTGATGACGAAGGTCGCCGGTGGCCTTCCCATCGAAGGGGTTGACCCCGAAGCGAACTTCTTCGTGCTCGGGCTCGCGCCGAACGCGGCGCGCCTGTCAGTGCGGTTCTTTCAGCGAAACACGTTCGGCGACGTGCTCGACAACCTGCGGCGGCACTACGATCGTTTGGACGTTGCCCGAGCTCCCTATGAGAAGAAATACCTCACTCCGTACCGCCTGCTCGCCGAGACGGAGAACCCCAACGCCAAGCAGGCGGCGGCCACCTCGGTGCTCGGAGGCGCGCTCATGCGCTCCATCCTGGGCGACCTGCCGTATCCGGAAGCGCTCTACGAGAACACCATCCTGCGCGTTCGGGCGACGCAGGACAACGACGAGCGGCGTGCGCGCAAGGTCACGCGCGGCCGCGCCGCCATCATCAAAGCGTACCTACTGAAAAACAAAGGAAGAAGCAAGGAGGAGGTCACCGTGGCATTGAACGAAGGGCGCACCGACGCGCCGTACGTGCTGGGACGGCTATTCTCGGTGCTCGAGAGCATTCAGGAAGCCGCCAGCCCGGGCGTGAACGCCACCATCAAGAACAAGTACTACGACTCGGCAAGTGCCACGCCAAGCGTCGTGTTCCCCCTGGTCGTGAAGCTGAGTGACCGTCATCTTGAGAAGCTCGGACGTGACGGCAAAGGCCTCGCGGTGCACTACGAGAAGATGCGCGGCGAGCTGCTCGACAAGATCGACGCGTTCCCCAAGCGGCTCACGCTGGAGGAGCAGGGTGACTTCATCCTGGGCTACCACCATCAGACCCAGAAGCGCTACGAGAAGAAGGACCAGAACGCCCAACAGGACCAGGAGGCTTAACCATGAGCGAACCCATCAAGAACCGCTACGACTTCGTCGTGTACTTCGATGTGGAGAACGGCAATCCGAACGGCGACCCCGATGCGGGCAACATGCCGCGCATCGATCCTGAGACGGGCTACGGAATCGTCACCGATGTCTGCCTGAAGCGCAAGATCCGCAACTACGTGGAGACGGTGAAAGAGGACGAGCCAGGCTTCGACATCTACATCAAGGACGGCGTGCCGCTCAACGCAAGCGACAATCGGGCCCTCGAGGCGCTCGGTGCCGACGCGAAGGACATCAAGAAGCTCAAGAAGGACGATCCGACGCTTGACGAGAAGATCCGCGACTTCATGTGCAAGACGTTCTTCGACGTGCGCACGTTCGGCGCGGTGATGACGACGTTCGTAAAAGGAGCCCTCAACTGCGGCCAGGTGCGCGGGCCGGTGCAGCTGACATTCGCGCGCAGCGTCGACCCCATCATCCCGCAGGAGGTCACCATCACGCGCGTGGCCATCACCACGGAGGCCGACGCCGAGAAGAAGGGCACCGAGATGGGCCGCAAGTACGTCGTGCCCTACGCGCTCTACCGGGGCGAGGGCTACGTTTCGGCGAACCTCGCGCGCAAGTCGACGGGCTTTTCCGAGGACGACCTTGCGCTTCTGTGGGACGCTGTCGTGAACATGTTCGAACACGACCACTCGGCGGCGCGCGGCAAGATGGCGGTGCGGGCGTTCGTGGTGTTCAAGCACGACAGCGAGCTGGGCAACGCGCCTTCCTACAAGCTGTTCGACGCCGTGTCCACGAAGAAGAAGGCGGACGTCGAAGCCCCACGTTCCATCGGCGACTACGAGCCGATCGTCGTTGACGAGGCGGCCGTTCCCGAAGGGGTCACGGTCCAGAGGCTGGTGTAGCCGTGTACGACGAGGACGAGTTCCTCGCGCTGTCCGGCATCCAGCACTTCGCTTTCTGCCGCCGTCAGTGGGCGCTCATCCACCTCGAGCAGGCGTGGGCGGACAACGTGCTGACGGCGGAGGGCGACCTGATGCACCGCCGCGCGCACGACGATGAGCTGCGGGAACGGCGCGGCGACATCCTTGCCGTGCGCGGGTTGGCGGTGCACTCCCGCGCGCTGGGGCTCGCGGGCACGTGCGACGTCGTGGAGTTCCATAAAGACGAGTCGGGCCATCCTCTTGCGGGAGAGGATGGCCTGTGGCGTCCCGTGCCGGTGGAGTACAAGCGAGGCCGCAGCAAGGCGGGCGACGCCGACCGGTTGCAGCTCGCCGCGCAGGGTCTGTGCCTCGAGGAAATGCTCGGGTGCGACGTGCTGGCGGGCTTCCTGTTCTACGGCGAGACGAAGGTGCGCGAGCGTGTGGAGTTCGGCGGCGAGCAGCGTGCGGCGGTGGCGTCGATGGCCGACGAGATGCATGCGTTGTATCGGCGCAGGCACACGCCGAAGGTGAAGCCGTTTCCCGCCTGCCGCTCGTGCTCGCTTGCCGACCTGTGCCTTCCACGGGCGGTCAACCGGACGTCGGTCGCCGACTATCTGGCGGCCCGGTTGTCGGAAGGGGATGAGGGGCTATGAGGCGCCTGCTCAACACGCTGTATGTGTTCACCGAAGATGCGTATTTGACGCTCGACGGGGAGAACGTGGTAGTGCGGCGCGACGGGGACGAGCTGGGGCGGGTGCCGTTGCATACGCTCGAGGGCATTCTGTGCTTCTCGTATCGCGGTGCGAGCCCGGGGCTCATGGGCGCGTGCGTCGAGCGTGGCGTGGCGCTGTCGTTCTTCGATCGGAAGGGGCGTTTCCTTGCGGGCGTGCAGGGCGAGGAGCGCGGAAACGTGCTCTTGCGCAAGGCACAGTACGCATGGTCGGAGGATCCCGAAAAGAGCCTGGCCGTCGCGCGGAACTTCATTGTGGGGAAGCTGTACAACGGGCGTTGGGTGCTTGAGCGGGCGGTGCGCGATCACGGAATGCGCATCGATGCCGATGCGGTGAAGGCCGCTTCGGCACGGCTCGACGCTTCGATGCGCGGCGCGGCATCGTGCGAGTCGATGGACACGCTGCGTGGCATCGAGGGCGATGCGGCGGCCGAGTACTTCGGCGTGTTCGACGAACTGGTGCTCAGGGACAAGGAGGCGTTTCGCTTTGTCGGACGTGTGCGACGGCCGCCGACCGACCCGATGAACGCGATGTTGTCGCTGTTCTACACCGTGCTGGCATTCGATTGCGCGTCGGCGCTCGAGGGCGTGGGGCTCGACCCGTATGTCGGGTTCATGCATGTCGATCGGCCGGGGCGCCGTTCGCTTGCGCTGGACCTGATGGAGGAGCTGCGGCCGGTGCTGGTGGATCGCTTCGTTCTGTCGGCGGTGAACAACCGGGTGGCGAAACCCGAGCAGTTCGAGCGGCGGGAGCCGGGCGAGGTGCGTTTGTCCGACGAGGGCCGGCGCGCGTTGTTTGGGGCGTGGCAGGAGCGGAAAAAGGAGACGATCACCCACCCGTTCCTGAAAGAGAAGATCCCCCGCGGGCTCGTTCCCCATGTGCAGGCGCTGTTGCTCGCGCGCTGCATCCGAGGTGACTTGGACGGCTATCCGCCCTTTCTGTGGAAGTGAGGTTTGACGGCATGTTGACGGTCATCACATACGACGTGAACACGGAGGATCCGGCGGGGCGCCAAAGACTGAGGAAGGTCGCGCGTCACTGCGTCAACTACGGTCAGCGCGTGCAGAATTCGGTGTTCGAATGCATAGCCGATGCGGCCGAAATGGTGCGCATCAAGAGTGAGCTCGTCGAGCTCATCGATCCCGAGAAGGACAGTCTGAGGTTCTACTATTTGGGGAACAAGTACCAAACGAAGATCGAGCATGTCGGCGCGAAGCCGACGTACGAGCCCGAGGGATTCTTGGCGTTGTAGCCGAGTGCGAACAGGAGGCGAACATGGCTCACGAGGGAGGTTCGCACCGAATTCCCCCCGAATTCCGGTGATGATTGTTGCTAATGTTTCTCAAGATTCGCTATGCGATACCATATATTGATGGCAAAGAGTGTATGGCGCAAAATATTGCGGTCACTCCCCGCACGGGGAGTGTGGGTTGAAATTCACGTGCGGTTTCCTGTCTCGATACGTAACCAGGTCACTCCCCGCACGGGGAGTGTGGGTTGAAATTCGTTGTGGAGCATCCTGTAGACCATGGTGTAGCCGTCACTCCCCGCACGGGGAGTGTGGGTTGAAATACGACTAAAACAGGCGGACACGGCCGAGCAATCAGGTCACTCCCCGCACGGGGAGTGTGGGTTGAAATTCCTTCGAACGCGAATCCTGCGAGTGCGTATCTCGTCACTCCCCGCACGGGGAGTGTGGGTTGAAATCTGTCTCGATACGTAACCAGCTATATTGCACATGTCACTCCCCGCACGGGGAGTGTGGGTTGAAATAGAACCTGCCTGTACCCTCTGAGGTCGGCCACGAAGTCACTCCCCGCACGGGGAGTGTGGGTTGAAATTGCTCGACCCAGGTGATGCGCACCGTGACCGGGGTCACTCCCCGCACGGGGAGTGTGGGTTGAAATTACCCTGGCGGCGACTACCAGGCGATCGACTACGTCACTCCCCGCACGGGGAGTGTGGGTTGAAATGGGTTCCGCTCCCCGATCATCGTTGACGCGGACGGTCACTCCCCGCACGGGGAGTGTGGGTTGAAATCGTTCCTCCGATCTTCGTGTCCTCCACGTGGCAGGTCACTCCCCGCACGGGGAGTGTGGGTTGAAATCTCCTTGATTAGCGCGCTCCTCCGCTCGCCGCCGTCACTCCCCGCACGGGGAGTGTGGGTTGAAATTCGGTCGATTCTACCGTCCATGCGGGTTCGGGGTCGTCACTCCCCGCACGGGGAGTGTGGGTTGAAATACAGACGCCGGCGACTGGCTCAAGAACGCGGGGGGTCACTCCCCGCACGGGGAGTGTGGGTTGAAATCCGAAACGCTGCGCGACCGCGCGATCGAGCTTGCGTCACTCCCCGCACGGGGAGTGTGGGTTGAAATTTCTCCACGATTCCCACGTGGTCTGTTGCCGCGCTGGTCACTCCCCGCACGGGGAGTGTGGGTTGAAATTTGATTTCTCGGAGAACGACGGTGAACGTCTTTGTCACTCCCCGCACGGGGAGTGTGGGTTGAAATGACCATGGATTCGCCGCTATAGACGGTACACCCCGTCACTCCCCGCACGGGGAGTGTGGGTTGAAATCTTTTCTGCCCGACCCTCACGGCGTTGAGCGGCAGTCACTCCCCGCACGGGGAGTGTGGGTTGAAATATGATGGGCAGCGGATCAACCGGAGTCGCTTGCGTCACTCCCCGCACGGGGAGTGTGGGTTGAAATTCGATGACGAGCGTCGTTGCGGCCTCCATCACGCACGTCACTCCCCGCACGGGGAGTGTGGGTTGAAATAGAAAGCAGGCAAGGTCGAGCTTCCGAAATACGAGGTCACTCCCCGCACGGGGAGTGTGGGTTGAAATCCTTCGCCGCCTCGATGGCAGCCGATGCCAGCCGGGGTCACTCCCCGCACGGGGAGTGTGGGTTGAAATCCTCCCGTCTATGACCTCCACCACAACGCGCGGGGTCACTCCCCGCACGGGGAGTGTGGGTTGAAATCGCCACGGCCAGGTACCAATCGGGCGCGTCTTCGTCACTCCCCGCACGGGGAGTGTGGGTTGAAATTCTTTGCCCCGCACGGGGCGCAACCGATTCCCGCAGTCACTCCCCGCACGGGGAGTGTGGGTTGAAATTTCATGCGACCGCCCCCTGCACCGCCGCGAGCGCGTCACTCCCCGCACGGGGAGTGTGGGTTGAAATATTTTGCCAGGCTCGCATGCCTGCGCTACTTGGTCACTCCCCGCACGGGGAGTGTGGGTTGAAATACGATGGGCAGCGGATCAACCGGAGTCGCTTGCGTGTCACTCCCCGCACGGGGAGTGTGGGTTGAAATAATGCGCCTATCGCCTGGTTGGCCTCGCCCTCCGTCACTCCCCGCACGGGGAGTGTGGGTTGAAATCTGATGTCGGCCAGGTCGTACACCGTCTGATCGGCGTCACTCCCCGCACGGGGA
>CAJFVW010000240.1 GCA_904420575.1 uncultured Gordonibacter sp.
CATGAGGTCGATGAGCGTGTGGCCGAAGAAGCCGTCGGGGTTGGAGAACAGCGGGTCCTTGCCCCACAGCACGATGTACTTCGGCACCTCGTAGCGCGGGTCGTCGAAGCGGTCGGGGAAGAAGGCGGCGTAGTCCAGTTCGGGATAGCCGGCGCCCAGGATGAAGTCGGCCACCGAGCAACGCGGGCCGTAGCAGCTGTCGCCCGACATGGGGAAGCAGGAGTTCGGCGTGCCGAGTGCTGCATAGGCCAGCGGCGTCTTGTAGAGCGTGGCTTCGCGGCCCGTCCCTTGGAACGCCACGATGGACTCCGCGCCCCAGTTCTGCTTGACGTAGTTCACGCGCTCTTCGATGATGTCGAGCGCTTCGTCCCAGGTAATCTCTTCCCAGGCGTCCTTGCCGCGGTCCTTCGGGTCGCGCTTCAAGGGGTGCAGCACGCGCTTTTCGTTGTACATGTACTCCGGCAGCGTCAGGCAGCGCACGCACAGGCGACCCTGCGTGATGGGATGGTCGGCGTCGCCTTCGACGTCCACCACCTTGCCGTCCTTCACGGTCAGGTACATGCCGCATCCCACCGGATGGTCTCCTGGCGGCGACCAGGCGCACGTGCGGCATTTGACGACGCCGTCACCACAATCGATCATTCTTTCCGACATAACCTCTCCTCTCGTCCTCTCTCGTCCGATCCTCTTTATGGCTCTCTCGCCTGTCGGCTGGTTGGGCGCCTCCTTTCAGGGGGGAGCGGAGGCGCCCAACCAGCCGACTGGCGGTGGTGCCGGGAAGGCGCCGTGCGCTGCGGCCGGCTAGTCGGCTGCAGGCTTGTCGGCGGGCGCGTCAGGCGCAGGCGCGGGTGCGGCGGGTGCCGAAGGGGCCTTCGGCGCGGCAGGCGCGCCAGGAGCCTTCGGCGCGGCCGCGGCAGGCGCGCCAGGAGCCGCAGGCTGCGGCACGTCGTCTATCCCGTCGGTCGGGGTCTTGCAGAAGGGGCATTTCGTGGGAAGCTGGCCTGCGACGCGATTGATGCGTTTTCCGCACGACGGGCAAACGACCGGGGGCAGTTCGGTCTCGGCTGGTCTGAAACACATGGCGGCACCTTTCTCGCTGGGTTTGTCGTTGCGTGATCGAAACATACCTATAAGTACTACGATATGAACTTCGTTGAATCCAAAATAATACTATTCAGAACTAATTGATAGTACCAAATAGGATTATCTATTATACTATTTTGAATATAGTTGATATAAACTAATAGTGATCTAAGCATTAGAATATTAGCTTTTTATCAGGTACGATAAAGTTCATAATCAAGAAATTCACGTTGCATTATATACAAAATAGAATAAATGAACCTCTTGTTAAGTCATACTAAAAGGTATTATTTTGATTTTGCAAGATAGAACGATTCAGTCTAGTACCAAAAGGATTATTTTTAGGAGTTGTGCCATGTGCTTCAGACCAGCAGCCGTTTCCCTGACCAACACGTGCCCGCAGTGCGGAGCCGAATGCGCGCTCGACCTCGAGACGTGTCCCGAGTGCGGCGAAAAACTCCCTGACGTGCCCTCCATGCCCGGCGCTCCGGGCGCCCCGGGCATGCCGTCGGCCCCAGGCATGCCGTCCGCGCCCGGCGCCCCCGGCGCGCCTGCGGCCCCGAAGGCTCCCGGCGCCCCCGCCGCGCCGCAGGCCCCGGATGGCGCCGCGCGTCCCTAGGAAAGCTCTCGGCGTCGCGCTGCCTGGTGCCGCGACGCCGGTTGCCTTGAAGTTCGCAGCAATGACCGAAGACGAGCATGAGAGACAAGGAGGAGGAATGGATTATCAAGAATTCCTCGATACGGTGGACCGCACGGCCTACCATGAGGGCGAATGGCGGTGGCAGGAGGGCGAATACACCGTCACGCGCACGAACCATTGGTCGCCGCCTGGCTGCCACAACGGCTGCGGCGTGCTGCTCTACGTGGACAAGGACGGCAAGCTCGCCCACATCGAGGGCGACCCGCTGGCGCCGTTCAACGGCGGCAAGCTGTGCATGCGCTGCCTCGACATGGTGGAAGCGGTGAACCATCCCGACCGCCTGAAGTACCCCCTGCGCCGCGCCGGCAAGCGTGGCGAGAACAAGTGGGAGCGCATCAGCTGGGACGAGGCCTACGACGAGATCGTGGAGCGCGTGAACAAGGTGAAGGAGGAGTTCGGC
>CAJFVW010000241.1 GCA_904420575.1 uncultured Gordonibacter sp.
CCCCTCGTACGTGACCAAGGGCTTCCGCATGGTCAACGACGTGAAGCCGGGCGGCACGTACCTCATCAACTGCCAGTGGTCGCCCGAAGAGCTGGAACATCATCTGGGTGCCGAGGCGAAGCGCTACATCGCGAACAACGGCATCAAACTCTACACCATCAATGCCATCGACCTTGCCCGCGAGATCGGCATGGGCAAACGGACGAACACCATCCTGCAGTCGGCGTTCTTCACTTTGGCGAACGTCATGCCCCAGGAAGAGGCCATCCAGTACATGAAGGACGCGGCCACGAAGTCTTACCTGAAGAAGGGCCAGGACGTCGTGGACATGAACCATCGCGCCATCGACGCGGGCGCCACCGCGTTCGTGCAGGTGGAGGTGCCGGCCGCGTGGGCCGACGCCGCCGACGACGCCGACGGTTCGGAGCTTTCCGGCCGCCCGGAGCTGGTGAAGCAGGTCCGCGAGATCATGGAGCCGGTCGGCCGCATGGACGGCGACCGCTTGCCGGTGTCCGCCTTCGTGGCGCACGTCGACGGCCAGTTCGAGCAGGGCGCCGCTGCCTTCGAGAAGCGTGGCGTGGCCGTGAGCGTGCCCGCCTGGGACGCCGAGACGTGCATCCAGTGCAACAACTGCGCCTTCGTGTGTCCGCATGCCACCATCCGCCCGTTCGCCCTCACGGCGGACGAGGCCGCCGCAGCCCCGGCAGGCATGAAGCTCGTCCCCGCCAAGGGCAAGGCAGCGGCCGGCTATCAGTACACGCTGGCCATCTCTCCGCTCGACTGCATGGGCTGCGGCGTGTGCATCGGGCAGTGCCCCACGGACTCGCTGACCATGGTGCCGGCAGAGGGCGAGCTCGCCGAGCAGGAGGCGTTCGACTACTGTGTGGCCCATGTGGCCGAAAAGCCCGAGCTGGCCGACACCAGCGTCAAGGGAAGCCAGTTCAAGCGGCCTTTGCTGGAATTCTCGGGCGCTTGTGCCGGCTGCGCCGAGACCTCCTACGCGAAGCTGGTCACCCAGATGTTCGGTGACCGCATGTACATCACGAACGCTACGGGCTGCTCGTCCATCTGGGGCGGTCCCGCCGCCACGTCGCCGTACACGGTGAACGCCGAAGGACATGGCCCTGCGTGGTCCAACTCGCTGTTCGAGGACAACGCCGAACATGGCCTGGGCATGCTGCTCGGCCACGAGGCGGTGCGCACGCGCCTCGCGGGCCTGCTGGAAGACATGGCGGCTAGCGACAAGACCCCGGCCGAAACGAAGGCCCTCATCGCCTCCTTCTTGGAGACGGCCGAGGACGGCGCCGCCAACGCCGAGGCCGTCCGTGCGCTCGTTCCCGCCTTGGAGGCGGCCGCAGAGGACGGGTGCCCCGTGGCGCCCGAGATACTCGCGAACAAGGAGTACCTGGCCAAGAAGTCCGTCTGGATCTTCGGCGGCGACGGCTGGGCCTACGACATCGGCTACGGCGGCCTGGACCACGTGCTGGCCTCCGGCCAGGACGTGAACGTGTTCGTGTTCGACACCGAGGTGTACTCCAACACCGGCGGGCAGGCGTCCAAGGCGTCCAACATCGGACAGGTGGCGCAGTTCGCCGCCGCCGGCAAGGACATCAAGAAGAAGAGCCTCACCGAGATCGCGATGAGCTACGGCTACGTGTACGTGGCGCAGGTGGCCATGGGCGCGAAGCCGGCCCAGACCATCAAGGCCATCGCCGAGGCCGAGGCGTATCCGGGCCCCTCGCTCATCATCGGCTACTCGCCCTGCGAGATGCACTCCATCAAGGGCGGCATGGCCAACTGCCAGGACGAGATGAAGAAGGCCGTGGACTGCGGCTACTGGAACCTGTTCCGCTTCAACCCGGCGGCGCCTGCGGGCAAGAAGTTCGTGCTCGACTCCAAGGAGCCGGCGGGCGGCTACCAGGAGTTCCTCATGAACGAGGCCCGCTACAGCCGTCTGACACGCGAGTTCCCCGAGCGCGCGGGAGAGCTGTTCGAGCGCAACGAGCTGGAGGCCATGAAGCGCTACGAGCATCTGCTCAAGCTCAAGGAGGTCTACGCCGAAGCGTAGGCTTTCGGGCCGTTGGTGCAAGAGAAAAGAGACCTGGCGTGCATCGGGTCTCTTTTCTTGTATAGTATGCAGGTACGTCAACGTCACACAAGGAGGAGAAAATGGTAAACACACCGTCGATCCCCCTGATCTTGGGGCTCGTGGCCGGCGTGATCGCCGCCGTCTACGCTGCCGTTTTGATCGGGAGGATCAACAAGTTGCCGGCAGGCAACGAAAAGATGCAGGGCATTGCATCGGCCATACAGGAAGGCGCCATGGCGTATCTGGGCCGCCAGTACCGCACGGTCGCCATCGTGGGCGTCGTTGTGGCCGTCGTGCTTCTGGTGCCCGGGTTCCTGGGCGTTTCCGGCTTCGGCGTGTGGACGGCCATCGGCTTCGTCGTGGGCGGCGTGGCCTCGGCTGCTGCCGGCTTCATCGGCATGCGCATCTCGGTTGCGGCGAACGTGCGCACGGCTGAAGCGGCACGCACCGGGCTGGGTCATGCCCTGCGCGTGGCGTTCCAGTCGGGCACCGTCACCGGCATGTTCGTGATTGGCCTCGGCATCCTTTCGGTGTCCGTCATGTCGATCCTGGTGTTCCTCGGCATCGCCCCGTTCTCGGCGCTCGTGGGCCTGGGCTTCGGCGGCTCGCTCATCTCGGTGTTCGCCCGTCTGGGCGGCGGCATCTTCACGAAGGCCGCCGACGTGGGGGCCGACCTGGTGGGCAAGGTGGAAGCCGGCATCCCCGAAGACGACCCGCGCAATCCCGCCGTCATCGCCGACAACGTGGGCGACAACGTGGGCGACTGCGCCGGCATGGCCGCCGACCTGTTCGAGACGTACGTGGTGACCACGGTGGCTGCCATGCTCATCGGCAACCTTGCGTTCGGCGCCGACAACATCGCCGTGTCGCTTGGATTCCCCCTGGTCATCGGGGCTGCTTCCATCATCGCTTCGATCATCGGCACGCTGTTCGTCAAGATGAGCCCGAACGGCACCATCATGGGCGCGCTGTACAAGGGCCTGTGGATCTCGGCCGTCATCGCCATCGTCGCGTTCTTCCCGATCACCACCTGGATGCTCGGCGACCTCGCGGTGGTGAACACGGCGCTCGTCCCGGCCGGGGTCACGCCGCTTGCCATCTGGATCTGCGCCGTCATCGGCGTCGCCCTCACGGCGGCCATGGTCTACATCACCGACCACTACACCTCGTCCGAGAAGAAGCCGGTCGAGTCCATCGCCGAGGCCAGCGTGTCCGGCCACGGCACGAACGTCATCCAGGGCCTCGCCGTGGGCATGGAGGCCACCGGCTTTCCCATCCTGGTGATCGTCGTCGCGACGCTGGCGAGCTTCTTCTTGGCCGGCATCTTCGGCATCGCCGTGGCGGCCCTGTCCATGCTCTCCATGGCAGGCATCGTGGTGGCCATCGACTCGTTCGGTCCCGTGACCGACAACGCAGGCGGCATTGCGGAGATGGCCGGCCTGCCCGAGAGCGTGCGCGAGAACACCGACGCGCTCGACGCCGTGGGCAACACCACCAAGGCCGTCACCAAGGGCTACGCCATCGCGTCCGCCGCGCTGGCCGCCGTGGTCCTGTTCGCCGACTTCACCCACACGGTCACCGAGGAGACCGGCGCCGTGTTCTCGTTCGACCTTGCGAACCCGTTCGTGCTCATCGGCCTGTTCATCGGCGGCCTGTTGCCGTACCTGTTCGCTTCGCGCGCCATGACCAGCGTGGGCAAGGCTGCCGGCGACGTGGTGGAGGAAGTGCGCCGCCAGTTCAAGGAGATCCCGGGCATCATGGAAGGCACGGCCAAGCCCGACTACGCCAAGAGCGTCGATTTGGTCACCCGTGCCGCCCTGCGCGAGATGGTGCTGCCGGCCATGATCCCCATCGGCACGCCCATCCTCATCATCATCGTGGGCTTCGTCCTGCAGGCCTGCGGCTATGAGGGCGCGTTCGAGTTCACGACGCTCGTGCTGGGCGGCGCGCTCGTGGGCACCATCATCACGGGCCTGTTCGTGGCCATTTCCATGACGAGCGGCGGCGGCGCGTGGGACAACGCC
>CAJFVW010000242.1 GCA_904420575.1 uncultured Gordonibacter sp.
GAGGATGCTTTCCTTTTCGCAGGGCCGCCCGCCGGGCGGCCCTGCGGCGTTTGCGGGGCCCCGGGGGCGCAGTCGCCCCCGGGGCCCCGCCACGTCTGGGGGGCGCCGAACGCATGGGAACCGGCGCTCGCCGGTGCCGGCGGCCGGGACGTTCGGCCGGGACGTTTCAATCCGGTTGACATTCGTATACAATGTTCATTTGCGAACGTCCCTTTCCAGGTGAGGAAATCAGAAGATGGATCTACGCATATCGAAACGAACGGCGCTTTTGCTTTTGCTTGACATCGTCGCCACCTATGTGGCGTATTGGCTGGCATCGGTGCTGACCGACGTTCGGGGTTTCGTGTTCGTCAACAACGAGATCTACTTCATGCTCGGCATCCTGGCATTGATCAACGTGGGGGTTCTCGCAGCCTTCCACCTGTACAACAACCTATGGGAATATGCCAGCATCGACGAGGCGCTCCAGATCGTGTTCGCGATTCTTCTGTCGACGCTCATAGGTGCCGTGTTCTTGTGGGTCATCGACGTGAGACTCCCCATCCGGGTGTTTGTCGTCTCGGCCATCTTGCTGGTGCTCATCATGGGGGGGATCCGCATGGTATGGCGCATCCAGCGCCGCAAGAAACATGCTTTCTCGAGATCGGCGGTCGAACGGCCGCGGACGCTCGTGGTAGGAGCTGGCGAGACCGGTTCCCTCACCATCGACCGCATGGCGTCGAAGGATCCCAACATGCCGGGCGTTCCCATCGTCGCCACGGACGACGATCCGTCGAAGCAAGGCCTGCGCATCCATGGGGTGAAGGTGGCGGGTTCGAGCGACAGCATCGTCTCGCTGGTCGAACGCTTCGACATCGAGCAGATCGTCGTCGCCATTCCTTCTGCCACGACGGAGGAGAGAAAGCGCATCTATGCCATCTGCACCGAGACCGACTGCAGCCTCAAGACGCTGCCGAACATACGCGAATTGCGCGTGGACGAACTCGAGGGCGTTGCCTTGCGCGACGTGGAGGTCACCGACCTGCTGGGGCGCGAGGAAATCATGCTCGACACGCGCATCGCTTCGAGCTACATAGCCGGCAAGGCGATCCTCGTCACGGGTGGTGGCGGTTCCATCGGCAGCGAGCTCTGCCGGCAGCTGGCGAAAGTGGCACCGGAGCGCATCGTGATTTTCGACATGTACGAGAACGACGCCTATATGTTGCGGCAGGAGCTGATGGCGGAATACCACGACATCGAAGTGGTCATCGAGATCGGCAACGTGTGCGACGCGGCGCGCATAAACGAGGTGTTCGAGAAGTATCGCCCTTCCGCCGTCTTCCATGCTGCGGCGCACAAGCACGTCCCCTTGATGGAGGTATGCCCGCGCGAGGCGGTGCAGAACAACGTCTTCGGCACCCTCAACGTAGTCCATGCCGCCGACCGTTACGAAGCATCCCACTTCATTTTCATCTCCACCGACAAAGCGGTGAATCCGACGAGCGTCATGGGTGCCACGAAACGCATGGGCGAGATGGTCATGCAGTATTACGCCCACACCTCGAAAACGATCTTCACTGCAGTCCGGTTCGGCAACGTGCTCGGCTCCAATGGAAGCGTCATACCCCTGTTCAAGCGGCAGATAGCCCAGGGCGGGCCGGTGACGGTCACGCATCCGGACATACAGCGCTACTTCATGACGATACCGGAAGCGGCTCGGTTGGTCATCCAGGCAGGCGGCATGGCCAAAGGCGGCGAGATCTTCATTCTCGACATGGGCGAGCCGGTGAAGATCGTCGATTTGGCGAAGAACCTCATTCGCTTGTCGGGACTGACGGTAGGAGAGGACATCGCGATAACCTACACGGGCCTGCGCGATGGCGAGAAGATGTACGAAGAGCTGCTCATGGACGAAGAGGACACGCTTCCCACCGACAACGCCTCCATTATGATATCGACCGGGCAGGAGATCAGCTACGACGAAGTGGCGGCCAAGCTGAAAGACCTCGAAAACGCCCTGTCGAGAAGCGATGACGAGGCGGTGCGCATGCTCGAAGAGGCGGTTCCGACCTACCGTTTCACCAAGAACACACGGTAGGACGCGGTTCGACCCAAGGGGGGGGGCGAAGCGTGCCCGCGCCCGTGCGAAGGCCTCACTCTCCGTCGGGGCCCTGTTCTTTCCCTTCTTTGCTTTCCGGGTTCTGTTCGCGGGGATTGTAGTGGTGTCGAAGGACGGGTTCGAGCAGGTCGAGCTTGACGATGGCGAACGCCGTGACGCCGATTATGACGCAGAGAATGGGTATCCGCGCGAAGCCGTGGATCTCCGTGATGAGCACTGCGCAGAGCGCAAGGATGGCCGTCCATCCCCACATGATCATGACCGTGGCCTGGTGGCTGAACCCGGCCTTCATGAGCTGATGGTGGATGTGCCCCTTGTCGGCTTCGTCTATGGGGCGATGCGAGCGCTTGCGCCGCATGATCGCCAAGGCGGTGTCGATGATGGGCACTCCTGCTGCTAGTATCGGAACAAGAAGCGAGACGAAGAGCGCGGATCGGGCGACGGCGAACAACGAGACGACCCCGAGGGAGAACCCCAGCAGCAACGATCCGGAATCTCCCATGAAAATCGATGCGGGATGGAAGTTGTAGAGCAAAAAGCCGATGCAGACGCCGACGATGGCAACACTGAGGAACGTCGCGTCCGGTCGGTTCGTCAAAACGGCGAACGAGAAGATGGTGATGCCGGTTATTGCCGCTATGCCGGCGGCAAGTCCGTCAAGGCCGTCGATGAGGTTGATTATGTTGGCAAAGGCCACAAGATAGAACACGGTTATCGGGTAGGAGAGCCATCCGAACTCGATGAAACCCCCTCCAAACGGATTGTAGATGCTCGAGAGCAGCAATCCCGAACCCGCAACGATGCAAGCAGAGACGATCTGCCCTGCCAATTTCAGTTTCGGCCGAAGGTCTTTTACGTCGTCTGCCACGCCGATCGCAAACATGACCGCCACGCCGACCGCCACGCCGACGTAGTTGACCGAGAGGTTGGGGTGGGGGGTGAAGGGGCTCTGCCACCCCCAAAAACGAATGCCGACGAGCAGGACGGCGAGGGCGACGACGAGTCCGGCGAACATCGCGATGCCTCCGAGCCGGGGGACCGGCCTCGTGTTGATCCTGCGCGAGCTCGGGTAATCGATGGCCTTGCATCGCAGGGCTATTCTTTTCGCGAGGGGAACGAAGACGGCCGTTGAAACGAGCGCAGAGAGAAACAGGGTGCCACATTCAACCCAATTCATCCTCTGACCCTTTCGTGTGCAATGGTAGCTTGCGAATCACTTCTCGAAGACGGTCGTGCGTCTGGAACATATAGTATAGCGGTTTGAGACTGCAAACGTGATCCATTTGCCTCAAGTCATACGAAATGCGTCGCCGCGCCGCGCAGGGCCTCCCATCGATGCGGGACCGGCCTTTTGAGTTGCAACCGAAGATGGTCGTCGCCCGCGAAAAGCGTGAGGGGTCGAAAGCTGCCGACAAGGCCTTTCCATTTGTGTGCAAACTGCAAGAAGATGTTTGACCCTCTGTCCGCTCGGGTAAAATAGGACATTCAGACGACGGTCGAAGGCCACGAAAGGGTGCCGGTGAATACCTGTCCAGCCATTAGCATCATCATACCTGTGTACAACGTCGAGAAATGGCTCCGACGTGCGGTCGAGTCGTTGCAGCAGCAGACCTTCGGGGACTACGAGTTGTTCTTGGTGGACGACGGAAGCCGCGATTCCAGCGGCGATATCTGCGACGGTCTTGCCGAAGAGGACGACCGCATCAAGGTTATCCACCGAGCCAATGGCGGTGCGGCGAGCGCCCGCAACGAAGCCATGGCGGTGGCCCGGGGAACCTACCTGTATTTCATGGACGGCGACGACTGGTGCGAGCCGACCATGCTCGAAGACCTGCACGGCCTTGCGAGCGAAAACGACCTCGATCTGGTGGTGACCGGGTTCTACATCGACACGTATTACGACGAAGGGAAATACTATCGAGAGTGGCGCGACGCTCCCGACCGGGTGTTCTCCTCTCAACAGGAATTCCGCGAGCAGGCACATGCCCTGTTCGACGCCCAATTGCTCTACGCTCCTTGGAACAAGCTGTACCGCCGTGCGTATCTGGAGGAGCGCGGCATCAGGTTCCCCGCTACGTTCTGGGACGATTTGCCGTTCAACCTCGACGTCGTGCGCGACGTCGAGCGGGTAGGGTGCCTCGACGGGCACTACTATCACTTCCTGCGCGCCCGCGCCGAAAGCGAGAACACCAAATATCGGAGCGACATGTACGACAAGCGGGAGGAAGAGCACGCGTGGCTGCAAGAACTCTATCGGAACTGGGATCTCGATTCGCCGGCCATCCGCGAATTTCTCTCGCGCCGGTATGCGGAACGCCTGGTAGGGTGCATCGAGAACGTGACGAACAGGAACTGCACGCTTTCGCGCGAGGAAAAACGCGAGGAAATCGCGCGCATGATATCCACCCCCCACGCGAAAAGCGCCCTTGAGGAAGCGAGCCCGCGCTCGTTCATGATGCGGTTCGTCCTGTTGCCCCTCAAATGGGGGAATGTTCGTTTGACGCTGTGGGAGAGCTCGTTCATCTCATGGGTGAAGAGCAACAACACCAACCTGTTCGCCCGTTTGAAAGCGAACCGGTGATGTCTCGCACCCCTTTCATCAGCGTCGTCATGCCCTGCTACAACGTCGAGCGATATGTGGCGGCTGCGCTCGAGAGCGTCGTCTCCCAGGATCTCGACGATTGGGAGATCGTCGCCGTCGACGACTGCTCGACGGACGCCACGCTGTCCGTCCTGCGCGACGCGGCAAGCCGCGACGGACGGATTCGCGTGTTCGCCCTTGATGAGAACCGCGGGGTATCGGCGGCGCGCAACTTCGGGTTGACGTGCGCGCAAGGCACGCATGTCGCATTCCTCGACCCGGACGACGCCTACGCTCCCGGCCTGTTCGCATGGCTGGATCGCGTGGTGAAAGAGCGCGATCCGCACATGATCGCATGGGGCGTTCGCGAGGTGTATTCGAACGAGGCCGGAGCCGTCGTTCTGGAAAAGGACGTGGTCATGCCATGTCGGTCATGCTGCACGCCGCAAGAGGTGCATGCGGCCATCCTCGAGCTCGAACGCCTTACGTTGTTCGGTTACGCATGGAACAAGCTGTATCGTCGCGATCTTCTGGACGAGGCCGATGCCAAGTTTCCCTGCACGTCCATCAACGAGGACGTTTTTTTCAACATGGCGGTTGCGGGATCCTTGCGCTCGTTGGAAGTGGTCGGGGAGGCGCTGTACCGGTACGCACGTCGCGACGTCCAGCGCAGGACGAGCCTGACGGCACGTTTTCTTCCGGACTATTTCGACCTTTCGGCGCGGCGCGTCGAGGGCATGCTGGGCCTGTATCGGGCCTGGGGCGAGGAAACGCAGGAAGTGAAAGGCGTTCTTGGCACCATTTATGCGAGGTACGTCCTTTCGGCGCTTCAGCGGAACTGCGATCCTCGAGCGGGCATGGACAGGAATAAGCGTCGCGACTGGCTCGAGGCGCTCTACGAAAGACCTCTTTCCCGAGACCTGCTCGAGCATGCCGATCCGGACGGGTCGCTCGCCCGCGTGTGCGCCCGGCTTCTCAAGCGAAGGTCGCGTACGGCGGTTCTCCTTGCCGCTCGTGCGGTGTATGCGGTCAACGTGTTCGCGCCAGGGCTTTTCTCCCGCTTGAAGCAGAGCAGGTAAGACGTGGGACGAATGGCGAAACAGCAACAGCCGTCGGTTCTGAAGTCGACGTTCGTGATGTCCGTCGCCACGACGCTGTCGAAGATCACCGGCTTCGTGCGGACCTGGGCTATGGCGTTCGCGCTTGGCAACACGGTTTTGGCCTCGTCCTACCAGATAGCCTTCAATCTGCCGAACATGCTGTACGAGCTGGTGGCGGGCGGCATCCTGACGACCGCCTTCCTCCCGGTCTATCTTTCCGTCAAGAACCAGCAGGACGAAAGCGCCGCTTGGAGGTTCGCGTCGAACCTTTTCAACATCGTGCTCGTCTGCTTGGGAGCGGTCGTGCTGCTCGCAACGGTTTTCGCGCCTCAGGTCATAGCCACGCAGACGTTCATGACAGGTGGCGAGTCGGCCGAACAGGCGGTGTTCTTCTTCCGTTTCTTTGCGGTGCAGGTGCTCTTTTTGGGATTGGGCGCGCTGGTCGGAGGCATACTGAACGCCCATCGCCGTTATTTCTGGCCCAACATCTCGTCCGCATTCAACAACCTCGTCGTCATCGTCACTTTCTTCGGATACGTGCCCTTGAGTGCGTGGGATCCTGGCTTTGCCCGGGTGTGGCTGGCGGTCGGCACGACGGTGGGCAGCTTTGCGATGTTCGCCTGCTTGATCCCAAGCCTGATGAAGGTGGGCGTCCGCTACACGCCACGCATCGATTTCCACGATCCCGCCCTTCGCGAAGTGGCGCGCATCGCCCTGCCGGTCATCGTGTTCACGGTGGCGAACTTGGTGGCGGTTTCGTTCCGCAATGCCTTTGCCTTGGACGTAGCACCCAATGGCCCCTCCACCATCCAGTACGCTTGGATGTGGTACCAGCTGCCTTACGGGATCGTGGCGGCGGCATTGTCCATCGCCTTGTTCACCGAGCTGGCCGATTTCGCCGCGCAAAAAAACTGGACGCGGTTCAAGGAGATGCTCTTGCGCGGCATCCGCCTCACCGCGTTTCTCATCGTCCCTTTGGCCGCTTGCCTGATGGCGCTGGCGAACCCGCTGGTCTCGCTGTATCATGCCGGCGAGTTCACCGAAGAGAACGTGGCGCTGGTCGCCCAGGTTCTCTTCTGGTGGGGAACGACGCTCCCCTTGTTCGCCGTGTACATGTATCTCTACCGCGTGTTCTCGGCGCTCAAGGATCTCGTGACGCTGACGAAGGTCGACGTCGCCCTGCGCGTGGTGAACATAGCCTGCTATGTGGCGCTTACGTCGGGAGCGGGACCTTTCGAAGGATGGGGCCTGATCGGCATTCCGGTTGCCGATACCGTGTTTTACCTGTTGATGAATGCGGCGTTGTTGTTCATGCTTCAACGTCGTGTCGGCTCGTTGGTCGACAGGCAGCTCGTTGTGTTCGGAGCGAAGGTCAGCATCGCTTCTTTGGCCGGCGGGTTTTCCGGATACCTTCTTTTGAAAGCCGTTTTCGGAGGCGTCTCGGGCATACCGCAGACTTTGCTGGCCGTCGTCGTTTGCGGCATCGCCTCGCTGGCCGTGTTCGCGCTGGCGTCCTGGGCTTTGCGGGTCCCCGAGATCGGCGCGGTGACCAAGCTGCTGCGAAGGTTTGGGGGGAAAGCAGAGAAGGGTGGAGCCGATGACTAGGCTGCTGGCCGGTTTCGTATGGGACGGGACATGCGGCGGCATCGACGCCTACCTGGTGGCCTTTGCACGTCTGGCGGCCAGCGAAGGGGTGCGCGTCGATTTCCTCACCAACGAGTACGCTCCCGGCTTTGCGGCAAAGCTGGAGGAAATGGGGCACCGTCTGTACGAGATAGCGACGCTCCACGACCGCCGGTCCCAGCGATCCACCATCGAGGCGCTGAACCGGAAGAACGACTACGATGCGGCGTACTTCAACGTTTCGACCGCCTTGATGCTTCCGGTGGTGCAGGCGGCGCATCGTGCGGGGATCGCCCGGGTGGTAGTCCATGCCCACGCCGCAGGCAACGACCAGGCTTCGCCGTTGCGCCGTGCCGTTTTCGACGCGGGCAACGCCCTTTTCCGTCCCGCGCTTCGACGTGCCGCATCGCTGATGGTGGCCTGTTCGAGCGACGCCGGGCGATGGCTGTTCGGGAATAAGGCCCTGAGCGAGGGAAGGGTGCACGTTGTGCCCAATCCCGTCGACACGCGCTCCTGCGCGTTCGATCCCGCCGTGCGCGAGCGCATGCGCGAACGGCTCGACGTGAAAGACCGGTACGTGGTCGGCAGCGTGACGGCCATGAAGGCCATCAAGAACCCGCTTTTCATGGTTGAGGCGTTCGCGAGGTTTCGGGATGCGTGCGAGAACGCGGTCTTGGTGGTGGCGGGCGACGGCGAGCTGGCCGACGAGGTCCGCAGGCATGCCGAGCTCACGCTTCCTGCAGGTTCGTGGCGCTTGTTGGGCAAGCGCGAGGACGTGCCGGCCTTGTTGCAGGCATTCGACTGCTTCATGCTCACCTCGCTCAAAGAAGGGCTGTCGATCGCGACGATCGAGGCGCAGTCCGCCGGCCTGCCTTGTTTGGTGAGCACGGGGGTGCCGAAGGAGGCTTCCGCAGCTCCCCCCCTGGTGCGACGCCTCCCGCTGTCTGCTGGCCCCCAAGCATGGGCGGGCGAATTGGGTCGGCTTTGGCAGACGCGCCGCGACTATCCTTCGACGCGCCAGGGGTGGGTTCAAAATGTGGAAGCTGCGGGGTATTCGGCGGATTCCCCCCTTGCCGTTTTGCGCATGATAGAATCATTGGTTCGTGAGTCAATCTAAAGGAGGCGTTTTGCTGGCGAAACTTTCCGAAAGCCGCTTTGTTCGCTTTTTCGGATCGGATGCAGTGGCTTTGGCGTTCAAGATCGCGTATCTGTTGCTCGCGTTCTTGTCGTTCAATTCCCTTGTCGCAAACATGCCTCCCGTCACCTATGCTGCCTATGCGGTCGTTGCGTTCGGCTTCCTGGTTCTCGTTGCGCGGATGGTCAGATTCCCTCGCTTCAAGGACATGCCGCTTTTGCCGCTGCTGGCGCTGTTCCTCGTCAGCTTCATCGTGTCGGCAGCGTTTTCTGCGCATTATGGGATCATGGAAAACGTGCAGGGCTTCATCTGGCTCACGTTGGAGTTCTTTTGTCTGTATGCTTGCGACGTGCGCCAGCCCGCCCGGACGCTCCGGCGCGACCTTGCGGTTTTCGCCTGGGTGTTCGTCGCCTACACCTGCGTCGCGTCGCTTGTCGGGGTGTACATGGGCCTTGCGAACTATCAGGACGGCTTCGAGGTGCGCTATATGGTGCGCAACCTCCTGGGGATTTTCCAAGGGCGCCTTTATGGCTTGTATTCCGACCCCAACTACGGTGCAGTGTACGGATTGGTCTCCATCATGTTCTGCTGGTGGCTCTTCCTTGCGAGGCGCTCCAAACCCATCTGTGCGGTCGCGATTTTCAACACGCTTGTCCAAGGGGCCTACATCGGGCTGACGGGATCGAGGACCGGCGTGTACGGAGCGCTTTTCGCCTCAGCCCTCGTTGCGTTCCTGCTTGCAATGCGCCATCTGCGGGGAAGGGGCCTGCGGGGCGGGCTTGGGATGCGGGCGCTGGCGTCCGCATTTGCCGCCGCCGTTCTTGTGGCGGGCGTCTACGCCGGCTTCAAGGGGGTCGAGCGGGCCTACCTCGCCCTGTCGCCGGTGGTCGAGCGGGTGGCGCCCTTTCCCCTGGAAAACAACTTCTTCGAATCGCGCATCCATATCTACGAGTCGCCTGAGACCCAGAAGCAGAAGGAGCTTGCGCAGCAGGAGGAAGCGCAGGCCCAGGCGTCGCATGCGGACGCAGCGGGTGGTGCAGGCGTTTCGGACGCAGCGGGGACTTCAGGCGTGGTGGACGCCTCGGGCACGGCGACGCAGGAGGCGTCTGCGGCCGAGGCGTCCACCCAGGGCATCGGTGAGGACAAGATAGGGTTGAGCGCACGAGTCGACGTTGACGAAGATGACTTTTCCAATGGCCGGTTCGCCATTTGGAAGAGCGGGCTCGAGGTGTTCTCTCTGTCTCCTCTCGTCGGCGTATCCCATCGCCATATTGCGGATTTCGCGGCCGAACACCTGCCGCAAACCTACATCGTCCAGTCAGGCTATACAACCATGCACAACGTTTTTGTTGACGTCTTGGCCGGTCAGGGGATTGTGGGCATGGCCATTATATTGGTCTTCGTGGTTCTAGGCATCCGGGTTTTGGCGCGCGGGCTTCTTTCCTACGGCGGCGACGGGTATTGTCGCATGGTGCTCTTGATAGGAATTTTGGCATCGATCGCGTTTTCCGCCCTTTTCTACTCGGAGATCCTTTACATTAACACCGTCGGGTCGGTGGTTTTCTGGACGACTCTCGGGTATGTCGTGACGCGTTTCAGGCAGACGGAAATGGCAGCGCTTTCCGAAACTGGCGAGAAGGATGGGGCGAATGAGTGAATCGAAGCGCGTTTTCCTGTCTTCGCCGTCGATGGGCGGCGGAGAGCAGAAGTACATCGCAAAAGCGTTCGACACCAATTGGATTGCTCCTTTAGGGGCCAATGTTGACGAGTTCGAAGACGTGGTCGCCCGCTATGTCGGGGCGAGTTCGGCCCTTGCATTGAACTCGGGAACCGCAGCCTTGCACCTGGGTCTCAAGGCGCTTGGCGTGCAGAGGGGCGACATCGTTTTCTGCTCTGACCTGACGTTTGCGGCGAGTTGCAATCCCATATGCTACGAAGGCGCCACGCCGGTGTTCATCGATTGCGAGCCGGAGAGCTGGAACATGTCGCCTGCGGCACTGGAGCGGGCCTTCGAAGACCATGACCCGAAAGCCGTTGTGGTCGTGCACTTGTACGGCGAGCCGGCGAACATGGCCGCAATCAAGGAGCTGTGCGACGCTCGCGGCGTTCCCGTTTTGGAAGACGCCGCGGAATCGTTGGGGGCGACGGTCGGCGGTCGTCATACCGGGACGGTCGGGATGCTCGGGGTGTATTCGTTCAACGGCAACAAGATCATCACCACTTCCGGAGGGGGCATGCTGGTCTCCGACGAGGGCGTCCTGATCGACAAGGCGCGTTTCTGGTCCACGCAGGCGCGCGACAAGGCGCTTCACTACCAGCATTCCGAACTTGGCTACAACTATCGCCTTTCGAACGTGTGTGCGGGCATCGGCCTGGGACAGATGGAGGTGCTGGAAGACCACATTGCGCGGAAGCGGGCCATCAGGGATGCCTATGCGGCGGCTTTTGCGGGGAACGGCCAGGTGGCGCTCAATCCGGTTGACGTGTACGGCCTGGGCAACCGTTGGCTGACGTGCCTTTCCGTCGATCCGCAGTCGGGCGTGGCGCCTCTGGACGTCATCGAGGCCCTTGCCAAGGAGAACATCGAGTCTCGCCCCATCTGGAAGCCTATGAGTTTGCAGCCCTATTACGAGAAATGTCCTGCGTACAGCCATGATGGAGGCGAACGATTCGTAGGGTGGAGGATTTTCGAGCATGGTCTGTGCTTGCCGAGCGACATCAACATGTCGGAAGAGGACCTCGGCCGGGTCGTCGATGTCGTGTCACGCTTGTTCTCGTAGGGGACGACATGTACACCCGATGCGTGAAACGTCTGCTTGACGTGGTTTTGTCTGCCTGCCTTCTGGTGGCGCTCTCTCCGGTCCTGCTTGCTGTTGCCCTGTTCGTCCGAGTGAAGCTGGGCTCTCCGGTCATCTTCAAGCAGGTCCGGCCGGGCCGGTGCGCGAAGTTGTTCACGATCTACAAATTCAGGACCATGACCGACGAAAGGGGCTTGGACGGAACGCTGCTGCCCGACGAAAGACGTTTGACGGCTTTCGGGGCCGCGTTGCGCTCGACGAGCCTTGACGAATTGCCCGAGCTATGGAACATACTCAAGGGGGATATGTCGTTCGTTGGACCGCGTCCGCAGCTGGTTCGCGACATGGTGTTTTTTACGCCGGAACAGATGCGTCGTCAGGACGTGAGGCCTGGTCTTACCGGTTTGGCCCAGGTCAACGGACGTAACTGCATTACATGGCACGACAAGCTTTCCTGCGATCTTGCGTACGTGAGCCATATCACGTTCTTCGAGGATGCTACGATATTCTTCAAAACGGTCTCGCTTGTTTTTCGACGCGAAGGGGTATCGGCCGAGGGCTGCGCAACAGCTCAGGACTACGGAGACGCCCTTTTGGAAAAAGGGGAGATAACCAAGAAGGAGTACGAGGCCAAAAACAGCGAAGCGAGCCGAATGGTCGAAGAGCACGAAATGAAGGCACGCTGCGACGGCCTCCAAGGCATGCCGAGGGATTCGTTTGCCGGACGGGCGCTTGGTTTTCTCTGCGGCTGGAAGATGTCCACCGCTTTCCGCATAGCCTATTTGCTGCTCGTTCTCGCTTCGTTCAATTCGCTTTTCGCCTTTACTCCCGGGCTTTCTTATGGGGCGTACGCGTGCGCCGGATGGGGCGGGATTCTTATCGTCGCGCGTTTGCTTTGCTGGCGAAGGTTCGTACGGTTTCCCCGGATATGGCTTCTGGCGGTTTTTTTGGGAGGCTATGCCCTCTCGGCTGTCTTGACCGCCTATCCGAACGTGAGTGAATCACTGCAGGGAATCACGTGGCTGACGTTAGAATTCTTTTTGTTGTATCTGTGGGATGCAGGCGATTCCTTCGATGATGCCAAGAAGGGCATTTCCGCCTTTGCGGCGACGCTGGTGGTGTATGTGTTCGTCGCTTCGGTAGTGAGCCTTTGCATGGCGGCCATCGGGTTTTCGTGCACCGACGCGACGGATATCATGCAGCAGCGCAACATCGGCATTGTCCACGGGCGACTGTGGGGCATATATTCCGATCCCAATTACGGGTCCATTCTGGCCGTTGTTTCCGTACTGCTGTCCTTGCTGCTGCTGCGTCGCAAGCGAACCCCGCTGCGCATGGGCTTTGTGGTTCTGAACGGTGTCGTGCAGATCGTATATGCGGCTTTATCCGGATCGCGGACGGGCCTGCTCGTTCTTCTTGTGGCGTTTGCGGCAACGGCCGTCTGCCTGTTCTGCACGCAAGCGAAGGGGCTGCGGCCTTCGACCCGTCTTTTGGCCGGATGCGGCTTGGCCGTAGTGGTGCTAGGCGGGTCTTTGGCGTTGTATCAGGGCTCGGTGGCGGCATACAATGCCTTTCACGTCGCTGCCAACACTTCTGCTGCGGAACAGTCCGCACTCGACGGTTCGTCATCCGTGCGGGAAGGGTCTTCTGGCGAAGATGCGTTGCCGGACGAGGTGGGCATCGCGCAGCGAGAGGAGCTTGCTGAGGACAAGAGCTCGGGGCGGCTTCGAATATGGGGCGATGCATGGAGGGTGTTCTGCGACAATCCCGTGTTCGGAGTCTCGTATCGCAGCATTGGAGACTACGCTCAAGGGATGATGCCGAACTCTTTCATCGCCCACCGCGGCTATACGAGCATGCACAACGTATTTTTGGATATCATGGTGGGACAAGGGCTGGTAGGACTCGTCCCCTTCGTGCTCGTTCTTGTATTCGGCGCGAAGGACTGCGTGTACCTGATCAAGCGGTCGCGGGGCGAGGACGCGGTGATCGCGGTCGCCTGCTCGGCCGTTCTGGGGTCAATACTTCTTTCCGCGTTCCTGTACTCCGAGATCGTCTATATCAACACGGCTGGCTCAATCCTGTTTTGGACCATACTGGGCTTCATGGTTTTTTGGCGTTGCAAGATACGCATGACGCGACCTGCCTGCGACGGTCTGCCGCCTCGTTCGCAGTCATGATGAAGCTTTGCTGGAAAGACGAGTGAAACGATGAAGAAGATCTGGATATTCAACCATTATGCAGTGCCTCCCGGATACCGAGGGGAAAGCAGGCATTTCCAGTTTGCGCGCATTTTGCGAGACCGAGGGTACGAGCCTGTGATTTTTTCATCGTCCTTTCTGCATGGAACCGAAACAGATCTGCTTGATGGGTTGGAAGCCGACAGCGTGATGCGCGTATACGAAGGCATACCGTTCGTTCATGTGCGCACGCGCCGATACAAGGGAAATGGCGCCGACCGCATACGGGGCATGGCGGATTACTACCGCATGGTCAAACGCGCCGCAAAGGACATGGAGCCACCCTATGCCATCTACGCTTCGTCGCCCCACCCCTTGGCTTTGCTTGCCGCCATCAAGCTGGCAAGGCGCTTTTCTGTCCGGTGCGTTTGCGAAGTGCGCGACCTTTGGCCGGAGTCCTTCGTGGCCTACGGGATGCTGGATGCCCGCAGTCCGGTTCTGAAAGTGCTCTACGCCGCAGAGCACTATCTGTACCGCGCCTGTGACGCCTTGGTTTTCACCATGCCGAACGGAGCCGCGTATCTTGCAGAGAGAGGGTGGACAGACGTCGATCCCGCCAAGGCGGCAAGCGTCAACAACGGTATCGATGTGGCTTCGTTCGACGCTTTGGCCAACGCGCCTTCCCCCTATGCTCGAAAGATCGCCGCCTCTCCCGGCTTTTCCTTGGCATATTGCGGTACGGTGGCAGACACTCATCCCCTGCTTCCCCTCATCAAGGCCGTGGAGCAGTTGTGCCAGGAGGGGGCGTGCGACGTCTCTCTGCATGTCTTTGGGGACGGGGATCAGAAGGACGAACTCGAACGGTACTGCAAGGACCACGCTGTCGGCGCCGTACGTTTTGAGGGAGCGGTTGACCACGACTTGGTGCCGTCCATCATGCACGCGGCAGACGCCAACGTCATTTCGGTTGCGCCTTCGGACTTGAGCCGATTCGGAATCAGCTGGCTCAAGCTTCCCGAATGCCTGGCAGCAGGCAAGCCCATACTCATGACGTCCGAATTTCCCCACAATCCGGTCATCGACGAGGAATGCGGCGTGCAAGCGGATGGCACGGTTGACGACATGAAGCGCAAGATACAGCGTCTCTGCTCTTTGGACGCGGTGGCGTATAGGCGGATGTGCGGCAATGCGCGTCGTGCGGCGCAGAGCTACGATATGCGTGTGCTGGCTTCCAAGCTGGAACGCGTGATCGAAGGGAAGTGAGCCAAGCTGCGGCTAGGCGGCTTGAAAAGGGACCGACGGGCAGAAGAAGAGGACGGGCAGATGAAAGTTCTTCATGGCATGACCGAAGCGGCCAATCAGGCTGCTTATGCGGTTTTGGGGCTGAGGCAAATCGGCGTCGAGGCGACGTCGGCTCGCTGGCCTGACGACCATGGATGGATTCCGGCGGACTATTGCTTGAACATCGACCGATCGAAAAAGGCGAAGTACCCCTGGTATGGAGCGAAGATGCTGGCCTTTTTCGAAAAGGCGTCGCGAGAATACGACGTGTTCCATTTCCATGCCGGCCGATCGCTTTTGCCGCGCTGTTGGGACTTGAAGCGCCTTGACCGCATGGGGAAGCCTTATTACTTCGAATATCATGGAAGCGAGATCAGGCAGGGGGATCCATGGATCGAAGGCAATCCCTATGGCAGGCTTCTTCCCCAGTACGGCCCTCGGCCGGAACTCGCCGCCCGAGCGGCGAGCCAGCTTGCACATGCTGCTGGGGCTATCGTGCATGACGCGGAATTGGCCCTGTATGATCCTTTTCCAAGTGAGAGGTTCCCTTTGTTCTTCGTTCCCCTGCGCATTGATCCCGATTCCTACGAGGCGCACTATCCTGACCCGAGGGAATTGGATCACCGAAAACCTCTGGTGGTCCACGCTCCCAGCAACCCACGGGTGAAAGGGTCCGCCTATGTCGTGCAGGCCATCGAAGAGTTGCAGAAGACGATCGATTTCGACTTCCAGCTGATAACCGGGATGTCCCACGAAGAAGCAATGGATACGTGCAGGAGGGCAGATATCATTATCGATCAGCTTCTCATAGGGAGCTACGGCGTGTTCGCGCTTGAATCCATGCTCATGGGCAAGCCGGTGCTGGACTACCTGCGTGCCGACCTGCAAGACCAGTATCCTTCCTGTCCCATCGTGAGCGTCAACAAGGACACTATCCAAGACGAACTGAAGGATCTTCTGCAAAGCCCAGGGCGGTGGGTCGAACTGGGCAAGCAGGGTCGCGTCTATGCCGAGACGTATCACGACTATCGAAACGTCGCACGGCTGCTCGAACACCTTTACCGCACTGGGGAAGGGCCGCGCTCGCCGCTCAAGGCCTTTGCCGCCATGGAGCGTTTGCACTCTCGTACGTGCTGAGAGGAACGCGAAGCCTGGAGCATTGGGCAAAAGGCGCCGGGCAACCGGCATTCCTTCGTGTCTGGCCGACATCGCTCCCAGTTTCGTCTGGGTGTGATCCTGCTATTTCCCTATGCCTGCCAGCGTGGCTTTTGCCTGGACGAGCGAGGTCTTGAAAAGCGCGACAAGCGCACCGATGCAAACGAGGCATCCCACGGCCCGGATGGGCAGTGACAGGGAAACGAGCGCGAACGAGCTTGCGAGGCAGAAAGAGCATCCGACGAGGAGTTTCTTCGTCTCGTAGGGGCAGGGGTAGAGGCGTTGGGCGAACCGAAAGACCATGATCGCCATGACGGCGTAGGCGACGCACAACGAGACGGACGCGCCAATTCCCCCCAACCGGGGAATGAGTAGGAGGTAACCCGCCAAAGCACATCCTGCAGCTGCGAAAATGGGGAAAGCCAGATACTTCGATTGCTTAGAGAAGGAAACGCCGTAGCCTGCAATGCGGTAGACGTTGTAGAACAATTGCCCAAACAGCACACCGGGCAGCATGAAACTGGCGGCCGCATAATCGGGAGTGGTCATAAGGTGGATGATTTCTGGGCCGAACAGCGATCCGGCGGTACAGGCCGTCGCGAACAGGAAGACGAATATGTTCATGATCGTGCTGAATTTCTTCGGGGCTTCGGGGTCTTCGTTCGCCTGCTGGAACGCATAGGCAGTGTACGAGGTAAAAAAAGCACTGGCGATCATGTTGGCAGCATTGGCGCAGCGAGTGGCAATGCCGTAGACGCCAACTTCGGTTGACGAGGAAAAAGCCAAGAGTATGTAGGTGCTTGACAATTGGAGGATCCAGTAGGCAAGAGCGGTAGGCATCATGGGCAAGGCATAGCGCAACATGTCTCTGAGCAGCGCGGGATCAAAGCCTTTCAGACGAGGCCTGCTTTTGCTGAGAAGGGCGAAAAAGACGAATTGAAAGAAGTTCGCACAAGCTAATCCACAGATCAAAGCATAGAATCCCAATTGAAGCACGGTGACGAACACGATGTTGAGGGCGATCATGAGCGCCGAAGCCGCGACGATCGTGATGGAATAAAGCCCCATCTTGCTCCTCATGCGCAAATCGAGCGAGAGGGGGAGCCACCATAGGTTGAGGGTTACCGACGCCAAGGCTATGGAAACGCCGACGGCGTATTTCGTGCTGCCGAACAGCGCAGACGAGATGGGGTTTGCAAAGAAGATGAGCGCGATGGCGACGAGGCTCGCGCAGAAAAGCGTTATCCACGTGGTGCTGAGCACCTTGCTCTTGTGCTCTTCGGTTGGCTTGTCGTAATAGAAGGCGCTGTAGGCACCGTCGAACGATAGGACGAGGATGGTGTAAATGAGCGAAGTGAAATTCGTGATGGTGTCATTCATTCCCAATTCGGCGGGAGTCAGGTAAGACGTGTAAAGAGGCAGAAGGAAAAAATTGAGGGCTTTCAGGACGACGTTCGAGATTGCAAGCACGATCGTTCCTTGAACGAGCGCTCTAAGCGGGCTTGCCGTCTTATTGCCGTATTTTCCGAAGACCATAAACATTTATTATACGCTTTTTGCGTTATGCTCTAGCGGGTTACCTGCTTCGAAGACGCTTTCGCTACAATTTCAAGACATCTTGCCATTTTGCATGGGGTCGCAATGCAAAGGTTTAATAAGGGAAGGATATGCAATGCCTGTTCGGACTCGGATTGGAAAGGCGCTCTCTCGACCGGCTTTCCAAGACGTCCTCGTATGCACGCTCGCTTTGTTTCTGGTGTTTGGAGAGGCGGGGGCTTCCACCGAGTCAAGGATCAGTTTTTTGGTAAGCGGCTGGAAGGTCGGCGTCGTTCTGATCGTCGCCTGCCTGCTGGTTGCTTCTTCCTCGGGCGAGCTGACTCGCTCGGTCAAAGCCTATTTCAAGAACCCCCTTGTGCGGGCTTTGTGCGTGGTTTTCGCCTTGATGCTTGTGGATTCCTTGGTGGCGGCCGCTGCGAACGGAGGCTTCTCGTTCAAAGGGATCGTCCGCTCCTTCACGTTCTATGGTGCGGTGATGCTCGCAGGCTATTGCGCCTGTCGGCTGCTCGATGAGCCTCGCAGGCTTGCTCTGTTCCGCTCCGCATGCCGCGTCTGCCTCCTTTGCTTTTTGATCCTCGCTTTCTTCGAAATCGTGACCGACATTCATTTGCCGGGGAACCGTCTTACCGATCCAGCTCTCTTGACGATGTTGAACGAGCAGGACCTGAACGTGCGATGGTACGTTGCAACGGGGATTTTCTACAACGAGAACAATTTTTCGGTCTTTCTCGTCGTGCTTGCCGCCCTGTCCCTGCCTTCGTATCGCGACCGCAGATGCGTGCAGGCGTTTTCCCTCGTTCTGACAGCGCTCGTCTTGGTCGAGGCTTCGGTAGTTGGAGCAACCATCGCCACGGTCGCCTTGTTCGCGGCGTATGCGGTTTGGCTGTTCGCGATGCCGTGGCGCATGCTGCCACGCCTTCTGCTCTTGGCCGGTTTTGTGGCGATAGCACTGTGGGTCTCCACACCCGCCTCGCATTTCATCATGTGGGGGGCGGAGGTCCTGGGATTTCCACCGCCCACCGACCTGTCTGCGGGAGAGGTGGGGTTGATCTCGAGCATCGAGGGTCAAGCCGACAACTTCGAACAGGGGATGGGCTCTACTTGGAAGCGGCTCACCATGTATGGCGACTTGGCGGGCCTGGCGCTTTCCCATCCTTTTGGCGTCGGCCCTGGCATGCTGGCCTCTCATTTCGCGAGCAATCCTTCGCTTTCCGGCTTGTCCAATCCCCACAACTGGTGGCTCGAGTTCCTTTGTTCCTACGGTTTTCCCGCCGCAGTCGCCTACGTCGCCTTTCTGGCGTATGCCTTGGTGCTCATGGTTCGAAGGTATCGAAGCACCGGGCAGTACGATTGCCTCGTAGCCGTCGTGTCCTATATCGCCGTAGGCATCGGCTCGATTGCCCCGAGCTCGTTCGACTACATGGCATATTCGTGGATTCCGGTGCTTTTGGCCCTGTCGTCTTTGCAGGTGGGAAAAAGGGAAGAAGCACGTGGCTTGGTAGCCGGCAAGGTCGACCCCTCAGCCCCTGTGCGGGTTCTGTTCGTGGCGTTCAAGGACCTTGATGCGCCCGCCACGTCGGCGTCCATCAAGAGGCCGCGGGAGATGTTGAGAGCCTTTCGCGAAATGGGGTGCGAGGTGACAGTGCTTGAAGGGTTGCCGAACCGCTACATGGAGCGCACCCGCAACGTCTCTTCTCTGATGCGCACCATACGTCAAGGGAGGCAGACGTTTGACCTCTGCTACGTTGAACCCCCTGCGGGGCCCATGCTGTGTCGTCGTGACCTGTCGTTGCTTCGCTTGATTCGGCGTCGGGGCATCCCTTTGGGATATTTCTACCGAGACGCCTACTGGCTCACGCGTGACGCCCTCGAAGGGGCTACCTTCAAGCAGCGTGTCATCTATCACCTGAGCAAGCAGGACTTTAAAACGTTCAACAAGGCGGCGACGATCGTGTACCATCCGGGCGTCGCGTCGGCGTCCTGGGCCATGAAGGCAGCTGCCTCCAAAGGGTGTCCTTATCGGGCGAAGGCGGGCGTTTTGCCTCCCGGCTGCGAGTCGGAGCCGGTGCGCGAAAAGGCTGAGACGAAGGGCTCGGATCTTCCGACGGCAATATACGTTGGAGCCGCCGACGAGCGCTACGGAACGCCCCTGTTGCTTGATGCGTTCTCCAAGGTCAATGCCGACGCCGTCGTATGCCGCCTCGTGTTCGTCTGTCCGGAACGCCAATGGGAAGGCCTCGATGATCGCTATCGGGATCTGAAACGGTCTGCCGACTGGCTGAAGGTCGAGCATCTTGCTGCCGGAGAAGGTCTGGCAGAGGTGTACGCACGCGCGGATTTCGGATGCATGTCGTATCGGCGGTGCGAATACAACGATGCGGCCATTCCGGTGAAGATGTTCGAATACCTCACGTACCGCAAGCCCATCGTGACGACCGACATACCGGGCGCTGCGTCGTTCGTGGAGCAATGGGAATTGGGCCTCGTGGTACCGGACGATGCGGCGTCTTATGCGGCTGCAATTGAGCGGTTCGCGAGCGAGCCGGATCTCCTTGCGCGCTATCGGTCCAATGCCGACCGCGCCGCTCCCCTCAACGCCTGGATTGTCCGGGCGGTTCAGGTGTGCAGCGATCTGGTTGGCGACGACCTGTCGCGCCAACCGACTGCTTTGGCCGAATGACCTGCAGAAATAGAATTGCGTTCGCGAGTTCGTAGGAATGGGCGGTGTGGGAAACCTGTGCTGCTCGCTCCGCTTCATTGTGTGCGCTGGAGCGTTGGGGTAACATACATGTCGAAATTGTCTTCAATGGGAGGAATGGGCCTTATGCCGTCAATGAAGGAATCCTTGTTGCGCAAGATCGAATCCCGCGAGATCGTGTGCGGGGTCGTAGGCCTTGGTTACGTGGGTCTTCCGCTTGCCGTGGAAAAGGCGAAGGCCGGGTTTCGGACCATTGGGTTCGACGTCCAGCCGGAAAAGGTGGAAATGGTCAATGCGGGGCACAACTACATCGGAGACGTGGTCGATAGCGACCTTGCGGTTCTTGTGGAAGCCGGTGCGATGTCCGCAACGACCGACTTCTCGTTCGTGAAGGACGTCGACTTCGTGGCGATCTGCGTGCCTACGCCCCTTGACGAGCATCAGCAGCCGGACATCTCGTGCGTCGAATCCTCGACGCGTTCCGTTGCGCAGCACCTGAGGCCGGGAACCATGGTCGTGTTGGAATCGACTACCTACCCCGGGACGACGGAGGAGCTTATCAAGCCCCTTCTGGAAGAAGGGTCGGGCCTGAAGTGCGGCGAAGACTTCTATCTTGGTTTTTCGCCCGAGCGCGTCGATCCAGGCAATTTGATTTACAAGACAAAGAACACTCCGAAAGTCGTAGGCGCCATTGGCGATGACGCCGTGGAAGTGATCGCGTCCATGTATGAGGCGGTTCTCGAAGGCGGAGTGACGCGCGTCTCGTCGCCTGCCGTGGCCGAAATGGAGAAGATCCTCGAGAACACGTACCGCAATGTGAACATCGGCCTGGTGAACGAGCTGGCCATGCTGTGTGATCGCATGGGCATCGACATCTGGGAAGTGGTCGACGCCGCCAAGACGAAGCCCTATGGGTTCACGGCATTTTATCCGGGGCCAGGACTGGGCGGGCATTGCATCCCCCTCGATCCTTACTATCTGTCTTGGAAGGCGCGCGAATACGGCTTCCACACCTCCATGATCGAATCTTCCATGATGGTGAACGACCGCATGCCCGAGTACTGCGTTGACCGCGCCGCACGCGTCCTGAATAGGCACAAGAAAGCCATGAACGGCGCCAACGTGCTGGTTCTGGGCGTGGCCTACAAGCAGGACATCGACGATTGCCGGGAAAGCCCCGCTCTGCGCGTTGTCGAAATTCTCGAAGAGCGTGGCGCCAAGGTGTCCTATTTCGACCCATGGGTTCCGGAATACCGTCACAATGGCAGCGTGCGCACGGGCATTCCCGCGCTGACGCCCGAAGTCGTGGCCGAAGCCGACCTCGTGATGGTGACGGCGGCGCATACCAACGTGGATTACGAGATGGTGCAGGCCCACGCTCGGGCGGTCTTCGACACCAAAAACGCCATGAAGTCGGTAGCCGCGCGCGACAACATAGAGGTGCTGTAGGTATGAAGTACGCTCTCATCGGCTGCGGTCGCATTGCGACCAACCACGTCAAGGCCGTCGTGAACAACGGACTCGAGTTCGTTGCGGCGTGCGACATCGTTCCGGAAAAGATAGAACAGCTCCTTGCGAAGCACGGCTTGGAAAGCGATGCATCCATTGCCCGCTACGCCGACTACCGTGCCATGTTGGCCGATCATCCCGATCTCGACCTCGTAGCCATCGCGACGGAAAGCGGCAAGCATGCGGCCATCGCGTTGGAATGCATCGATGCCGGCATGAACGTCATCATCGAGAAACCCATGGCAATGAGCATCGCCGACGCCGACGAGATCATCCGGCGCTCGGAGGAGCGACACGTCGTCGTATCGGCTTGCCATCAGAACCGGTTCAACGTCGCCGTCCAGAAGACGCGCGAAGCAGTCGAAAAAGGCCGCTTCGGGCGTCTTTCCCATGGCAGCATCCATGTCCGCTGGAACCGCAACAAGGACTACTACGCGCAGGCACCCTGGCGTGGCACCTGGGCCGAAGACGGCGGCTGCCTGATGAACCAGTGCATCCATGGCATCGACCTCTTGCGCTGGATGATGGGCGACGAGGTGGAGGAAGTGTTCGGCACCACCCGCCAGCAGTTCCACGACTACCTGGAGGCGGAAGACGTGGGCATGGCCGTGGTCAAGTTCAAGAACGGGGCCATCGGCACGATAGAGGGAACGACCAACGTCTATCCGCACAATCTGGAAGAGACGCTGTACCTGTTCGGCGAGCGGGGCACGGTCAAGGTGGGTGGCACCTCTACCAACAACATCGACGCGTGGGACTTCGCGGATGAAACCGAGGACGACGTCGCCAACAAGGGACTGGAGGAAGAAACGAGCAACGTGTACGGCAATGGACATACGAGCCTGTACGCGGACGTGATGGAAGCAATCGAAACCGGGCGAAAGCCCTATGTCGACGCGGTTGCCGGACGCAACGCGCTTGAAATGGTGCTGGCAATTTACAAGAGCCAGAAGACGGGGCTGCCGGTCAAGCTTCCGCTCGATGAGTTCGCCAGCGTGGAGATGGCCGGGGAGTTCGACGCATAGGCAGAGCAGAGGAAAGGTGTTTTAGTGACTAACAGCGAAAAATACGATCAAGCATTCATCGAAACCATCGGCGTGACGGCCGACCAGTTGAATGCCGACTTGCTGTACCAGTCTGTGCCCGCATGGGATTCGGTGGGGCACATGCAGCTGGTGGCGGCGCTGGAAGATGCCTTCGACATCATGCTGGACACCGACGACATCATCGATTTGAGCTCGTATGACAAAGGCAAGGAGATCCTTGCAAAATACGACGTGGGGCTTTGATGTCGGATCTTGCCCTGATAGGAGCCGGTCGGTCGCTGACCTACGAAGAGTTGATGGCCGAAGCGGAGAAGGTGAGCGCCCCGTTGCATGGGCGCTCCCTTGTCTTTCTGCGTGCAAGGAACGCCATCGAAGCCGTGGTGGGCTACGTGGCGTTTCTCTCGCATGGTCATGTTCCGGTCATGCTGAACGACCATCTTCCCAACGAAACGTTCGCCGATTTGATGGGGCGTTATCGTCCGGAATACGTCTGGGGTCCTGACGACGGATTCGTGGAGGGAAGACGCACGCTCGAATACGGATCGTACGTGCTGCACCGCGTCGGAGGGGATGCCGGTTCGGAATCCGATCTGCATCCCGAACTGGCACTACTGCTCAGCACGTCGGGCAGCACCGGTTCCCCGAAGCTGGTGAGGCTTTCTCGGGGAAACCTTGCCAGCAACACGGACTCCATCATCGAGTACCTGGGCATCACCAGCGAAGACCGCGCCATCACGACGTTGCCCTTCTCGTATTCGTACGGCATATCGATCGTCAACACGCATCTCAAAGCCAAGGCGCGCATCATTCTCACCGACAAAACCTTTATGGATCGAGATTTCTGGAGCCTGCTGCGCGACGAGGGAGCAACGACGTTCGGAGGCGTGCCGTACAGTTACGCCATGCTGTCGCGCTTGCGGTTTGGGCGCATGGACGTGCCGTCGTTGCGCTATCTGACGCAGGCCGGAGGGCGTTTGGGCGAGGACCTGCATCGCGAATTCGCGGAGCTGTGTGCTGGGAAGGGCATGGGCTTCGTGGTCATGTATGGCCAAACGGAAGCCACGGCGCGCATGGCGTACCTGCCTGCCCGTCGCTCGCTGGAGAAGGTCGGCATGATAGGCGTGGCCATTCCGGGAGGGGAGTTGAGCCTTGAAGGGGAAGATGGCTCCGTCCTGAATGGCGCTGGCGTAGAAGGCGAGCTCGTTTACCGCGGAGCAAACGTCTCGTGGGGCTATGCGCTCGACCGTGCGGATTTGGCGAAAGGCGACGAGCGAGGCGGCGTTCTGCGAACCGGAGACCTGGCAACGCGCGACGAAGAGGGCTTTTATCGGATCGTTGGCCGCAAGAAGCGCTTTTTGAAGCTGTTTGGTAACCGCATTGGCCTTGACGAGGTGGAAGCGTTGTTGGCAAGGAAGGGCGTTTCCGCTGCATGCGTGGGCAGCGACGATGCTATGAAGATTTACATCGAATCCGGCGAAGCACCGGCTGTTCGCGATATGATAGCCGACGCCTTGGGCATTCACCCGTCGGCCTTCCGCGTGGAGGCGATGGACGCCCTGCCTCGAACGGAGGCGGGGAAAATCAAGTACGCTTCTCTTTGGGATTGCCATGTTTGACTATACTGAGCTTTTGGAACAGGACCCGTTCGGGCTTCCCCATGACGAAAAGGCCGCCTTGCATGCCGGCTGGCTTGCCAGCTTGACTGCTCATCATCGTGAGGCGTGCCTCTCGTACGATCGGCTATGCGCGGTACTGGGCGACACGCCCGCTTTGCCTGTAAGGCTGTTCAAGGAGTACGACTTGAAGAGCATTCCCGACGACGAAGTGGCCAAGACCATGACGTCATCGGGCACGACAGGGCAAAGGGTGTCCAAGATCTACTTGGATCGCGAAACCTCGGCGCGTCAGACGAGGGTCTTGGCAAAAACGGTTTCGGCGTTCACGGGCAAGGGCCGCATGCCCATGCTCGTCATCGACTCCAAGGCCGTTTTGAAGAACAGGAACATGTTCAGTGCGCGCGGTGCCGGGATTCTCGGTTTCTCCCTGTTGGGCCGCGATGTCACGTACGCGCTCGACGAGAACATGGATCTCGACCTTGAAGCGATATACGCCTTCATGGAGCGTCATCAAGGCGACCAAGCGATGCTTTTCGGCTTCACCTTCATGATATGGCAGCACTTTTGCCGTGCGCTCAAGGACAAAGGCATGGCTCTCGATTTGCACGGCACCATGATCCATGGCGGCGGATGGAAAAAACTTGCCGATCAAAACATCAGCAACGAAGAATTCAAACAGGCGGTTAGAGAGACGTGCGGCATCGAGCGGGTTTGCAACTATTATGGCATGGTCGAGCAGACGGGTTCCATTTTCATGGAGTGCGAATGCGGGCATTTGCATGCTTCGGTCTTCAACGACGTCGCCATGGTGGATCCGTTCACCTTCGACGAGGTTTCGCGCGGCCGCGGGCTGATCAAATGTACGTCGCTTGTGCCGACGAGTTATCCCGGACATGTGCTTCTGACGGAAGACGAGGGGGAGGTTCTCGGCGAAGACGACTGCCCCTGCGGACGCAAGGGCAAGTACTTCGCGGTGTATGGCCGCTTGCAGGGAGCCGAGATCAGGGGGTGCAGCGATACCTATGAGCGAAAGTAAGAACGGGCTGCGCCATCTCGTTGGCTCTGGCCGCATGGACACGCGTCCTTGGCCGCCCTTTTCCGATGAGGCGGTCGCCTTTCTTGCGGACGTGTCCGCCAAGCTGATGGCCGACCCGTCGGTTCGGTCGAACCCGGACGTGGTGTCGTTTGCCTACTGGTGCCGCAAAGGGCACTTGGCGCGGCTGAAAGAAGCCATGGCGGCTGAGAATGCGCATCGGCTGGGAAGAGGTCTGGCTTTCCACGTGGCCCCTTCGAACGTGCCGGTGAACTTCGCCTTTTCGTTTGCGTTCGGCCTCCTTGCCGGCAATGCGAACATCGTGCGCGTTCCCAGCAAGCCGTATCCCCAAGTGACGCTCATCTGCTCGGCCGTTTCCGCCGTCTTGGAGGATCACCCGCGCATGGAAGGGCGTGTGACGTTCGTTTCCTACCCTGCCGACAATGCGGTCACGTCCGATTTTTCTCGCATGGCCGATGCGCGGATTCTCTGGGGAGGAGACGAGACGGTAGCGTCGTTGCGTGCGCTGCCTTGCAAGCCCCGTTGCGTGGACGTGGTGTTTCCCAACCGCTATTCGATCTCCGTGCTCGATGCCCAAGCCGTTGGCGCCTGCGATGCGGCTGCGCTCCAGAAGCTTGCCGAGCGCTTTTACAACGACACGTACCTCATGGATCAGAATGCCTGTTCGTCGGCACGTCTGGTGCTGTGGTTGCAGGAGGCTGACCGCGCGGTGACTGGCCGGTTCTGGCAGGCCTTGAGAGAATGCGCCTCCCGTGCCTACGGGTTGCAGGGAGCGGTGGCCGTGGACAAGTACGTGCAGCTGTGCGAGGACGCGATCGAGGGCCGCGCATGCGAGAAGATGACGTTCGACCCCCTGCTTTCGGTCGTTCGCCTGTCCTGCCTTCCAGAGGATCTGGGCTCCCTGCATGGCAAGGGCGGGTACTTCTACGAATGCGCCATCGATTCGTTCGAGGACGTGGTCGACATGCTGGACGAGAGGTGCCAGACCGTCACCTGCTTCGGCGTTGACGCGGAGAAGCTGCGTGGGACAGTTCTGTCTCACGGCGCGCGTGGCGTTGACCGCGTGGTTGGCGTGGGATCCGCCATGGACATCGACATCGTGTGGGACGGTTACGATTTGGTGGGGACGTTGTCGCGGACAGTGGATGCGAGGTGACGACATGGGTCTGCTCGACGGAAAGAATGCAGTGGTCACCGGATCGAACCGGGGCATAGGCCGCGCGATAGTCGAGGCGTTTGCCGGCAATGGGGCGAACGTGTGGGCTTGCGCGCGCAAAGAGACGGCTGATTTCGTTGCGGACATGGCGGACGTCGCCGGGCGGCACGGGGTTGCGGTGCGTCCGGTGTTCTTCGACATGGCCGATGCGGCCTCCATGGCGCGCGCCGTCCGCTCCATGCGGTCCGACGGGCGCCCGATCGACGTTTTGGTCAACAATGCGGGAATCATCTCCGAGAACGCCTCGTTCCTGATGACGTCTTCCGATTCGCTCGAAAGGGTTTTCGAGGTCAATTTCTTCAGCCAGATGCGCTTCACGCAGTATGTCGTGCGCATGATGACGTCCTCGCCTGCTGGTGGTTCTATCGTGAACATGTCGTCCATAGCGGCGCGTGCGGGCATGCCGGGGCAGTTGGGCTATGCCTGCAGCAAAGCCGCCATGGAAACCGCCACCATCATGCTCGCCCGCGAGCTCTCGCGAAACAACATCCGCGTCAATGCCGTTGCTCCCGGCTTCGTTCGTACCGATATGGGACTTGAGGCATCAAGCGAGGTGATTGACGACACGCTGTCGTCAAGCGTGATGGGCAGAATGGGCGAGGCATCCGAGATCGCTGATGCAGTGCTGTTCCTTGCATCCGATCTTTCTTCGTACATGACCGGTCAGGTTCTTCATGTAGATGGGGGGGGGTCTTTCCTGAATGGATGATATCCGGAAAAGCTCAGGCGAGGTCGTGGTGAGCGACGTTACCGAAAAGGCGCGCCAGATGCGTGCCGATTGCCTCGTGATGGGGCTGGCCGCCGGAAACAGTGGCATCCATCTGGGAGGCAGCTGCTCGGCCATCGAAATCCTGGCCACGCTGTACTTCGGCGCCATGCGGTTCGACCCCTGCAATCCTGGCGACTTTCTGCGCGACCGCTTCGTTTTCAGCAAGGGACATGGGGTTCCGGCCCAGTACGCGGCCTTCCATCAGATGGGTCTGGTGTCCGACGCCGACCTGCGCACGTTCAAGCAGGAAGGTTCTCGCCTGACGGGGCATCCCTCCTTGGGCATGGTGGAGGGCATCGACTTTGCGAGCGGCAGCCTGGGCCAAGGCCTTTCTTTGGGAGTGGGCACCTGCCTTGCGTTGCGCCGCAAGGGAAACGGGACTTCCCGCGTGTTCGTCTTGATGGGCGACGGCGAATGCGACGAGGGGTCGGTGTGGGAGGCGGCGATGAGCGCCGCCCACTACGCCCTGGGCAACCTCGTCGCCGTCATCGACGCCAACGCCCTGCAATACGACGGCGAGACGTCCCGCGTGCTCGGCCTAGGCGACCTTTGCGGCAAATGGCGCGCTTTCGGGTGGGATGCGGTCGAGGTCGATGGGCACGACGTCGAGGCGCTCGCAGAGGTGTTCTCGCAGCCGGCTGCGCCGCGTCCGCGCGCCGTGGTCGCGCACACGGTCAAAGGCAAGGGCTTCTCATTTTCGGAGAACGTTGCGGCATGGCACCACTCTCGCCTGACGCGCGACCTTTATGACCAAGGAATGAGGGAGCTGGGCTTTTCACAGGAGGAGGCGAACCTGCGTGCTGAGCTTTGACTCGAGATCGATAAGGACTTGGGCGCACCTTGGTTCCTGCGGGGCATTCGGACTTGCCATGTGCGAGGCGGCGGAAAGAGGCGAAGACGTCGTGGCCGTCACGGCAGACCTCTGCACGTATTCGGGTCTCGACCGCTTTCGCGACGCCTATCCCGACCGCCTGTTCAACGTGGGCATTGCCGAGCAGAATCTTGTCGGCGTTGCGGCAGGCATGGCCAAGGAAGGCCTCGTGCCCTTTGCCACGACGTATGGAACGTTCGCCTCGGCGCGCAGCCTCGATCAGGTGCGCGTCTCCATGGGATACATGAAGCTTCCCGTCAAGCTGGTTGGTCTGACGGCGGGATTCTCGAGCGGCATCTTGGGCGCAACGCATATGAGCTGCGAAGACCTTGCCATCATGCGTTCCATACCCAATCTGGTCGTGCTTTCTCCAGCCGATACGACCGAGACGGTGAAGGCGACTTTGGCGGCTGCCGAGTGCGACGCTCCCGTGTATCTGCGCCTGACGGGCGTCATGGGCAGTCCTGTCGTGTACAAGTCCGACTACGATTTCCGCATCGGCAAGGCGATCCGCCTGCGAGAAGGCTCTGACGTCCTGGTTTTTGCGACAGGCCCGATGGTTGCGGAGAGCATGAAGGCGGCCAAGCTTCTTGCCGAGCGCGGCGTGGAGTCGGAGGTCGTGGACGTGCATACCCTGAAGCCGCTTGACCCGGATGTGGTGGAGGAGGCATGCTCGAGCGCCCATGTGCTGGTGGCGACAGTCGAGGAGCACAGCGTCATCGGGGGCCTGGGGTCGGCCGTCGCCGGAGCCATGGCCGCACGCGGCAGCGCTCGGCCTTTGGTTTCCTGCGGAGTGAACGACTTTTTCCCCCATGCTGCCCCCTACGGCGACCTGATACGGGAATGTGGTTTGACAGGCGATCTCATTGCCGAGCGGATTGCGGCGGAACTGGAAAGAAGGAACTGATCGAAATGCTGCTTTCGGTGGACGACATCCAGAAGCTACTTGACGAGGGAGGCTTTCGGGCTCATTACCGGGGGCCTGGAGGCGTTTCTATAACGGGGTTCTCGGATCCTGGTGACTATCGGCCCCAGACCGCCATTTGGCTTGGCGCATCGAAGTACTTGCATCTGGGCGAGGGCATGGAATGCGCAGACGTCGCGCTTCTGTTCGCCGCACCCGACTTCGAAGGGCTGGACTCGTTTCCTGCCGTGTTCGTTTGCGACGATCCCAGGAATGCCTTCATGTACGTGGTGGAATCCGTGGTGCCCGCCCGCAGGCTTTCCGGCGTGAGCGAGCATGCCCATGTCGACCCATCCGCCCGTTTGGGCGAGAGGGTGTATGTTGGTCCCGGGGCCTTCGTCGATGCCGACGTTTCGATCGGCGATGGGACGATGGTGTATCCGCACGCGTCGATCAAGCGCGGCACGGTCATAGGTGCCGACTGCGTCATCATGGACGGATGCGTGATCGGCAACGAGGGCTTCGGGTTCAGACGCTGTCCGGACGGGGCCCTCAAGCGTCTGCCGCATTTGGGACGCGTGGTCATTGGCGACCGCGTCGAAGTCGGTTCCAACTCGATCATCGACAAAGGTACGTTTCGCGACACGGTTGTGGAGAGCGGCACCAAGATAGACACGCTGACCGTGATAGGGCACAACGCCCATATTGGAAGGGATTGTTTTGTCATTGGCGGCTTCGTGGGCGGCAATTCCGTGATCGGGGATGGTTGCGAACTGATCCACATGCAATGCAAGAACCGTGTTTCCATTGGAGCCGGCGCGAAGGTTGGCATTGGGAGCGTCGTCATCCGCGACATTCCTGGCGGCGTCGAGGTCTTTGGGAACCCGGCTCGGGTTATCAGGAAGTAGACGGCGATCTTTGGTGGTCAGACCGTGAGATTTGGGCGATAATAGCCACGGTCGCATTCGGCCCCGTTTTCGGCGTCGATCTGACATGCTGGCGCACAGGTGCGCTTGCGGGATCGCTAGGCTTTGAAAGGGCTGTTCTTCGGGAAAGGAAACAGAGAATGCAGTTCATTGATTTGAGGGCTCAATTCGAACGCATCGAAGACGATGTGTGTCGCCGCGTGGACGCCGTCCTCCGGAGCCAGAAATACGTGATGGGGCCGGAGATTGCCGAACTCGAGGAAGAGTTGGCTTCCTATGCGGGAGTCAAGCATGTCTTCACCTGTTCGAGTGGCACCGATGCCCTGGTGATCCCCCTCATGGCTTTCGACCTCAAGAAGACCGATGCCGTGTTCGTGCCGTCGTTCACGTTCTTCGCATCGGGAGAGAGCGTGACGCTGGCCGGAGGCACCCCCGTCTTCGTCGATTCCGATGCGCAGACCTACAACATCAGCCCTGAAGATCTCGAACGTGCGATCAAGGAGGTGCTTGCCGAGGGCAAGCTGACACCGCGGGGAATCGTGGCGGTCGATCTGTTCGGACAGCTTGCGGATTACGCCGAGATTCAGCGCATAGCGGACGAGCATGGCTTGTTCATCGTAGAGGATGCCGCACAGGGTTTTGGTGCGATGCGGGAAGGAAGGCGCGCCGGCAGTTTCGGCACGGTGGCGGCGACGTCGTTCTTTCCGGCCAAGCCCCTTGGGTGCTACGGCGACGGGGGCGCGATCTTCACCAACGACGACGATCTGGCCGACTTGATCCATTCGATTCGGGTCCATGGCCAAGGTGCAGACAAATACGACAACGTCCGCATTGGCGTCAACGGCCGCATGGACACGATTCAGGCTGCCGTCGTATTGTCGAAGCTGCAGATCTTCGACGATGAGATCGTCGCGCGCAACAAGGTGGCGCAGGCCTACGCCGAACGTCTTCAGGGTGTGCTGCACGTGCCCTCTGTGATGGAAGGGGACACGTCCGTTTGGGCACAGTACACTTTGCAGGCGAAAAGCTCCGAAGAGCGTCAGAAGATCATGGACGGGCTGAAAGAGCGAGGCATCCCGACCGCCTGTTACTATCCCATCCCCATGCACTTGTCCACCGCATATGCCGACCTCGGTTACAAGGAAGGCGATCTGCCCGTTTGCGAGGCGGCGGCACGACGGGTCTTCAGCATACCCATGCATCCCTATTTGACCATGAGGCAGATCGACGAGATAGCAGATGCCATCAAGGAGGTGCTCGCATGAACGAGGATCGTCCCGTTTTGCGCGTAGGCGTGCTTGGCACGGGAAACATGGGCCGGAACCATGTGCGCGTGCTGTCCACCATGCCCGAGTACCAGTTGGTAGGGTGCTATGATGCGTCAAGCGAAGCTTGCAAGGCTCAGGCGTCGCTTTACGGCATTCGCGCCTTCTCGTCCCCCGAGGAATTGTTTGACGCTTGCGACGTCGTGAACGTAGCGACGCCTTCTTTCCTGCACAAGGAGCATGCCATCGCTGCAGCGATGGCGGGGTGCCATGTTCTGGTCGAAAAGCCCATCGCTTTGAACGCCGAGGACGCCCAAGACATCATCGACGCCTGCGCAGGGGGGGGGTGCGTCTTTGTGTCGGGCATGTGGAGCGGTTCAACCCTGCCATCGAGGCGCTGTCCGGCATATTGGCTAACGAGGAAGTCCTGTCGCTCGACTTCAGGCGCCTGAGTCCGTTTTCTCCGCGCATATCCGACGCCGACGTCGTGCAAGACCTCATGATCCACGACATCGACATCTTGAACGCCCTTGCATCGGCGCCCATCAAGCGCGTGGTGAGCCACGGAGCCAAGGTCTACACCGACAAACTCGACTATGCCCAGGCGCTCGTCACGTACGAGGACGGGCTGGTTGCCAGCCTGACCGCCAGCCGCGTGACGGAATCCAAGGTGAGGGAGGCGACGGTCAGCGCCAAGGACGCATTCGTCACGGTAGATTACCTGAATCGCACCGTAGAGATCTCGCGCAAGACCAATTTCGAGTTGAACATAGGTCATTCGATGGAATACAAGCAAGAGAACATCGTCGAGCGCGTGTTCGTACCCATTGCCGAGCCGCTGAGAAGCGAGTTCGCGCACTTCGCAGCCTGCATTCATTCGGGCGACGAAGTAAAGACGAGCGGTGAAATGGGGAAGCGTGCCGTTGAGCTGTGCATGGCGATTTCCCAAGGGGCGCTTGTCGGGCAGCAGTCCTCTTAGAAAAGGATGATGATGTCGGTTCAAGAATGCTACGTTCACGAGTCGTCGTATGTGGACGATGGGGCGCGCGTGGGGAGAGGGACCAAGATCTGGCACTTTTCTCACGTCCAATCGGGCGCCGTCGTTGGCGAGCGCTGCTCGCTGGGGCAAAACGTCAATATCGCCGACGGCGCGGTGGTCGGAGACGATTGCAAGCTGCAAAATAACGTGTCGATCTACAAGGGAGTGGTGTTAGGCAGGGGCGTTTTCTGTGGCCCCTCCTGTGTGTTCACCAACGATTTCTACCCTCGGGCCCAAAGTGGACAAGGGTGGGAGATCAGGGAAACCCATGTTGGCGACGGGGCTTCGATTGGCGCAAACGCCACGATCGTGTGCGGAAACTCCGTTGGAAGCTTCGCAATGATCGGTTCGGGCGCCGTGGTGACTCGCGATGTTCCTGCCTACGCTCTGATGGTGGGGGTGCCCGCCAGGCAGATTGGGTGGGTGTGCGAGTGCGGCGAAAAGCTTGACGGCGATTTCTCCTGCCCTCGCTGCGGGCGTGTTTACCAATTGCGCGCGGGCGCCCTCTTGCCGGGTCCGTCCTGACGGCATGCTTTTCGCAGATTTTGATGAAATATTGGCGGCATGGGTCTGCCGTCGTGCGGGTTTATTACAATTGTCCCTGCAGCGCCGTTCCCTCGAGGTCGCGCTGCGGGGATTTTTTCTGAAGCATGATCCAAGGAGCCTCAATGGAGATTAAACGCAGCAGCTTTCTGGCCAAGGCGCTTTCCTGCATGTTGGCTGCAACCCTTGCTTTGACTTGTGGGGTTGCTCCGGCGTTTGCCACAGAGGGCGCGACAGGAGGAGCCGGTTCGGTCGGTCTTTCGGACGAAAGCGGGGAAGCGGCCGGTGCACCTGGCGAATCTGGCGAGGGCCCCGCCGAGCCCGCCGAGCCCGCCGAGCCCGCCGAACCCGCCGAGCCCGCCGAACCCGCCGAGCCCGCCGAACCCGCCGAGCCCGCCGAACCCGCCGAGCCCGGCGGGGGCGCCGAGCCCGCC
>CAJFVW010000243.1 GCA_904420575.1 uncultured Gordonibacter sp.
TCACCTCGCCTTTCTCGACCTTGGCCAACTCCTGTCGGCATACGCCCGCCATCGCGCTCAAGCAAGTCTTCGAAAGTCCTTGCGCTTTGCGAAGAGACTCCACGTTTCGCCCAACCAGACCCGTTTCCTTCCGCACATGCCGAACGACTTCCGATCCCCTCATGCCAAAACTCCTTTCTTAGCAGGGTTGACCTGTTCAACCCACTGGAGTTCGGTATAGGGAAAAGGAGACGGGATGATCAACCCGCAAGCGTCCCCGATGCCAGCGCTTTTGCGGCGATCTGCCGGCCTTGCGTCAAGTGTTTTCTCATGGGCTTTCCCGCGCGTTGAAACCTGCTCCAGCAAAGGTCGGAGAATGCGCTCCGCCCCGCAGCCCTGTGAAAAGCTTGAATAGGCAAGGCTTTTTTCCGATCCGAGTGCGTGCTGCAAACATCGTCACTCGCTCCCGTTGCCATCCTCTTCCACTGTGCGTTCTGGCAGAACGGCGGCGCCCTCTACAATATCGGTTACCAGCTGTCGGAAGTCGTTGGCACTCTGCGCAGTAATCACCGGCTTGCCGGTTTCTGCTTCCAAGGTTTGCCGCGCAATCCCGGCCACCTTTCCGCCACGCCGGGCAACGTCTTGGCTTTCGGAAAAGCCCTGCGGCTTTGCTACTTTGGATATATCCGTTGTGGAAGCTTCGGCCAGCATCGTCAACACAAGTTCCATGTCGCTCATGTTGTCGCGGAGGTTTTCTTTTCTCAAACCTTTCAGCATTTTATGTTGCCGCGTTGTCAAGCCAGACCAGGCTCGGGAAATTTCGTCGGTTAGGATGGCGTACTCTTTCCCCTTCTCCACACCGCACTTGCTCCATTCGTCGGTCAATTCGTTGCGGATGCGGATTGCCAAAAGGCGTTGGTGTACCCACTCTTCGGTGTAACCCTTTTTCAAATAGGTTTCCAGCGCCCGGTCAATGGCTTGTTCCGGATCAATGGTTTCGTCGATGCGCTCTCGGCCCACCATGGCCAGCCACGCTTTGAAGGGCTCGGCTTTAGGCGAAGGGACAGACTGGATGATGCGTAAAAGCTGTTCCGTGTTGGCAACGTCGGTCAACCTCTTCTTGCCGTCCGCAGCAGTCATTTTCAAAGCGTTACAATTTGTAACGGTTTCATTCCCCTCGTCTTTTAGCCGCTTTTTCATCACGCGCCAATAGGTTTGGGGATTGGGGCTGTCGGTCAACACCTCGATCACGTCCACGATGGAGAAGTACCATTCCTCCTTTTCTTCGTCCCATGCAGTACGGATTTGCCTGTCTTCAAACAGCTGGATTGCATCGTTGCTCTTTGATTCGACCATCGCCACGCCCCCTCGTTCACTGTTCGACATGAAAATGTATTTGCCTTATTGTACCACATAATGGAACGTTTGTTTGCTTTTTTTGAAAATACTCCTCGCGGAAAGGTAGCCAACCCCTCTTAAAACCGGGCGTCTGGCAGCGCACGTATTGACAGTGGCGAACAAGTCGCCAGCCATCGCACGTGAACGCAAGAAATCACAGCATCCAAGCTGGAACGATGAAGGTCTTCGAATCCAAGGCGCCCCAGCTTTCGCACATGCAGATGATCGCCCCAGCGCCTCGCGGAACCGTGGCTTTATCGAGCACTTTGAACGCATGCGCCATGCCGGCGTTGGGCGATGCCGTCTTCTTGATTTCGAGCGGATGGAGCTCGCCGTCCGACTCCAGAACAAGGTCGATTTCCTGCGCGTCGCGATCACGATAGTAGTAGAATGGCGCGTCCAACCCGGCGTTCGTATAACCCTTGCGAATCTCCGAAACAACGTAGTTTTCCATGAAGGCTCCTCCCATGGCACCCGCCTCCATGGTTTCGGCGCTCGTCCATTTTGTCAAATACGCGACCAGCCCACAATCGTGAAAATACAGCTTTGGCGCCTTCACCGTTCGTTTCAATTGGTTGTTGGAATAAGGGTGAAGATAGAAAATGATTCCTGATTTTTCCAGCACGCCTAGCCAAGCCTTCACTTTTTCGGATCGTTCGCCCACGTCATCGGCAATCGACTGGGCGTTTACCATCTGCGAGCAGCGTGCGGCGACCGACGTCATGAACGACAAAAACGTGAGGGCATCCACGTTGCCCAACAGACGGCGGACATCTCGTTCGATGTAGGTTTGCACATAGCTGCTATAGAAAACGGCGAGGTTCGACCTTGCTCCCGAGTTCACTGCCGGCATCGCCCCTTGGTACATGCGCGCAAACATTTCTTTCGTGTCTGCCGGGGCAAACCGATCCTCACGATGCCGCAAGGCCTCCACCTGTACGGAAAAGGGGACGTCGGACCCCGTGCCATGCAGCTCATGTTGAGAGAGCGACGAAAGCGGCAGGACCGCGATACGCCCCGCCAACGATTCGCCAGACAGCTCCATAAGCCTGAACTGCTGCGAGCCGGTCAGCCAAAAAGAGCCCGGCTCAGCACCTGCGTCGATCATCTTTTTCATTTCGACGAAGAGCTCGGGAGCATACTGGACTTCATCGATGAGCACGGGAGGTCTGTGCAGCTGGAAAAACATGGCCGGATCGTTTTTGGCAAGAGAGCGCGACGAGAGGTCGTCAAGCGTGACCTTTTCGTGAGGAAGATCGTGCTGCTCGATGATGTGTTCGAGCATGGTCGTCTTGCCCACTTGGCGGGGACCCGTGACCAAGATCGCGGGGTATTCGTACGCCGTCTGGACAACGAGTGCTTCCATATCACGCTTGATGTACCTCATGCGAACCTCGATTTCGGCTAAAATACGAGTTTTTTGTATTATAGCCGAAATATGGCAAAGCTGCTACTCCTGAAAGCTCCGTTTCCAAGTTGAAACCCCGCCTATGGCGACGCCCTCGTAGAAACCGCGACGCACTTCGCCCGTTTCGTGCACACAAAACACCGACGTGAAGCCATGCCGACGAGCCCGCCGGGCAAGCATCGTCGGCGCTGTGGGAAAAACACCTGATCGCAGGCGCATGAAAAACCCATAGCCGAATGCGCGGCGCACGATGGCCCGAAAAGCACGCCAAACCACACGCCAGGTGATTCACATCGGCGATTTTCGTGCTTTTCGGAAGGGTTTGGCGTCAGCGTTCGCTCGCCTGCACGTCATCTGGATGCGAGGGGCGCTTCTTCCGAGCGGCAAGCGAACGGCAAGCCGCAGGCGAAACCTCCGGAGGCGAAGCGCGCAAATACCCCCCCCCCATCTTGGAATCGCCTTTCTACTGCCGCAAAGGCTGCTCACACCCCGAAGTATCGCAGAGCCGACGTCGCCAGCGATTCGAACTCCATGATGTTCGCACCACGAGCACCACATGACAAGAGATAGCCCTTTGTCTCGTTTGGCCTCAGCGCAATGCTCGCAGTGAACAGCGCATCGCCAATTTCGCGATTCTCTACCAGAATGTTCGCAATAGGAACGCCCGATGCATTAAGAACGAGTGCGCCCCCCCCCCAGGGTAGTATGCTTGGTACACGTTGTCTTTCTCGTCGACGCGCATTGAATCAGGGCCTGCAGAGCCTTGTCCTTGATATACAACACTCACGTCCAAGAAACCGGTTTTGGCACTCCCGTCTTCCGCAACGCCAATCTTGAGGATTCGGTTCGTTGATGTTTCTGCGACCCAAAGACTCTGATAATCGTTTGAAAAGCACAGGCCGTTCGGCGTATGCAACCCCTCCTGAAAAACCACCATGGTCTGATACTTGCTTTCGGCCGTCAAACGATACACGCCACCAGCGGGGTTCAATGCATTTCCGGCGAAATTCGCAATGCAAAGATCACCGTTCTTCCCGAACACGAGGTCGTTTGGCAGGATGGCAACCTCGCCACAGGAACAGGGAAGCTCGTCGAGAGCTTCGCCTTTCTCGTCGATCACGCGAATATGCCCGGACATGTCCGCAATGAACAGGCGGCCGTCTTCATGAAGCGCCAATCCGTTGAAATCCCCACCTTCCAGTTCATAGAGAGTATCGACTTGCTTATCGGCGGCGATTTTCAATACCTTCGATGTCTTGACGCGACCATCCGAAGGGGTGTGGCGATGACATACGTAAAGCGTGCCTTCTTCGTCGAAAATCGGGCCTTCCATCCGGTCGGCGGCATCGTCTGAAACCGTCGCCCACAAAGTAGCCGCTATTTCGGGCAAGTTGGCTATGTCGCTCGGCAATGCAGTAGGCGCTGAGTCTATGCCGCTCCGTGTATTGCTCTTTGGTCGATGGTCTTCTGGCTCTTTCTGCGGCGTATCCTGAGCCGCACAACCCGAAAGAGAAGCCACGCCGACACTCGTTCCAAGCGCCAAAGCTCCACCAAATAATTCTCGTCGAGTGATTCCGTTCACGTTTCCTCCGATCCCCATCCGTCACGCGGATCTTTTGTGGCTGGAAAAAACGGGGCGCCGTTTTCAACAAACGGCGTCCCGCAGTCATTTCTAGAACTTGTGCTTCGTTCAGATTTGCGGCTTACGGAAGCAACAATTTGGTGAACGTGGACATGTCGTCCACCTGTTCGATGTTCCATGCCATGTCGTAGGCCTCGCGGAGCCTTCCCACGTCCACCTTGCCGCCGAACGCGGCGTTGGTCTCGAACTTGGCTTCGAACTCTTCCTTCGGGAGCGGCTTGCGCTCGACGTCGCCCAGAATGTCGCCTTTGACCTCGCCATGCAGCGTCTCGCCGTCTTCGAGCTCGATGTCGACGCAGGCCGCGAAACCACCGGACCCCTTTGCGCCGGCCAGAGGATTCCACTCGTAGAACTCCAGCTTGTCCAGTATGTCCTTGAGCTCCGGGCTCGTCATCCATTCGGGCGCATAGCTGGCAGCCACCACCTGCCCCGTCAGGATGTACGTGGAAAGGGTGAACCGGCGGTTGAAGAGGCCGTCGCACTCGCACGTGCTGCCGAACGGGAACTCGCCGTTCGTGAGGCTCTTGGTCGCGCCGAAGCGCACCTTCCTGACCTCCTTGGCGTCGAGGGTGCGGCCATACAGGCATTCGCGTGCGGCATCGAGCACCACGTGGTTCCCGCGGCAGCAGGCCCAGGGCTTGACGACGGCGTCGCTGAAGTACCGCTCCCCCAGCTCCTTGAGCAACTCGGACGCGTCGCCGCTCTTGGCGAACATGTCCATGAAGCACTTGGGACCCGTGATCGGGTCGTCGAGGCCCTTGAAGCCGTTGAGGGCCATTTCGGCGGCGAAGATTCCGTGGTAGGCGGACAGGGCGTTCCCCAGCTTGAAGGTCCAGAAGCCCTGCGTGTTCTGCATGGTCCCACCGGCCATGTTGAGGGCGATGCCGAACGCTGCAAGGGTCTGCTCGGCTCCCAGGCCCAAGGCCTTCGACGCGATGGCAGCCGCCCCGAGGCAGTTCGCCGTGCCGTTCCCGTCGAAGCATCCCAAGGGGTCGAACCGCGTGGCCTCGGTCAGACGGCAGGCCATGTCGTCGCCGAGAAGCATGGCGAGCAGGAAGTCCTTGCCGGACATGGCCTTCCATTCGGCCAGCGCCAAGGTCGCGGGGACGGTCGTGCTCGTCACGTGAGCAGGCCAGCGCGTCAGGAAGCCTTCGGCGTCGATGGCCTCGAAATCGAAGGAGCGCAGCTGCAGGCTGTTGACGAAGGCCGCCACGCGGGCGGGCACCTTGTCGCCATAGTTGAAGATCGATGCCTGCTCGGCGCCTCCCCAGGCCTTGGCCATGTCCACCATGCCCGGGATGCCGACGCCCCGCGCGCCGGCGCTCATCACGCCGACCGAGTCGGCAAGGCGTTCCTTGGCCCGGGCGACGATGGGATCCGGCAGGTCTTCGTACCGCGCTTCCGCCACATGCGCGGCGAACTGCTCTGATGGGTTCATTTGCATGATGCCTTCTTTCTGTCCTCGCTACACTTCCGTTTGCCGGCGGAAGGGGCGCCCGCCACAAGCCGGCGCCCCGACCTCGAGGCGACAGGTGCGGCGCCTCCATGCCGCACCCACGTTCAGGAGTCGGCGGCTATTCCTTGCCGGCAGCCTTCGCGGCCTTCGTCGCCTTGCGTTTTTCGTTGGCGATGCGCGCCCAGGGGGACACGGCATCGGCGATGCAGAAGCCGACCGCAGAGAGGATGGCCAGACCTGCGAAGAAGTAGCACATCAAGGCGGCGCCCAGGAATTGCAGAATGCTTGCAGTGGTGAACGAAGAGATCAGGCGGCCGACGTTCAATATTGCTTGGCTGTAGGAATTGTAAGCAACGTAGTCTTTGTTGCCGAAAAGCTGGGTCACCACAACGGCCGCGGTCGTCATGATCGGCTTCATGGCGCCAACGAGCGCAAGCGCAAACACCACGAACGCGATGCCAGCGGGCGCCATACCGAGCCATTGCGACAGGCAAATGAATCCTATGCCCGAGAGGCCGAAGAAGAAGGTGAAGTAAATCTTGTTGCCAAAGAACTTATGGAAGTAACCGGAGTACAGCATGTGGACGCCGCATATAACGGTAAAGTAGCTTTGGAACAAAGCAGCCATCGGTTTATCCATGCCGGCCTCGGTCAAGAACGTCGTCAAGAACGTCGTAATGCCCCCATTGATAACAGCAGCAGCAACAAAAGCAAGGGTGAAAAGGTAAATCGGAGAGTGCTTGAACGATTCGCCGAAACTCCAGCCAGAAGCAGCCTCTTGTGGCTTTTCAGCATCCTTTATGGCCTGGGCTTTCACAGCCTCGGCAAGCTCTTCAGCAACGAATGCATCAGGCTTGCGGAAGCAGATGAGATTGGCACCGCCACCGAGAACCAGCGTCAAGGCAGCGATGACCCAGAAAGCACCTTGGAAGTCCATGAAGGTCCAAAGCCAGGCCATCAAAGCCGTATAGCCTGAAACGATCAGGGTCTGAATACCTGCTATGACGGTGAACTTGCTGCCGGAATCCATTCCCCAATACTGACGCATCAAGCCTGATGCAGCACCAAGCGAGCCAAGGGCGGATCCAAAACCGGCAAGCAAGCCACAGGCCACCCATGCAATATAGGGCAGCCCGATTGCATTGACAACCAGAAAAGCGGTAACAAGAAGCGTACCGACCAACATTGACCAACGGGGCGTGAGCTTGTCGATAAGCCTTGTTCCAATGAGCGCCATAACGACGACGCCCACTGATACTACGGTGGACATCATAGAGGCTTCGACCTTGCTGATCTGCATAGCTTCCATAATGTACGGAAAAGAGGTCATAACAACCTGGTACGACACGTTCATGCCCATAACGATGATGCAGCCGATACTCGCAATGATCTGCGTACTAGTCGGCTTTCTTAATGCGCTTGACATGTAATCCCCTTCCCACATGACACATTTGCTTTGCTGGAGCGATTCGGATTTTCGCGCACAGCCTGTCTCCCCAGACTATTGCCGTACCTTATTAGCACACATGCAGCTCCTCGTACCTAGGTTTTCCTCCGCTCGGAGCAAGAAAACCTCTGCGCGAGGACAACACATCTGGACCCCCCCTTCCTCTCGCAGTTGTTGGCGAATCCACAACCACAACCTCATGGTAGCGCGGCAAAATACTGCTTTTACCTGCGTCTTGTCCCTAGCTGGCATTACGTTTTTGAAAAGCGTTCATTCCTTTTCGGAAATCTTCCATTCACTTCCTGCCGTCCACGCAAGCGCGGCCGACGCGTCAACGAAGCAGCCTTCGCGACGACACCGCAAGCACGACGAGGCGCGCTGGCTACTTCGGCGCTCCGGGCGCCTTGGGGGCCGCAGGTGCACCGGGGGCCTTGGGCGCGGTGGGCGGCTTGCCGATGTCGGAAGGATCGAACACCTCCGCACCGGGCACGCCCGGAGCGTTCGGGTCGGGCATGTCGGGCTCGACGCTCACCAGGTCATGCCCGCACTTGGGGCACTCCGGCACCGTCGCATCGCTTACCTCGCCGCATTCCGGGCACGTTTTGTTCAACACCAAGTTCGCCGGCCTGAAACACATTTCCGCCTCCCTTTCCGCCGCACGAACGCGGCATGCATTCCTGCGTGGGGCTTGGCAACGCAACCCGCCCTGCCAAGCCCCGCACTCTTTCACCTGCTAGTTCTTCGCAGTCAGAAGCGCCCAGCGGGTCTTGCCGTCCATCTTCTTCACCAGGTCCTCAACCTCGCCGTGGTACAGGCACCACGCCTGGCAGTGCTGCACGCACATGGGCATCTTGCCCTTTTCCACGCGGTCGGCGCACATGTCGCACGCCTTGGTGAGCACGGGCATGTACGTCCATTCCCACTTCTCGGTGCCGCTCTTGCCCTCGTAGGCATGCGGCAGA
>CAJFVW010000244.1 GCA_904420575.1 uncultured Gordonibacter sp.
CAAGATCTACTGGAGCTCTGGAAATACTTCTGGTTAGAATATGTTAATGCGTTCGATCAACTTACGAGCTCACTCCCTGAATCGGCAGCAACCGTTTTCGCGGGTAGACACGCAATCGAACTGGGCATAAAGTTCATCCTGCTCAAATCAACTGGAGAATTTCCCAAAACGCATAATCTTGGAACACTTTCGGGAGCGCTCTTTTCTAAACTTCCAATTGGCGCAGGATTCATGGATGGGATTGAACCATTTTGCAAAAATTACTGTTCGTATATCGAAGGTGGCAATGCCGAATACTTTAGGTTTCCTCAATATAGACAAGATGCCTATTTTGCTGGAAATAGATTAGATATAGAGTGGCTGTCATATAATTTTGCACTCGTGCTGCTAAAGCTCATTCATTTTGCGGATCTTGATGAAGAATTAAAAAACATGGGTGACAGATCGTAATGAACGCCATTTCTAATTCGCAAGCCACCAGCGACAATTCCTATTCGTGGCGTGGTGAGTAGTTGTCGAAGCGCGGTTGTGGGAATCGGCGAATCGGGGCGGAAACGGTTTTCGAGAGTCCTTTATTGAGGGCACGCTCTTCCATCTTCCGCTTGCAAGCTGCGCCAAAACGAGAGGTTGCTAGACGCCTATTCCCCAAATTCCTGCATCACAGCTCGCAGCTTCCACATCCAATCAACAAGCCAGGCATACAGATCCTGCCAGTCTTCATTGTCGAAGTCGGCTTTCCTGCGAACGACGAAAGCGCGAGTCTTCTTGTCTTCGACGAGATCGTCCCAACACCATTCCGCATTGGAGCAATCAAGAGATGATCCTATGTCGTCTTTATGCGAGCATAGACTTCGATAAGCTTCAACATCTCGAAACCAAACGTCCACGGCAATGTACCCCTCGGATGCAAGCAAAAGCGTATCCAAGTGGTACTTGCCCGTGCCTAGGCCGAAAGACACCCAATGATCCTTGCATTGCGCCCGGTCGGACACATCGCCGAACACATCGCAAAATCCCTGCTGTTCGGCGCAGTACTCGTAGAAACCCGACCAGAACACCGCACGAAACCGCTTGTTGTCCGACGTCACGCTTTCCCCAGACTGGAGCAAGTATTTCGTCCGCAGCTCGTCGATAATGGGCCCATCAGTCCCCAAACGCCAAAATTTCCACCCGTTGCGATGTCCGCCGCCTCCGGACAAAGAGACGACGCGGATAGCCGCGAGCGAAGGGCTGTTGAATGTCTCACCATTTGACAGTTCCAAAATACCAGCATCCGTAACAGTAGCTACGATGCTATACCTGTCCGAAACAGGAACGAGTTTCGAGCCGGCCGGTATGAGCCCGGCGTCGAAAACGGTTTTGAGCACCGTGCGCGTGCGCTGTCGAAAGGCCTTCTCAAGCTTGGCATCGTACTTAGATGCGACATCGGCAGGAACCGCTGGGAACGGCCAGCGAGCTTTCGCCGCGACCGCCAACTCGTGCCCGCGCGTGGCAATGACATCGGCATCCCAGACGTCAGCATCGTGCACCGCCTTAGATATCACCAAATACTCTTTATCATACCCACCGATAACACGTTCTTTTTTTTTTGTTCGAAGGTGCCATCGGAAAGTTCAGAGTTGTATGCGGTTAGCGTGAGGTTGCCTAGGCTGTGAACCAACACTTCGAACTTTTCTTCGTAGTCGGGGCCAAGAGCGGCTCGCCACTCTTCATGTTCGAGCGCGTTCTGAGGCATGATATGCTCGATCGTGTAGGTGCCTGGCTCGATGGGCAATGGATCCTTTTTGTGATGTTGATTTTCCAAGCATGAGAGCATGTAGAACGATCGACGAAAATGGTAGACGTCACGCGTTTCAAGAGCTTGAACGAATTCAGCATCGGCCGGAAATCTTCGAGCAGTCCCCTCTTCCAAAAGGAAGTACGACTCGAATGCCTCTCGATAATTCCCTCCCTCGTCCTGCACCTTATTCAGCTTCGCGATCACCGAAGGGGAGAACTTGTTGAGCGAGTTCGTGGGCGCATCGCAAACCGCGCGCCGGAAAACGTAGCTTTCAAGCAACCGAACCATTTCCACGAAGTCTTCCAGCCCGAACGCATCTGCCTCGAAGTCCTCGTAAAGAGAAAGCAGCAGGGGATTGAGCACCGACACGTTGAGTCGCATCAAGCTGTCGAAAGCTATTTTTAGCGAGCGATTGGGTTCGGCGCCAGCGGTAATTTTTGCGTAGTAGCCCGCAAACGACTCCATCTGGCGCAACAGGTAGACGATTCGGCCCTCTTTGTCGTAACCGTTATCGATCACATGGCGCTTGAACAGAGGATACACATCGCGTTTTGCCAGCGGTTCGGGAGCGTAGAGCACGGTCAGATAGTTGCGGACAAACTCATCGAACACTTCGTCGTAGCTGTCCGCTCCTAGCGCTTCTTCAATGACACGCCAATGATTCAAGTAAAGCCTGTTCTGCTCATCGCGCGGCAAACCCATGAGCACGAAATTGCGGATAAGGTCGGCAGAGGAGAGATCCTTGCCCGTTGAGTTCATCGACTCGAAAATGAGCTGAGGATTGTCGCGACCAGCATCAAGAGAGATGGACACCACATCGAGCCGTTGAATGCCGTCCCACACGATGTTCGGATTTTCAAGCGCCTCGATTCGCCGACGGAAGAGCTGGAAGCTTTCGATGATGCGCAAGGATTCTTCGACTATTCGAGCATCATGATCAACCAGATTCTCGAGCAACGAAATGAGCGTCGCTTTGTCGCCTTGGGACAACGTGAGCTTGTAACGGTCCTCTCCGGGTTTGAATGCATCGACAAGATAGCCACGACCCATGATCTCGGCATGCGAGAAACGAAGTTGCTTATCAGGATTCGATCGCGAAAAGTCCGCGAGCGCTGCAATAAGCAGCACAAGTGTCGTGATGCGCTGCTGTCCATCGATGAGGAGCAAAGGCGTCACGCCCGCAGCCGACATGGTGCCGTCCTGCACCCACACGATCGATCCGGTAAAATGCCGATCCATCGGGCGCCTTCCCACGGAAAGCACGTCGTCCCAGAGTTGGACGCATTGTTCCTCGCCCCAAGAATAGGGACGCTGGAAGACAGGAACGACGAATCGGACGTTCGCCCCAGTGATGAGCGTAATCAACGATTGCGCGGCGGCATTCATAGCCATGGGAAGCCTTTCGTCGTTTCAGGTGTTGGTTCAGTATTGTAGCGCGAATCAAGACTTCAAGCATTAAAGAAGGCGCATTGAGGGCATCGACACGTCCTCGCCTCTCAGTGGCTCATGGCAAAGCCGTAGCTGTGCCTGAGGCTCTTCCTCATTCGTCGCTCTGCCTTTTGCGCAGTAACAGGTTCTCTCTCCGCTTCCTCATATGCAACTTCAAGCTCAATATCTTCGAAGAAGTCCGCATAGTTGCCAGATCCCATACCGGCAATGCAGTCTATCCAGAGAAACGGTTGATAAAGCCGAGCTCCGCCAACCACGGCGAAAAGCGAACTGGCCTTGATAATAGGCTGTTCGGTTTCAGATACACTCGATAAAGGACCCCCTAACCAACCACCCCAGTACATATCGCATCGTGCGCGTGTTGCACAATAACAGTTGAGGTATTCGAGCGTCTTCACTTCCTCGGATCCCCGAATGGCGCTATCGATGCCTGCCACCTCCGCAAGGCAATCGACGCTTATCAAGCTTTCTTGATATCCCATGCGCCCTCCCCTGTTCTGCCACAAACGCCTTCTTCTCTTGCGCACATGTCCGTCCGCTTCCGGAAAGCATAGTCACCGCACCCCTTAAAACCGATGCTACTTCTCATCCGATTCGCCGACATCGTCCCCTTCCAAGCAAATTGCCGCGTAGCGTACACCTGGTCGAGTCGTCACCTCGAAGGGAATGCGCCCCTCGCGCACCGCCTGCTTCAGGAACATATTGATTGCTTGGGTGGTGGTGCAACCTAGTTCCGAAAAAAGCTTGGCCGCTTCGTCACGCACTTTTTTCTCAATTCTTAAAGTAATATTTACCGTTTCCGCCATTTATCTCTCTTTGCACGTATTAAACATATATATTGCACACTATTATACATGCATCAAGACACGATGCAATGACAAATCACAGATCCGGGTGGCACAAACAAGTGGCACAAAGACGGAGGTTGCGCCATCCATTATCCTGCATGGTTGCTCGGCCAATGTCGGTTTCCCGCTCTATCTCCCGAACTGAGCAGTTTGCCTTCACAGGTCATGCAGAATTGCACTGCACCGGCCCGATGGTCCCGGATTCTCACGCAATCCGAGACCATCGCTCGATTCTAAGCCGCTCGATCATACCCTCATTCTTGTGCCATCTTTTCTTCCAAGCCAAGAGCCAGCGCGTGGTTCAATCGCGAAGGCGAACCAGCTCCCTACGATGCAACCCGTAATCCGCCAAAAGACTCGGACGCGCCTCAAACACACCGCCAAGTGTTCACTTCACTCGCGCTTTTCCAGGCGGTATCAAGCCCTACATCAACCCGGAAGCCCTCAGCTATCCGAAAGCTGCAGGTCGCCTTCGCCGTCGCTTGCCTCGACTTGCTTCAACGCAGCCACGGCAAGCGGATCACCGTACTTTCCGCCGGTCTTCTTTACGAACACGACAATAGACAGCGCAGTCACCAACGCAGACACGCCCGCAAACACCAGCGAAGTCTGGACGTTGCCCGTTGCCGTAATCACGACGCCGGCAAGAAGCGGGCCGAAAAAGCGTCCGATGCAAGAAATCGTGCTCACGACGCCAGCGCCCGTGCCTCGCATTTCGGGAGTATAGTGCTCGCCCAGCGAGCTCTCCATGATGGGCGTCGAGGCGACGAACAAGCCCATGAGGAACGACATGACATAGACCAATGCGGTATCGAGGCTACCTGTTCGCAGGAGCAAGAACAGGGCGATCATTACCAGGCCTTCGCATGCCATGACGAAGATGAACACGGATTTGCGCCCGAACTTGTCGGTCAGAGGCGACCATATGAAATTGCTCAAAGCAGATGACAGGCAAACCAGGCTGTAAGCCATCGCCGCCGTCGCAACGTCGAATCCCGCGCCTTGCAAAGAGACCACGAAATAGGCCGTGTACACCATGTACCAGAAGTACCAAAGCGACATGACCGCACCGTATTTGTACGTCACGGGGTTCTTCAACGCCGCCACTATGATCTTGCCGTTGGCCTTTCGCTGCCCTTCCTTTTCGGGAACGGGCGCGACCTTCGTGCCCTTGGGCGAGCCGAACGGCACCGTCCCCATCGATGCAGGCGTGTTCCTGATAAGCAAGGCCACCAGAATTGCCATGACCAGGCAGACGAGGCCGATGCCTATGAACGAGAATCTCCAACCGAAGTCCTGCGCCAACTGACCGGCGATGATACCGACTACGAAGCCGCCAATGCCGCCACCCGAAGCGAATACGCCCATAGCCAGGCCACGCTTGGACGGAGCGAACCAGTCGGCACCAAGCTTCGGAAGGACGGCGGTGTCAGTACCCGCCACCCCTACGCCCATCACAGCCATGATCACGCACCCGATAGCCGTCCCATCGGCGAATACGCCAAATGCGATGATCGCAAGGGCTATCACGAAGCTTGCCGCCGTCACGGTCCAGCGCGAGCCGATTCGATCCATCAAGTAGCCCCAGAAAAACCCGAACAAGCCATACGTCAAGCCCATACAAGACGACAGAATACCCAGCGTGCCTTCGTCAATGCCCCAATCCAAGGAGATCTCGCCCAGGTTGATCGCAAGAATGCTCAGAGAAAAAACGAGCAAGACCTGTGTCAGGAAAGCGCCCAATGCGACCACCCAGGCATAGTTGGGGGATATTTTATAATCCATGGTCCCAACGACATTGCTGCGAGCTTCCATCAGCACCCCCTCTCTGCAAAAATCGGACTACGCCTCTGCCAGTATTTCACCAACCGAAAGCCCCAGCTCTTTTGCTTCGATCTCGGCCATGGGATCGCCGCATTTGCCGCCGGTATTCTTTACGAGAAGCGCGACAAAGACAGCCGCAGCAATCACGGAGGCGCCTGTGAACAGCAGGTATCCGTAGTCAAACCCAAATGCGACGATCACGGCAGCCGCCAAGATCGGCCCGAAGAAACGCCCGATGCAAGAGATGGTCGCTGCAGCGCCAGCTCCCGTGCCCCGCATGCTTGGCTTGAACTGCTCGCCCAAAGAATTCTGCATGATGGGAGCAGTTGGAACGAACAATCCCATAATTGCTGCGCCGACATACAGGATCGCCACATTGGGCTCGCCGGAATTGGCCATCATCTGGAACAGGAAGAACAGCAGGAACGACGACAGTCCTTCGAGAACAAGGACAAGGATGAAGATAGGTTTCCGCCCGAACTTGTCGGTCATAGGCGCCCACACGAACTGGCCAATAGTGCACGTGATAAGAAGGATGGACGTGGAGAACGACCCTTCGTTCAACGAGAAACCGACCTGCACCGCCGAAGAAACCAAATAGGCGTTGTAGCACGAGAACCAGAAGTACCAGACGATCATGACGATACCGAACTTGTAGGTCGCCGGCGTCTTGAGCACCGCAATGAGCAGGTTGCGGGATGTGGCCTTTTTCTCCGCTGTTTTCTTGGCGTTCTCTAGAGGTGCAATAGGGGTTCCCTCAGGAGAGCCGACCGGCACGGTGCCTATGGATGCCGGGGAATTTCTGATCAAAAGGAATTCGACAACGCCAAGCACCACGCACATGATACCCAGGATATAGAAGTCCGCACGCCATCCCATGCTGGTGATGATCGGTCCTGCTATAAAGCCGCAGACAACGCCGCCAAGCGAGCCGCCTACGCAAAAAATCGGAAATGCGATGCCTCGCTTGGAGGGATGAAACCACGTGGTGCCGACCTTGGGTAAAACGCCATCGTCGCATCCTGCCAGCATAATGCCCAAAAGGGCCATCATTACGCAGCCTACCACCATGTCGAACACGAATGCGCCAATGGCAATCATAACCGCACCGGTCAAAACGGCGGCGGCGGTAAGCACCCAGCGAATTCCGATCCTGTCGCACAACGAGCCCCAGAAGACGCCGAAAAGGCCATAGGTGACGCCCATCAGCGACACCCAAAGTCCCAAGTCGGCCGGAGAAACGCCAAAGTCCTCCGCTATCGGGTCCAATGCAATGTAGCAATTCTGCAGTGCAACGATAAGGACGAACTGGCCGATGAACGTGCCGACCGCCACAAGCCAACCGTATTTGGGACTGGTCTTGTAGTCGGTGGTGCCAACCAAGGCCAACTGCTCCTCTTTGCTAAGCTTCATTTCCCCTCCTCAAGTGAGCGGGCCAATCGGCATTGGCCCGCAATTGCCTGCTAGTTGCCGTTCGTCATAAGCGAATACCTGCCATCGGGGTCAATCTCTTTGGCGAGGTCTTCCACTTCGCCATATGAGAGGCACCATGCCTGGCAGTGCTGAACGCATGAGGGCATTTTTCCCACAGCGACACGGTCCTCGCACATGTCGCACTTTTTGGTCAGCACGGGAATCCACGCCCAATCCCAGCGCTCTTTGCCTACATAAGGTTCGGCATCCTCGTATTCATAGGGGCCGAGCTCGCACAGTTTGATGCCGAACTCTCCCTCTTTGAGATCAAGGTGCTTCTTGCAAGCCACCTCGCAGCTGTGGCAGCCGGTGCAAATCTCGTAGTTGACAAGCAAACCCTTCATTGCTCACTCCATTTCATCGAATAAGGCCTATTTGATTTCCGTGACAGAGCCCCTCAGCTCGCCCTTCCGGTAATCGCCAAACCCGCCTTTGCAAAGAACCTGTTCCGTTGCTTCCGTATCGCCCTGTTTCCAGGGATACACGCGGCAAATGCCGCTCTTGGCGCAGGCTCCGATACCGCCATCTCCGGTCTCGAAGTTCATGATGCAGTTGTTCGGATTGGAATCGAACACCCTGAACAGCACTGGCTCGGCCGCTTCGTCCTCGGGAAACCACCATGCATGTTCGGAATGGACGATGCCCTCGCGCACCTTGTTGGTGATGCAAGCCACTTGGCGATAACGGCCATGCATGTTCTCTATCCAGATCCACTGGCCATGAGCGATTCCGTACTTCTGAGCATCGGCAGGGTTGATCATGGTCATCGGCCAAGGGTGGAACTCGCGGGCCGTTGCGGTCTGTCGATGCTCGCTATGGAAGAATTCGAAGGAACGGCCGCCCGTGGTGAGGATCAACGGGTAGGTTTTCATGAGCTCGGGGCTCGAAACAGGCCCCGTCGTCGGTTCCGTGTGGAATATTCTGCGCTCGAGGCCCCACGCCGTATACGAATAGGGCATGAGCTCGATACGGCCGGACGGCGTTGCGAACCCGATGCTTCCATCTTGGCGGATCATTCCCTTTTCGTACTTCTTGTAGGTCTTGTTCCACTCGTCGTAAAGATACCCGCCCTTTTCATGTATCTCTTGAAGGGTGTGGCCGCAACCCCGGTTGTCAAGCATTTCAGCTCCTGCGGTATCTTTGCGGGCGCAAACACGCGAGCCGTCGGCGCCTGCAAGGAACCAGTTGAGAAGATCTTCGGCGGTATCCCATCCAAGCTCCTCGGCGATTTCAGGGTTCATCGTCTTGCACATGAGGACGACAAGCTCTTCGTCGGTCTTGGCTTCGTAGTAGCTGACCACTTTTTTCATGGTTCGAATCGGATACCACCATGAACGGGCAGAATCTCGCTCGACGCTCATGGCGATAGGGAGCACGATGTCTGCGAAAGCGACGGCCGTCGGCGTCATGACGGGATCGGCAACGATCACGAAATCGACGGTGCGGAGCGCTTCGTATGCGCGGGGCGCATCCCAAGATGGGCAGGCTATGCCGTTTTCGCCTTGGAACCATAGCATCTTGATGGGGTACGGCTCGCCGGTCGGAGTATGCCCCGTCTCGATGCAATGCAACACGGCGTCTGCATTGACGTCCCCGTTCGGGTCGGTGCCTTCGGTGCCGTAGGCATACGGGACGCTGAGCCTTCGGCTTGCCGCCTCTTGCGGCACGTACTGGGAGCCGCAGTCGTAATCGGCGCTGCAGTCGAAGGCGTCATGGCAAATCGTATTGCCGCCCGGGACGTCGATGTTCCCCGTAATGGCCATGAGGTCCGAAACGGCAAGGTTCAGCTGCATGGCAGAGAGCTGCTGGTCCATGGCAAGGCCCCATTGAATGGCGGAATTGTTGCCTTTCGCATAAAGCCTTGCGGCACCACGGATGGCCTCTGCGTCCAACCAGCAGATTTCCGCGGCCCATTCCGGAGTCGAATCCTTCACCTGCTCTGCAAGCTCGTCGAAGCCCCAGCACCAGCAATCCACGAATTCCTTGTCGTAAAGCTCCTCGGTGATGATCACGTTCAAGAAGGCCATGGCAAGCGCAGCGTCGGTGCCCGGACGAATCTGCAGAAAGTATTCGGCGCGTGCCGCCCACCATGTCAGGCGTGGATCGATATCGATTATCTTGGTGCCGAGCTGGACGCAGTTCGTCAGCCAGTGGCCCAGAAAGCCATCGCCATTGGAGGCGATGGGCTCGTTGCCCCAAACAACCAGTACCTCGGGAGGACGCCAATCGGGATTGGCATAGCGGTCCTCGAACTGTTGGGAGGCATCCGAAATGACGAAATCGCCCAAAGGAGCAATCGCACCGATGGTGCGCGGCGAATAGCAGGCGTAACCCGAAAAATCGAGCATCGTCACATTCGGGGTCCTGAGGCCGGTGTATCCGATCAAAGGAAGCTGCCAGTTGACGTTGCGCCCCGTGCCATGAATCGCGATGATGGCCTGGGAGCCGTACTCTTGCCAGATTTTATTGACCTTCTCCTTGATCTCGGCCATGGCCTCGTCCCAGCTAATGCGCTCCCACTTGTTTTCGCCGCGCTCTCCCGCGCGGCGCAGGGGATACTTGACGCGACCGGGATCGTTGACGTTTTCCATCATATTCAGGCAACGCATGCATAGTTTGCCGTTGTTGTAGGGGGCCAGGGGGTCACCCTCGACTTTTTCGAGCTTGTTGTCTTTGACGTAGTAGAGGACGCCACATGAATCGTGACATCCGGGAGGCGTCCAGTTATACGTGCGAGTAACGGTGTATTCGCCTTCCTGCCATTGGAATTCACCTTCATGGTAGGCTTTCTTATCGACCTGATCCATGAATTTCTTGTACCCCAGCATCGACTCTCCTCTCCTTGCGTTTGTTTGCGCATGTGCCCTGGCGAACCAGCGCACATACCTTGAGCTAGTGCAAAAATAGAATTCGCGGCGCCTGAGAGGTAGAGAATTTCTAAATGACCTACATCCGTCGTAAGAATCGATTCGTCCGTTTCACACGTGTCCCCTTATTGGAAACAAGTGGTTCCTCCATCGAAACAAGTTGGATTGTATAATTCGAACAGCGCTTCGAACGTATCACGCTTTTCCAAATTCACCATGCGAAACCAACGTTACGCCTCGATCGGCCTACGTGCTATTCGATTGAAAACAGGGGGGCAAGGTGCGACTCGACTTTCTGAACGAATTCATCGTTTTGTATGATCTGTTGAACTTTCATGAAGCAGCGAACAGGCTCCATGTGTCAAAGTCTACACTGAGCAAGCACATCACGGCGCTCGAAGCCGAAGTGGGAGCGACCTTGTTCGAGCGAAGCCCCAACCTCTTCCCCACCCCCGCAGGAGAGTACTTTTACGACGAAGCCGTCATGGCAAACGAAGTCTTCAAACACGCCGCCGAGAAATGCAGCGAGATAAGCAAGCGTTTCCCCCGCTTCTTGCGCATAGGATGCCTTTCGGGCATCGAAGACGAGTCGATGGCGCTCGTCAAGCAAACCATCAATCAGATTCAGGGCAGAACATCGAAGAAGATCATCCTTCTGGAGCTCTCGCTTTCTCCAGACAGGCTTTTCTCCGATCTCGTCGCGGGCCGCCGCGACTTTGTTTTGTTCCCGACCTTGGGCGATCCCAGTACCGTAATCGAGCAATTCAACCTGCCGGATCTTGAATCAATGCTCATCGTCGACGAGCCTGTGACCATTTTGGTGGATCCGAAAGATCGCCTGGCGAAGGTCGGCAAGCTCGGCATTTCCGATATTGCGACGAAAGAAATCAGCATCAAGATGGGACGCTACAACAAGACGAAACCCCATGTCGTAATAGACCTGTTCAGCACTTACCGGCTTTCTCCCAAGATCAGGCTGGACACCAACGACGACATGGAGCTGTCTTATCTGACCCCCTCTAAGCCTAACCAGATACAGGTTATTCCAAAATCGATCCTTGCCCACAGTGCCGGGTCTTGCATCAATACCATACCCAAGGAACTCGACGATGGCGAGATCAGATACAAGACCTATGGGTTCTACAAGAGAAACAGGGACTACCAGCTATTTACTCGATTCCGTGAAGAATTGGGGGAGGTCACCCCCGTCGTGTTGGATTGACGCACGCGCAGGCCGCGCACACGGTCGTCGCAGATTATCCCAGGCTCCGCCAGGCCATGTGCCCCAGGCCCCGACAAGGAGTCCGCTCTGAGGGTGGGACACATTGCCGCACCCCCTCACTCCCCGAACCTGTACCCCTCGCGCCATACGGTCTGCACGTACACGGGCTTGGACGGGACGTCTTCCAGCTTCTCCCGGATGCGGCGGATGTAGACGGCCACTCCCAAGGTCTCGCCTGCGTATTCCTCGCCCCACACGGCCAGCGTCAGCTGTTCGCGCGTGAAGATGCTGCCGGCATCCGACGCCAGAATGGCCAGGACGTCGAACTCCTTGGGAGTGAGCGACACGGGCTCGCCGCGCTTCGTCACCTTGCGCTTGTGCAGGTCGATGCGAAGCCCTTCGTATTCCACCACGTCGGCTGGCCGCGCGGCGGCCGTGCGTTGCTGTCGGCGCAGATGCGCGCCGATGCGCATGGCAAGCTCGTCGCTTCCGAACGGCTTCACCAGGTAGTCGTCGCCGCCCGCGTCGAACCCGACGCCCTTGTCCACGATGTCGCCTTTGGCGGAAAGAAAGATCACCGGTTCGGTCGCACCCTGCTCGCGCAGCCGGCGACACACCTGGAAACCATCCAGGCCGGGCATCATCACGTCCAGGATGACCAGGTCGGGCTTCTCGCGCTCGTACACGTCGAGCGCACGCGCGCCGTCCTCGGCGCCCACGAAGTCGTACCCCGCATCGTTCGAGATGCGGGCCACCAGCGTGTGCATGCGTGGCTCGTCGTCGGCAAGCATGATCTTCATCGTTGCGTGCGCGCCTTCCGGCGCCCCCGTCGCGCCGGACTTCGCAAAGGGACTCTTCGCCGCTCCGTCCGTCATCCCCTGCCGCCTCCTCTCAAAGCTCTTCCCCGTCCCAACCGTCCTCGCCGTCCGACCCGCGACCTTCGACGCTACCAGCACGCCCCGGCCCGCCCCTGCCGCCGTCACTCGTCCTCGTTCCAGAGGTTGTCGCCCGAAGGCACGAATACGTAAAACGTGCTTCCCTCCTTGTACTCGCTTTCCACCCATACCTCGCCCCCGTGCAACTCCACCAGCTCCTTCACCACGGCCAAGCCGAGTCCGCTGCCGCTGTAGCGCTTCTGCGACGACTTGTCGATCTGCGTGTAGCGGTCGAAGACGAAGGGGAGGTTCTCTTCGCTGATGCCGATGCCGTTGTCCTCCACGGACACCACGATGCCCCCGCGCGCCTCGTCGTTGCGCACCCTGACCTGCACGTCGCCGCCCCGCCGCGTGTACTTGACGGCGTTCGACACCAGGTTCTCCACGATGCGCCGCAGCTTTTCCCAGTCGGCCATGATGATGGGGACGTCGGCGTCCACGCACGCCGTCAGGCGTATCGAGCGCTTCTGCGCCAGGAATCCCGTCGGCTTCTCCACCGCGTTTATGAGGTCCATCATGTCGACCGGCTCGATGGACAGCGTCGCCTTCCCCGCCTCGCTGCGCGCCATTTCCAGGATGTTGTCGACCATGTACAGAAGCAGCTGGCCGCTTTCGCGCACCTCGTGGACGGCGGCCCGCTCCTTGTCGTCGCGCTCGACGTCCATGTTCTCCCATATTTCCGTGAACGCCAGAATGGACGTGAGCGGCGTCCTCAGCTCGTGGCTCATGGTGGCCAGGAAGTCCGACTTGAACTCGTTCGTCTCTTGCAGGACGGCGTTCGCGCGCTCGAGCTGTTCCCGGCGCTGCTCGAGCTCGGCGTTCGCCTGCGCCAACTCGCCCGTGCGTTCCCTCACCTGGCTTTCCAGGCTTTCGTAGGACCGTTTCAGCTGCGCGGCCATCGACTCGAACCGCTGTGCCAGCCGCTCTATCTCGTCGCGGTCGCCAATCCCTTCGACGTCTACGTCGAAGTCGCCCTTCTCGATGCGCCCCGTGGCGTCTTCCAGCTTTCCCAGCGGCTTCGTGATCAGGCGCGAGACCCCGAAGAGGATGACGGCGAAGCCCATCACCAGCACGCAGCTGTAAAAGAAGACGCTCGAGGCGATGTTTCCCTTGATGTCTTCCAGGTACAGGTCGATGGGCATCACGATGCTCACGGCGCCCGCGATGTCGCCTTCGTGCTTGCCTTCCTTAGGGTAGCCGAACGAGTCCAGCTCGCCTGCCGGCTCCCCGTGGCATTCCAGGCACGACTCGCCCATATGTAAGGGCTGCAGGTAGCGGAACACGCGGGTGCCCGTCTTCTCGTAGTCGGCGATGCCGTAATACTCTTCGAGCGTGGGGTCGGCCAAGAACGCGTCCAGCGCGGCAGCCTCGAATTCGTCGGGAGCGTCGGACTGGCGGCGCGTGGTGACGTTCGTGTAGTGGATGGTGTAGTCGGTCTCGGCCGTGAAGAACTTGCTCACCGACTTCGCGGCGACAACGCAGTACAGTTCGTAGTTGCCCCGCTCGTCGGTTTTGAACTGGTGCTGGTTGGTTTCGAAGAACGTCCAGACCGCGTCCATCTCCTGCGCCAGCACCTGGGCCTTCTCGAGCATTTCCTTTTCGGCCTGCTTCTGCTGAGACAGGGCGCTCCACAGGCCCGCCGCCCCCAGCACCACGGTGACGACCATGATGAACAGCACGGCGAACTTCAGCCGCAGACCCACCCGTTTCATGGCCGCATCTCGTCTTTTGGCAGTATGCGCACGTTAGGATGCGTGATGTTGGAGTCGGGAAGGCAGAAAAGGTCGCTCGTGAGCAGCGACGCCTGCTCGGACGCGTCCCACTGTTCCAGGTCGCCGAAGCGCAGGGCCCGCGTCGAACAGGCGGCGACGCAGGCCGGTTGGAAGCCGGCGCCTGCCAGGGCGACGCATCCGTCGCACTTGCGCACCGTGTCGTTTTCGGGGTTGTAGGAAGGAGCGCCATAAGGGCAGACCGCTATGCATTTCTTGCACCCGATGCACATCTCGGCGTCCTGCAGCACCAGCCCCGTGTCCGCCTGCTTCACCTGAGCGGCGACCGGGCAGTTCTTCACGCATTGAGGGTCGTCGCAGTGGTTGCATCCCAAGGAAAGCGACGCCGCCCACACGTGGGGGAACGTCCCTCCCTCGAAGTCCTGCACCCTGCGGAAGAACACGCCCACCGGCAGGTCGTGCGCCTCCTTGCAGGCGACCTGGCAGCAGCGGCAGCCCGAACACCTGGTCATGTCGAAGTAGAACGCCTTTTGCCCCATGCTCCATCACCACCGTATACCCTCGCAAGCCCCTGATCCCCACGAACCCACGATAGCACATCCACTCGGCTACGCAGCGCTCTGTTCGCGCGCCTCCTGCAAACAGCCCTTCACCATCAAGGCGGCACCGCGGTAGAAATCGGTCTTTGCGTGCTCCAGAACCAGGTCGGCCCAGGTGAAGCCCCACTGGGCAAGATGTCGCTCCAGGAAGTCGCGCAAGACGGCCTGGGCCTTCGCGGCACGGCCGGCACCCCCCGCCTTTGCCGCTTCCGCGGCCTGCCACACCGCCGCAGCAAAGAACTCCAGCTCGTAGGCGATGTGGTCGTCAGGTTCGTGATGAAGCTTCTCTACCTGAAGGCCCAGTTCCCGATAGGCCGCCCGTACCTCGAGCGTTTCCTTCTGGAACACCAGCGCCTCGTCCTTGTGGCGGCACACCGACTCCCACGGCGGCGCAAGCGGCGTGCCCGGGCCCACGAACAAGGCCATGTAATCGGACCGTGCGGCCTCCAACGCCGCCTCGTCGCACGTGGCGAGCCACGCCTCGACAAGCACCCGCCCCGCTTCGGCGTCTTCCCTTTCCTGCGCATACGGCAGTTCGGCGAACACCTCGTCCGCCGCCAGCCGGCCCAGCCATTCCCCTCGAGGCTCGTCGCGCAGCAATGCCGCCAGCAGCGCCGCCATGCCGGCTGCGCGCTCCCCTGCCTCCACGTCGTGCATCCCCATGACGCTCCTCTCTTTTATGTCGCACGCTGTTCGAGTCCGCACAAACCGACCGGAGCCCGGCATCGCCGCCCGGTCAGCCGGCGGAAACGGCGGTTGGCGGAAGCCCTTTCGAGCCGCCGCCAACACGCCCCCCACGCCTTTCTTCCCGCATGGCGCACGCTGCCGAAATGCGCGGGCGCGCCGCCATGCAGGCCGTTTAGACCATCTCTTCCTTCGGCAGGAAGAAGAAGTTCGGCCCCGTCTCTTCCGCCGAAGGGAGGACGGACAGGTCACGCACCGCACCCGGGCGATCGGCCACGACGCTTTCCGCCGTGCCGAAGTCCAGGCAACGCGTCGAGCAGGCGCCCACGCAGGCCGGCAGCATGCCGTTTTCCACCCAGTCGATGCATCCGTCGCACTTGCGCGTCTTGTTTTCCTCCGGAAAGTACACCGGCGCGCCGTACGGACACGAATTCACGCAGGTCTGGCACCCGATGCACAGGTCGTGGTCCTGCAGGACGAACCCGTGCTTCTCTTCCTTGTAAAGCGCGCCCTGCGGGCAGTTGGCCACGCAAGCGGGCGAATCGCAGTGGTTGCATCCCATCGAAAGAGAGGCGGACCACACGTCCGGAAACGCGCTGCCCTCGAAATCCGTGACCTTGCGAAACAGGAAGCCCACCTCCAGGTCGTTCTTGTCCTTGCAGGCCACCTGACAGCAGCGGCAGCCGGTGCACTCGTTCATGTTCTGGAAAAATGCCTTCTGTTCCATGATGCTCACGCCTCCACTACTCGCAACGGCCATTCGCAGTCAGGAGCAAGCGGTTCGCCGTCCCATTTCTCGACGCGGACGTTGCAGCTGTTCCACGCCTGGATGCCGGAACCCGTCTTGATGTCGCCCACCAGGTAGTTTGCCGAGCCTGCCTTGTCGATGCCCGTTTCCTCGTCAACGTCCACCCAGGTCGCTTCGTCAAGCTTCACCACGCCCGGCATGATGCGCTCGGTCACGTCCGCGTTGCGCAGGCACTGGCCCCAGCGGCTGGTGATGAGCACCGTGTCGCCGTCCGCAATGCCCAGCTCGGCCGCGTCGCGCGCATTGAGCTGCAAGTCGTTGGGCGCCGCCTCCTTGCACCACGGCACGTTGTCGAACGAGGAATGCACCGTGCGCAGGCAGTGGAGCGTGACCAGCTGGAAGGGATAGTCGCCCTTCGCCTTGGCGCCCCAGTCCTCGAACGTTTCCTCGAAGCCCTCTTCGGGAGTGACGTATTCCGCGATGGGCGCCTTGTCGGTGAACCCGACCGCCTTGCAGAAGTCGGCGATGCCTTGGCAGTAGATCTCCAGCTTGCCCGACGGCGTCTCCCGGGGATTCGCCTCGGGGTCGTCGATGAAGTCCTTCAGCGCCGTGTAGCCGTAGTTGTCGCCTTCCGAACGCGGCACGCGCACGAAGCCGTCGGCCAGGAACTGCTTGTACGTGAAGCGGCCCTCCTGCGGCTTGCCTTCCACGCCTTCCGGGATGTCGTCTTCCTCGATGGTGAACAGCGGGATCTTGGTCGCGCCGTCCTCGTCCACCATGGTGGCGCCCGCTATCTTGTTGAAGCCCTGCTGGGCAAGCGACACCGGGTTGATGACCGCCGGGTCGA
>CAJFVW010000245.1 GCA_904420575.1 uncultured Gordonibacter sp.
ACGTGACTCTGCTGGAGGGGTAGCCGCACCGGACGGCGGGCTTATGAGGCTGTCGGAAAAGTGCGCAAGATTCTTGACGGTACCGAACCCTTTGGTGGTAGACTATAAGTAACAATGAAGGGAGGAATTCAATGGAACGATTCCGTCCGACAGCCACCATCGCGCTATGAACGGGCCTTCGACTCGACAAAGCGTTTCTAGGAAGCGGAACTTGCTGAATTGGAAATGCTTCTCGCTTTCCCTTTCGGAACTCATGTCTTGCCGTGTCTTCGGAGGCCTGCCCTGCCGTCCGGTTTTCTTCCCTAAGGGTTACTGCGGACTGTTCAGCTGGGCGAGTGCGGCCATTGACGGCGAGTTCGAAGGTGATGCTGCTGCGAACGGGGTTCTTTTGCTCTGCAAGGTCGACCATGCATACGACTTGATGAAAGATCATGCGGAGTCCTTCTTTTTCGTATTCGATGAATCGGACGACGACGCCGTGCCCGCATGGCTCCTGCAAGATGAGTTTCGAAGCCGCGCGGTCTTGTTCAAAGGCGCTCGGAACTACCTTGCCTATGTCCAAGCCGTTTGCCGGTACTTTGCAGACAATCTGCTTTGGGAAAACGAAATGGATTCGGTAGTATACCGCAACGAGCGGCTCGACAAGCTGGTGTCCGTGGCCACCACCATGCTTTCGTGTTTCGTCTGCATCACCGACACCGGTTTCAACCTCATACATGCGGCTCATCGGGAACCTCCGAATTCCACCTACGCGCATCTGGTGGACAACCATTGCTACGGCAAGGACGAGATACGCCATCTGAACGAACTGCTGGCCTCAAGATCCCTGTCGTCCCGAGAGCCTATCGTGTGCCGCACCCCGGCCGAGGGGGACGATTCTTGCATATCGTTCCATTATCCTGTCTATGTCGATGGCAAATACGTGTTTCACATCACGGCGGCTTTGCCCGACGACGAATACGAAGACGGTCAAGTCCATCGGTTCATGAAGTTCGTCAAGAGGGCGACGGCGATTTGCACCACCTTTTGGCGACAGAAGGTGGAAATCGAAAGTTCTTGCCACAAGATGCTCAGGGGCTTGATCGATGGCAAGAAAATGACGCGCGATTACATCAGGACGCAGACCGATTTTGCGAACCTGGCAGAGGTGCGGCGTTTCAGGCTGTGCGTGTTGCATGCCGACAATGCCCAGCTGCTTTTCAGCCGTGTGCAGATCGAGCAAGGCATGGCGGCCGTCAACGAGGGAGACAACCACGCCTTCACGCATGAAAACAACCTGCTGATGCTATGCTATTCGCTTTCTTCCGACGACGCGGCTTTGTCGCTGAAAAGGACGATGGAGAGCCTCGAACATACTTTGTCTCGGCCGTATGGCCTGGCAATTGGCGTTTCCCAGGCTTTCTGCGACCTGAAGGACATACGTTTCGCCTATCTGCAGGCAACGCTGGCCTTGAAATACAAGTGGATTCTCGAACGCGCTTACCCCGAGGGGTATTCTGCAGGCTGCCCCTTTCCTGCCTATCCGTTCGAGCACGTGCTGCCGCTCATCGCCCTCCTGGAGGAATGCGGCGAACCATTGGTCCTCCAATCGCTCGAGACCGAGAGCATGCTGCAAAAGATCGTGCGCGAGGACAAGGAGCTGGGCACCCACGTGGCTGCCATCCTGTGGTCGTATCTATTGAACGACGGCAACGCAAGCATTGCGTCCAAGAGCATGTGCGTCCATCGCAACACGGTGGTCTACCACATCAAGAAGATCGAGTCGCGCTTCGACATGTCGCTTGACCTGCCCATGGTCAAACACCGCCTGATCTTCGATTACTTTCATTACTTCAGGCAGCAGGCATACGGCAAACAGTGACGGCGCCCTTCTGAAACCATGCGGCGCCTGCCATGCAACGTTGGAGCCGATTCGTGCTCGTACGCTTTCAAGGAATAAAGGAGCCAAAATTCGGCTCCTTCTTTGTCTTCATTGCCAATGGATTGGTTGCTTCCCGGAATCTAAATTGAATACAGGCGAGGATTCCCCAGAAAGGGGGCGAACTCTCAAGACGAATGCGGAACTGACCCTCTGTTCGCGTCTCTGCATTTGTGGGGTGGGGAATTTCATTACGAGAAAGGGGAAATAATGGATCCTGCCATATCGATTATACTCACCATCGTTTTGCTTGCGGGCTTTGTGTTTGCCCTGGTCAAGAAAGCAACGCCGATCATCGTGCTGTGCCTTCTGAGCCTTTTGGGATGCTTCGTCTTCACGGCGGTCACGGGCATGAGCGTCATTGGCGAACACACGACGGGCAATGTCTTCATCGATTGCTTCGAACTGTTCCAAACGACAATGAAATCGCAGATGTCGGGTGCGCTGCTGACGATTCTTGCCGTTTTGGGCTATGTCGGCTACATGAATCATCTGGGTGCATCGGACCGTTTCGCGCTTATCTGCGCAAAACCGTTCACGAAACTGAAGAACCCCTACATTCTGTGCTCGGGCGTCATCTTGCTCGTGTTCCTTCTGAAGCTGGCCATTCCGAGCGCAACGTCTTTGGCGGCTTTGATGCTTGCCACCATGTATCCTGTCCTGCGGGCCGCAGGCGTGTCGGCCATGACGTCCGGATCGTGCATCATGATTGCGACCGGGTTCATTTGGGGCCCCGCCGACACCATGTCCGCGCAGATATTCTCCGTTGCGGGCGTCGATGCGCTGACCGTCCCCGAGTTCTTCGCGGCGTACCATATCCCAACCATGTGCGTGATGCTCCCGTTCGCCATGATCGCGTTTCCCCTCTATTCCGCGATATGCGACAAGCGCGCGGCTGCCAAGGCAGCAGCCAAGGGCGAAAGCGTGAGCGAAGGCTCCTTCAGCACCAGCGTCAAGGTGGAAACGCCCGATTGCCCTGCCTACTATGCGCTGCTTCCCATTCTGCCGCTGATCTTCGTGATCGTGTTCAGCAAGATCGGCATCGGAAGCATCGTCATCAGCGTCATCGGCGCCATTTTCCTCTCGCTGGTCATCGCCATGGTCGTCGACCTCATTCACGAGCGGAAGGTCCTCAAGGTCTTCGCAAGCGGCAACCAGTTCTTCATTGCCATGGCTGACTTCATGCGCAACGGTGGCTGGCTCATTATTCCTGCCGCCATGTTCGCCACCACGCTGAACACGGTTGGCGGTTTGCAGGCCATTGCCAACATGCTCGCCGGGGTTGGCGGAAACGGGTATCTCATCACGGCGGTTGGCTGCCTCATGTGCATGCCCATCATCATATGCTGCGGTTCCGTCACGGCAACGCTCGCTATTGCAGCGCCGCTGATGGTGAGCATTTCTGCCGCAACGGGAATGGACATCTACGTGTGCTTCATGGCGGTCTTGGTCATGCTGGGCGTGTCGTCCTGCATGTGCCCCGTGCATCCTCAGACCATCATGGTCAGCACGGCCGCAGGCGTCGACCTGATGGCGCTGGTGAAGCGAAACGCCCCCATCGCCCTCATGGTCATTTTGGTGGGCATGATAGGTTGCTTCATATTTGCCGGCTAACGCAGGTTTCAGGCCAGAAGGCCTGCTGAAAAGGCCGGCCTTCTGGATACATACGCGACGCGAAGGAGTTTGAATGACTATCAACAAGGAAGAAGATCTGGCAAAGGTGTTCGCTCGCTTTTTCCGCGAGACGAGCTACGACGACCTTCCGGAAAACGTGCGGGAAGAGGTCAAGAAGCAGGTTCTCGATTTCTTCGGATGTGCTGCAGCCGGCGCCATGAAGCCCGGTCCCCTGCAAGTGCGCGAATACAACCTGCACAACGGCGGCGCTCCCGAAGCGACGGTATGGGGTCCGGGAACGAAGCTGCCGGTGGCCTATGCCGCCATGTGCAATGCGGCCGCCGGTCACGCGCTTGACTTCGACGACGTGCACGATGCCGTCATGCATCCCGGCGTCGTCTCCGTATCCACCGCCATGGCGCTTGCCGACTACCGGGGCGGCATGACCGGCAAAGAGCTGATCGCCGCCGTTGCCCTGGGTGCGGAAATGATCGTGCGCATGAACCTTGGCATGCACCCGGGGAACCCCATTCCGCCTTATGGGTGGCATACCACCTCGCTGAACGGCAGCTTGGTTTCCGCCAATCTTGCCGCCACCATCCTGGGACTTTCCTTCGATGAGACGGTCTACGCCATCGGGCTTGGCTATCACCAGGCGGCAGGCAATGGGCAGACTACCAAGGACGGTGGATTTGCAAAACGCGTTGGGCCGGGCATGGCCGTTCGCAACGGCATCACGGCTGCACTGCTTGCCCAATTGGGTTTGACGGCTGCCGTCAACAGCTTCGAGGGCGAATGGGGCTTCGCTCATACCTACCTGTTCGACGACTTCGACCGATCCGCCGTGATACACGAACTGGGCGAACGCTGGGAGGCAGGCGCCGTGCTGTGCAAGCCCTACCCTTGCTGCCGTGGCACGCATAACTTCATCGATGCCGGCATCTATTTGCGCGAGACCTATGACATCGATCCCGAAGAGATCGAGCGCATCGATTGTTTGTGCGGCAAAGGAACGCTGCCGCTGCTCGGCCAGCCTCTTTCGGTCAAGGCCCACCCGAAAACCCCGGCCGACGTTCAATTCAGCTGCGCATGGGGCGTCGCTTGCGGCCTTGCCAAGGGCCAGGCAACGCTCAAGGAATACAGCGATTCCGAAGAGGGCATCTTCAATCCGGAAATCCGTGCGGTGGCCGCAAAGATTGCCACGATGGACTACTCGCCCGAAATGGATCCGAAGAATCCCGAGGTCAGCATGTACGAAGGGGCCAAGGTGTCCGTCACCATGAAGGACGGCCGCGTGCATTCCGTTTACCTTCCCAGCGCCAAGGGGTCTGCCGACAATCCGCAGACGTACGACGACGTCGTCAAGAAGTACTACGGAAACCTTGCGTATGCCGAAAAGCCGCTTGCAGGAGAGAACGGCAAAAGAATCGCCGAACTGTGTGCCCATCTTGAGGATATCGATGACGTGCGCGTCTTCAATCAGCTCATGGTGTGGGCCTGAGGTTCGTCGCCGAAGCGATTGACGGCAGAGTACCAGGGAGGAGAAGGGATATGGGCAAGGTTTACGTTTCGGACGTGCTTGAAAAGCCCGGCGGTTTCAAATACTCGCTTCGCATCTTGCTGTTCGACGGCTTGGCCATGCTGTTCGACGGTTTCGATTTCATGATCGTCTCCTTCACCATGACTCAGATCATGGAGGAAATGGAGTTGGGGCTTATGGCCACGGGATCCCTTGCATCGTTCTCCTTGATTGGCATGCTCATTGGCGGCTTCGTGGCGGGATGGCTTGCCGACAGGTTCGGGCGAAGGCATGTTCTGAACGTGAGCATCATGGTGTACGCGGCTTTCACCGTGCCCATCTTCTTCGCGCACAGCTTCGACGCCTTTGCGATCTGCCGCATCCTGTCGGGCATGGGCGTGGGAGCCGTCATACCCTTGAGCGTGACCATAGCGTCGGAATATGCACCGACGAAGCATCGCGGCTTGTTCGTGACGGTTTCCAAGATGTTCATGATACTGGGCTGGGTGGTGGCCGGGTTGGTCGCCATGTGGGTGGTGCCTCTGTTGGGTTGGCGTTTCTGCTACCTCATCGGCGGATTCCCCTTCGTCTACGGCATCCTCATGTATTTCTTGATGCCCGAATCCGTCCAGTGGCTGCTGCGCAAGGGAAGGGTCGACAAGGCCGTTGCCATTGTCAATCAGATCAACCGCACGCTTGACGAGCCACGTCCGGAACCGTACGTCGCCGACGAGTTGGCCGTCAAGCCCCTCAAGCCCAAGGGGCAGGTGAGGACGTTGCTTTCGAAGAAGTACCTGCGGGTCACGCTGGGCATCTGGATCGTCGCGTTCGCCACCTGCGCCTTGTCCTACGGGCTTACCAATTGGATGCCCACGGTGCTTACCATGCACGGCTATTCGATCGCGGAAGGATACGGGCTTACCACGTTGATGAACGCGCTCGGTGCTTTGGGGGCGTTGTTCGCAGGCTTCATGGCCGACAAGATAGGAAGGCTGAACAGCACCTATCTGGCTGTCGGGCTTGCCATTCTGTCGACGTTGTTCATGGTTTTCTTTGGGTTCGGGCAGGGCCTCATGATTCCGGCCTGCATCCTCATGGGATTCACCATCAACTACGCCTACATAACGCCCCAGCCTATCACCGTCGAAGCATACCCTACCGAAATTCGTGCGACGGGCCAGGCATGCGTCACCACGGTTGCGCGCATTGGCGGCCTCATCGTGCCCATTGCCATTGGCGGCGCCTTGCAGTCGGGGTCCACGTTCGAAATCGTGGCGCTGTTCTTCATTGCGCCTTTGATCCTGGCAGCCGTTTTCACCAAGGTGCTCATTCGGAACGAGACCAAAGGACTGGTCATCGAGGCCATTGACGAAGGTGCTATGGCTGCGGGAACCAACAAGTAACGGCCAATTTCGCTGCAAAAGCTCATGGCTTTTGACATAGAGAAACAACGAGAAGTACGGAAGGAGAGGTTATGAAAAAAGGCTGGAAGACTGAGGCAAATGGAGAAGTGCTGGTCAGAACCTGTGGCTGGTCGCCTCCAGGAGACCATCCGGTAGGATGCGGCATGATTCTGACCATAAAGGACGGCAAGCTGGTAAAGGTGGAAGGCGACCCGGAGCATCCTATTTCCCAGGGACGCCTGTGCCCCCGGTGCCTTGCCCTGGTCGAATTCGAGAACCATCCCGACCGCGTGCGCTATCCCATGAAACGAGCCAAGGAAGACCGTGGCTTGGATACCTGGGAGCGCATCACCTGGGAAGAAGCGCTCGACATCATCGAAGAGGAAGTGCACAAGATTTGGGACAACTACGGTCCCGAGTCCATCTTCGTGTCGCAGGGAACGGGACGGCAGGCAAGCCTGTACGGGCCCCCGCTTGCCAACGCGTGCTTCAAATCTCCCAACATATCGTTCATGATGAGCGGTTCTTCTTGCTACGGCCCTCGTACCGTGGTCGCCGACTTCTTGCTGGGAGCAGGGTATCCCGAACTGGACTACGCCCAGTTCTTCGAGAAGCGCTATGACGATCCCGAGTACGTGGTGCCCAAGTACATCATTCTTTGGGGCAAGAGCCCGCTGCAGTCCAATCCCGACGGCTTTTTCGGTCATTCCCTCATCGACCTCATGAAGCGCGGGTCCAAAATCATCACCATCGATCCGCGCCTGACGTGGCTTGGCTCGCGCGCCGCTTACCACCTGCAGCTGCGTCCGGGAACCGATGCGGCCATCGGGCTGGCCATGCTGAACGTCATCATCGGCGAAGACCTGTACGACCATGATTTCTGCGACAAGTGGGTGTTCGGCCTCGATCAGATGGCCGAACATGTGAAGCAGTTCACGCCCGAATGGGCCGAAGAGATCACGTGGGTGCCGGCAGAGACCATCCGGGCCGCGTCCCGCGCCTTTGCGACGAACGCGCCGTCTTCCATCATGTGGGGACTTGCCTTCGACACGCAGCAAAACGGCGCGCAGGCAGGCCAGGCCATGCTTGCCATTGCTGCCATTTGCGGCTATATGGACGTTCCCGGCGGCATCATCCTGGCACTGCCGTCCAGCTTCATGGGCCGGTGGCGCTTCGAGACGGGGCAGTTCGTGGCGCCCGAGACGTTCGAGAAGAGGCTCGACGCCAAGGAAGACCATCCTGCGTACGCGACGGGGCCCATGCTCCATCCGGACACCCTGCTGACCGCTTTGGAAACCGAACAGCCCTATCCCATCAAGATGACCTATTTCTATGGCTCCAACCCGTTGAGCCCCACCTGCTACGCTGAACCCGAACGGTGGTACAACGCCCTCATGAAGTGCGACTTCAATGCCGCCCATGACGTGTTCATGACCCCTACCATCATGGCCGTATGCGACCTGGTGCTGCCCCTGGCCGGCTTTGCCGCGCAAGACGCGGTGGTGCTTCCGCATTTCGGGCGCAACACCCATTTCCTCGGCGCCATGAACCAGGCCGTAGATCCCGGCGAGTGCAAGTCGGACATCGAGATAGACATGGCCATTGGCAAACGCCTCAATCCCGAAGCGTGGCCTTGGGAAACGGCCGAAGAGTTCTTCACCGCCCAAATCCATACCCAGTACGATTGGGATTTCAACGACCTGCGCGAGGCAGGCGTGTTCCAGCAGAAGCAGGTGTACCGCAAGTACGAGAAGGGCTTGCTGAGGCCCGACGGCGAGCCCGGCTTCAACACCCCCACCGGTATGATTGAAATATGCTCGTCCATTTACGACGACTTCGGGGAACGCGATCTTCCGTACTTCATCGAGCCGCCCATGAGCCCCTACAGCACGCCGGAGCTCTACAAGGAATACCCGCTGGTGCTTACCACGGGCGGGCGCGATTTCGTGTCGTTCCATTCCGAGCATCGGCAGATCGCGTCGCTTCGCAACTGCACGCCCGATCCGCTGGTGACCATTAACCCGAAGACGGCCGAGAAGTACGGCATCAATGACGGCGACTGGGTACTCATCGAAAACCAGTTCGGCAAATGCTGCGAGCGGGCCCGCATCTCCTACGAGGTCGACGAGCGCGTCATCCATGCGGCCCATGGCTGGTGGTTCCCCGAACAGGAAGGCGAGTTCCCCAACCTCTTCGGCGTGTGGAAGTCCAACATCAACAAGCTCATTCCCATGTACAAGGTGGGCAAGCTGGGGTATGGCGCTCCCTACAAGGGCGTGCTGTGCAAGATTTCCAAGGTGACCAATCCCGATGCCGCCATGCAGGATCCTACCGAGTACGTGCCGCGCGAAGACCGCGGCCCGAACAGCTTCCCTGATGCTGGCGAGAAGTCCCCGTACCTGTACGAAAACGTGCATCCCGGCGAATAGCGATTCGAAAGGAGGACAAGACATGACCAAGTACGCTCTGCTCATTGATTACAAGTACTGCACCGGTTGCCATAGCTGCGAGATTGCCTGCCGCCAAGAAAAGCATATTGAATCCCAGGAAGAGTGGGGAATCAAGTTTGCCGAATTCGGCCCGGTCAAGATGGACGACAAGTGGTATTGGAACTACGTTCCCGTGCCCTCGGCGCTGTGCGACCTGTGTGTGGACCGCATCGAAGAAGGCAAGAAGCCTGCCTGTGCGCACCACTGCCTGGCGCAGTGCATGGAGGCGGTTGCCGTCGAAGACCTGGCAAAGCGCATGGAGGAGCTTGGTGGAGAAGGCGTTGCCTGCTTCATGCCTTAAAGACGTTGCCAGACAAGTAGTGGAGGTCTTTCTTCAAGCGGGCGAACGATACGAAAGGAGACCGATCATGCCTTACAGCCCAGATCAAAAAGATGTCGATGGCATCAAGGAGTTGGAGGACCAGGCGCCGAAGGTTTGCCCCAACTGCGGCAAGCCGTTGAAGAAGATCGTGACCAGCCGTGAATTCCGCAGCTACACGACCAAGTGTCCCTGGTGCAAGACGAAATTCGAAGTAAAAGGCTAGCGCGCACGAGGGGTCAAGGGGATGCGGCATGCGCCGCGTTCCCTTGACCGTGCGGCGGTTGGAAAGGAAAGCCATCATGTGTTTCAGACCGGCAGAGGCCAATGCGGCCGTTGAATGCCCAACGTGCGGCAAGAAAGTCAACTACACCAATGGCGTGCTTCCCAAGAAGTGCCCATTTTGCAAGACGCCCTTTGACGAAACGGCTCAAGCGGCACCTTCGCCGAGCGCGCCTTCTGCGCCTGCGGCTCCCAAGGCTCCCGGGGCACCTGCAGCCCCGAAGGCGCCTGCTGCGCCAAGCGCCACATCGACCGAGGTCAAAGAATCGATTGAGTAAGCCGATTGCCCCAAGGCAAAGGACTGATGATGCATCATGTTGGGCGCCCAGAAGAAACCCCAAGGCGACGAGAGGCTGCTGAACCCGTATTTCGCGGTTTGCCTCTTCATGCAGTTCGTCTATATGGTGTCGTTCAACATGACCATTCCGCTCATTGCCAACTATGTGGTTGCCTTGGGGCATTCCACTGCCATGGGCGGGTTCGTTGCGGGAATGTTCTCCCTGTTCGCACTTGTTTTTCGCCCTCTTGTTGGTTTCGTCGCCGACCACGTCGACAAAAAGGGGCTTCTCATGGGCGGATGCGTCATAGCGGTCGCCTCGTTCGTCGGCTATGCCTGCGCCCCGAATGTGGCGATGCTGGTTGCGTTTCGCATTCTGCATGCACTGGCGCTTTGCATTCAAACGACGGTGCTGGCAGTGGTTGCCACCGGGTTCGTGCCCACGAAACGCTTGGGAGAAGGCGTGGGCTATGTGGGCATTGCTGCGACGCTCGGGCTTGCGATTGGGCCGAGCCTGGGCGTTTTGATTGCCGATTGCGCCGGCCTTCGTGCCGTGTTCTGGGGAAGTGCCAGTGCCATGGCCCTGACGGTCTTTCTGCTTGTGCCGCTTCCGTCCGCCGCCAAGCAGCGGAGAGCGCAGCACGTCCGCATTACCGTGGGCGACCTGATTTGCCTTGATGCGCTTCCGCTCTCTGTTGCGGTCATGTCGTTTGCGTTCTGTGCTGGCCTGACCACCAGCTTGATCGTGCTGCTTGGCTCCGAGCGGGCGATAGAGGGCGTCACCCTGTTCTTTTTCATATCTTCGATCGGCATGGTGGCGGCGCGTCCTTTTGCCGGCAGGATCGTCGATAGAAAGGGCCTTGCTCCCGTGCTTTTGCCGTCGTTCGTCTTCGAGTGCGTGGCCATGATGTGCGTTGCCTTTGCGCATTCCCTCGCCTGCATCATTGCGGCCGCCCTTTTTCGCATCGTCGGTCAAGGAGTCGCCCAGATTTCTTTGCAGGGGCAAATCCTGAAGGACGCGCCCGAAGAGCATCGGGGCGTTGCCGCCTCCACGTTCTACATGGGCGTTGACGTGGGGCAGGGCTTCGGAGCAATGGCAGGTGGCTGGGTGGCGGACGCCTGGGGCTACACCGCCGCCTATGCAACGGGGCCGGTTCTGTTGGCAATGGGCTTTCTGGCCTACCTTTTCTGGAGGAAGAAGGTGATGTGAGGCCGTTTACGCAGCCTTAGAGGGCGAGATGCTCAAGCGTCAGAACAGGTTGTTTCCGATTACCAAAGAGGAGAGGAGCTTCCAATGAAGAACGCGATGCAGTACGTTTCGTTTTACGGCAAAGACATCGACAATGTGAAACCGACCGGGGAGTTGATGCGCCGCAACGTCATTCTGCTCAATTCGGACGTGATCCCCAACGCTCCCTATTTCACGTTCACGTGGTACCTTCGCACCACAGAGGAACTGCAAGTCCAGCATACGCACGACTTCGACGAGATCATCGGGTTCGTCGGATCGGATCCCGACGACCCCGAAAACCTCAATGGCGTCGTCGAATTCATGGTGGATGGCGAATGGGTCGTGCTCGAGAGAAGCGCCGTTCTCTTCATTCCGGCCGGGGTAAAGCACTGCCCCTATCGCATTTCCCGGCTTGACAAGCCCATCATCCATTTCTCTGGCGCCGGGGTAGGGGTCTATCGTGCCTTGCAGAAGTGACCCGCCCTACGCGGTCGCGCAAAACGGAACAGCTCGAAGCGAGCATCAAGGAGAGGCGATGAAAGATTTCAGCCACGTGCTGTCCCCCTTCTCGTTTGGGTCTTTGACGGTGAAGAACCGCATAGAACTTGCGCCTACAGGCTACAACATGGGTTTGTTCTCGGGCGAAGGCACGGCCGAAATGGTCGCCTATTACGAGAACTTGGCCAAAGGCGGAGCAGGCATCATAACCATCGGCGAGACGCCCATCGACTTCGGTTTTTCAGATACCGGCCGACCTCTGGTCAATCTTGGTTCCGACCAGGCCATTCCCTATTTGTTTCGCGTCAACGAGGCGGTGAGCAAATATGGCGCCAAACTTTCTATAGAAATTCAGCATGGAGGCCGCTCGATCAGAACAAGGAGCAAGAACATAGCGCCGTCGGCAGTCTACGACCAAAACGAGATTGCCGCCGCGCAGGCCGAGCACCGGCCGCGGCGGACCCTCGTGGAGATGGACCAGCGCATGATCGACGACGTCATCGAAAGCTTCGCGAATGCGTTTCTGCGCTGCAAGAAGGCGGGCTTGGAAATGGCCATGCTGCATGGCGCTCACGGCCATCTTGTCGCGCAGTTCCTTTCGCCGTATTCGAACAAGCGGACCGACATATACGGAGGATGTTTAGAGAACCGAGCGCGGTTCGCCATCGAATGTCTGGATGCGATACGGAGCAAGGTCGGCAAAGACTTCGGCATCGAATACCGTATCAGCGCAGACGAGCTGGTTGCCGGAGGAATGCATCCCGACGAAACCATCGAGTTCGTGAAAATGATCGAAGACAAGATCGATCTTCTGCATGTTTCTGCCGGCATGTGCAGCACCGAGGCGACTACGCGCTACATGATTCAGCCCATGTACTTGCCGCACTGCATAAACGTGCATTTTGCAGAGCGCTTCAAGAAGGAATTGAAAGTTCCAATCGTGACAGTGGGGTCCATTGCCACCATGGAAGAGGCGGAGGACATCGTTGCCCATGGCCAGGCCGACATGGTTGCCATGGCGCGTGCGATTCTGGCTGATCCGCAGGTGGTCAACAACGCCCGCAAGGGAAGGAGCGAAGACACCAGGCCGTGCCTGCGTTGCTGGAAGTGCAATGGGTATTCTGGCCGGATGCTGCCGATACGCTGTGCGGTAAACCCGAAGCTGGGAAAAGAGCTTCAGATCGCGAGCATGGCCAAAGAGGCGACGGCGCGCAAGGTCGCAATCGTCGGCGGCGGTCCCGCCGGCATGCAGGCAGCGCTCTCGGCGGCGGAGCGCGGCTGCGAATCGGTCATCTTCGAGCAATCCCTGCATCTCGGGGGCAAGCTCGTCCTGGCCGCAGGGGTAGAGTACAAGCAGGACATGCGCCGATACCTGCATTGGCTGGTGGGACAAGTAACGAAGAACCCCGCCATCGAAACAAGGACGGGCGTTTGCGCAACACGCGGCATGGTCGCAGAACTCGATCCTGATGCGGTGGTGGTGGCCACGGGCTCCGAGCCGATAATCCCGCATTTTCCTGGCGAAGAGCTCAACAGGGTCGTTTGGTTCGGCGATGTGGACAGCAAAGTGGCGGACGTGGGCGAGAAAGTGCTTTTGGTGGGTGGCGGCCCCAGCGGAGCGGAGACGGCATTGCAGCTTGCGCGAGAGGGCAGGCAGGTCACGCTTGCGGATATGGGCACGGCTGCCGAGGCCCTGTCCCGATGGATCAAATGCCTTGACCTAGAGCTTCGCCAGAACAACGTTGTCTTTTTGTTCGAGCATATGCTGGAACGCATCACCAGCGAAGGTGCGGCTCTCATGAACCGATCCTTCGAACGCGTTTTGGTGGAGGCGGACACGATCGTGCTCTCGCTTGGCTTTGCGCCCAACAAAGCCTCGCTGCAAGAATTCGAAGGCATTGCGCCTGACACTTACGCTATAGGCGACTGCCGCAAGATAGGCGACGTGCTACAAGCCACGCATGACGGTTTCAACATCGCGAGCATGCTATAGGGCAACGAATCAATTGAATAGATAACCTGAACCGACGATTCGAAAGCAAGGTTTCTGGCTTTTGTCTATGGGATTTCGCGCGCGTTCTGGCCGCATGGTATGGTATCGCCTGTGTGTTTTTCGGGGCGGGGCTGCCCTTGGTTGTTCAAGAAGGAGAGGGCATGAGCGGCGACCAGAGCGTGAATACCATCGAAGGAGTGCCCGACGAGGCGCCTATCGACAGGCAGAAGCTTCCCGTCTTGGTGAAGTTGTTCGGCATTCTGTGCCTCCTGGGCGGCATCGCAACGCTGCCCATGGTGGCGCTTGTCGCCTTCGTCATCGTCAGCCTGTTCCAAGAAGGGGCGTTCAACGACGAGACCATGACGTCCACCGTCATCACGTTCGTGATGGTGGGAGTGCTGGTGCTGCTGGCGGTGTTGTTCGTCGTCTTCGGCGTGCGCCTCCTGCGCAACAAGCGGCGCCATGCCGCGCAGACGGCCGAAGTGCTCATCGCCCTGGCCGTCGCCGGCATCATCTGCGACATGATGCTGTTCGGCATCAACACCGACCTCATCTTCTTCGCCGTCATCATGGTGCTGCTCATCGCCCTGTCGGGCTACATCGACCCGTCGCTTTCCGAAGAGCGCGAGCTGCAGCGCCTGCTGCGCGACATGGAAACGCGCGAGCAGGTGGAAGAGGGTACGCTCGGCCGAGACGAGACAGGGAAGGGCTACATCACCCTGAACTTCTTCAACATCTTCTGGATCTTCGTCGTGTGCTGCGTGTTGGGACTCGTCATAGAAACGGTGTACCACTTCGTGGTGGTGGAGCCCGGAGAGTATCAGGACCGCGCTGGCATGTTGTTCGGGCCGTTCTCCCCCATCTACGGATTCGGGGCCGTGCTCATGACCATGGCGCTCAACCGGTTCCATGACAAGCCGGTCATCCTCATCTTCCTGATCAGCGCGGTGATCGGCGGGGCGTTCGAATATCTGACCAGCTGGTTCATGGAATTCGCCTTCGGCGCCGTGGCGTGGGACTACACGGGCACGTTCCTTTCCATCGATGGCCGCACGAACGGCATGTTCATGGCCATGTGGGGCCTGCTCGGCGTCGTGTGGATCAAGCTGCTGCTGCCGTGGATGCTGAAGCTGGTGAACCTGATTCCCTGGAAGCTGCGCTATACCATCACGTCCATCTGTGCCGTGCTGATGATCGTCGACGGCGTCATGACGTTGCAGTCGCTCGACTGCTGGTACGAGCGACTGTCGGGAAGCACGGCGGACACGCCCATCGAGGCGTTCTATGCCAAGCATTTCGATAACGAATACATGGCCGAACGCTTCCAAAGCATGACCATCAACCCCGACAACGCGACCCGCGCCAACAAATAGCGTGCCAAAATGCCATCTTGGGCGGAACGCCAAGCGCGTAGTCGAAGGATCTTGGGACGCCTGAGATCCTTCGACTCGCTTCGCTTCCGTCATAGCCCCATGTCCGACAGCTTCACCAGGGTGGCACCTATCTTTTCAGCGCGGTCTTGACACGCATCGGTAAACTTCGCTTTCGAAAAGACAAAGAGGATGCGCTCACGCGCCGGAATCAGTAGGCTTCGACGTTCGAGCGTCTCCAAGACGTCCACATCGGTGGCCTTTTCCCTCCACTTGCATTCGGCGAACAGGATCGCATCGTCGTCGCAAAGAGCCACGATGTCGATCTCGGCCTGCTCTTTGCGCACGGGGTCGTTCCCCCACCAACGTCCGATGTTCAAGATCAGCTGAGGCATGCGCTCTCCGCCCATTTCCCGTAGCAGCCATTGCCGACACACTTCCTCGAACGATGGGCCCAAATACGTGGAAAGATGGCGCTCCATAATGAGGCGGGCGATATCGTCGGCCCGGCCAACCTGTAGCGGCGTGAGGTAGCGCGGGACGAACCGATACCAGAAGCGGAAGAGGTTATCGGCAATGCGGTAGCGCACCTTCTTCCGGTTCGCGTCGATGACCGGCTGCTCTTTCTGCACGATGCCCAATTCCATCAGGCTTTTCAAATATCCCGCTAGAGCAGCTGAATCGACGCCTGCCGCATCGGCAATTTCGGCGGGTTTGCCAATGCCCGAAACCACCGCCCGAACAACGGCGTTGTACATGGAAGGGTCGCGCAACTCCTGCTGAAGGTATGAATCAGGCTCGCCGAACAGAAAAGAATCGGTGCGTAGGATGTTATCGGCAATGTTCTGTTCGAGCGACAGGGCACAGTCGAACTGCTCCACGTACAGCGGAACGCCGCCGACCATGCCATACCATGCGACCGCCTCCTCGGCCGACACGTCGCCAAGCAGCTCTCTCGCTTCGAACACGTCGAACGGCTCCACCTTGATCTGTGACGTCCGGCGACCATACAAAGGACTCTGATGACCAAGAACCTGATGCTCCATGAAGCTCATAGACGAGCCGCAGAGCACGAGGAACAGCTTGCTCTCGTCCTTCTCGCGATCGATCTTCGCTTGAAGCAGCGAAGAGATAGGCCGATAGCTCTGTGCCAGATAGGGGTATTCGTCGATCACGAACACGATGCGGCGCGCTTTCGCAAGACGGAAAACCTGATCGAGCGCGGCATCGAACGTCTCGTAGACGGGAACCGCGGCATCGAGCTCATACGTGTAACTGGTTGTAGAGGACAGGCCGCTGGCTTCCGAGAGTTCGAAGACCGCCCTGCTGAACGCGACCAGGTTCTCCTTCGCGCTGGACTCTTGCGCGGTGAAGACCACTGCCGGCTTATCTTCGACGAATCTTGCAATTAAACTTGTCTTGCCGACGCGGCGACGGCCATAGACGACAGGCATCTGGAACGCATCGGTCGCATACAGCTTTTCTAGAGCTGCGAGCTCCCGTTTTCTACCGACGAACGCCATAGCCGCCCTCCTTCTAGTTTGTTTTTACCACAGTATACTTTACTAAGTTACACTTTGGCAAATTACAACTTAGTAAAGACGGGTAGCGCGGGCTACCAGCCGGAGGGAGGCGGTGGCGGTATCTGTACTGAAGCAAACCTAGCCAACAATGTTGGTGCACGCATGCAAGGCGCGTCCTATAGCTGCGCTTGGATCCAGGCAACCAATTCGTCGTATTCCATGCTGCCATCGGCCACGGCAATGATGGTGTCTATTTAGTCCCACGGATCCGGTTCGAACAGGGGAGGTTCTTCGCGGCGGTCGGAGTAGGGATCGTAGCCGTCGTCGTCTTCGTTGGC